>CAYNNG010000001.1:0-8460 GCA_964398655.1 uncultured Oscillospiraceae bacterium
AGCCTAGGTGGCCGGACTCAACAGAAAATGAGGACAGCAAGGACATAGGTATGATGGAATTAAGACGTTTATGGCCGGATAAAATTGCCCGAGATCGCGAGCTATGGACAGACTTTTTGGCCCAGGCTGGCCTCCGGGCCGAGAGAAATGTCGACCAGGTCTATGGCCTGTTTGAGGGCGAGGATCTAATCGCTACGGGATCCCTTTTCCATAACATCATTAAATGCGTGGCTGTGCGGGAGGATTACCAGGGCGGTCCGGCTTTTAATCAGTTGATCAGCGCGCTTTTGCAGGTCGTCATGCAGCAAGGCTCGGGCCAGTCCTACGTTTATACCAAGGTGCGGACTGCGCCGGCCTTTGTCCACTTAGGCTTCCAGGAAATATCCCGCGTGGATGGCCAGCTGGTTTTCTTAGAGAGGGGCATGCGGGGTTTGACTGATTTCTTGGCTGCTCTACAGGCCAAAGATAATAAAGATGTCTTAAAGTCCGGACATTCTGAGCAGGTCGGAGCCATTGTTTTAAACACCAACCCCCTTACCCTGGGCCATATGGCCTTGATTGACTATGCTCGGCAGGCGTGTACCCGGCTCCAGCTTTTTGTCGTGGCGGAAGATCTCTCCGCTTTTCCCGCGGCCGACCGCCTGGCCTTGGTCCAGGAAGCCGTGGCAGATTTCCCAGAAGTACGAGTCCACAGTACCGGGCCTTATTTGGTCTCCGCTGCCACCTTCCCCTCCTACTTTTTGCCAGAAGAAGAAAATGTTACCCGCATCCAGGCCCGCCTGGATGCGCAAATTTTCCGCCGTTACTTCGCCCCTACTCTGGGCATTACTAAGCGTTTTGTTGGCGAAGAGCCGCTTAGCCCTACCACCCACATCTATAACCAGGTAATGGCTGAAGTTTTCCAGGAAGAGTCCCCCTATCCCCCCCTGAAACTGGAGGTCATTCCTCGCGCCGAACGGGATGGTCAGCCTATCTCGGCCTCTCAGGTCCGCCAATATTTAGCCCAAGGCCAGCTGGACCCGGCGTTAGCGCTAGTGTCCCCAGTCACACAAAAATACTTGCAGAGTCCTCAGGGACAGACCATCATTCAAAAGCTACAATCTGTATAAATAATTGCTTTCTGCGTGCTGGCTCTCATCCCTGGCCAGAAGTCCAGGCCTCAAATCATGCGTGGAAGCCTTTTGCGAGCACCATGTAGTGACTGATCGCGACTTAGACCCTGCTACTCGCAGGGTATTAATAATTTACCGGCTTTGGTAATTATTATAAAAAATATCCCTCTTATCTTGATCAAGATATGCACACTGCCTAAAAATTTCTTTATTTTCTCGGCCGGTTTTGCTAAGATGAATAAGCTTTGGGGTGGCTAAACAGCTATAACTCTGCCAAAGCTAAACCAACTATGTATCCAGATCACTGGCTGGGGAGGAAGACTTGATGAAGTCACAGAATCGGACCAAAGACCTTTTGGTGGTTAGTTTTGCCCTGTTTTCTATGTTTTTGGGCGCGGGTAATATTATTTTCCCACCCTACATGGGAGCGATGGCGGGTTCAGATTGGACCATGGCCAGTCTGGGCTTTGTCCTAACAGGGACCGGCCTGCCCATGCTGGGCATCGTGGCGGTGGCCAAGGCTGGAGGGAGCGCGCAAAAATTCTGTGAACGTGTATCCCCGGTTTTCGCGACCGTGCTCACCACGATTATCCTGACCTTTATTGGGCCCCTCTTCGCCATTCCCCGTACCGCCGCAACCGCGGTGGAGTTGGCAGTCCTGCCCTTTATGTCGGACTCTATCGACCCCAATACCCTGCTGGTGGTAGGGGCTTTGATCTTTTTTAGCATCTGCCTATATTTTATCCTTAGCCCCAATTCCGTAATTGACCGGCTGGGCTCATTCTTCACACCCTTCCTCTTGATTTTCCTGGCTATCATTATTGGCATTGGTATTTTTAAGCCCATTGGCCAACCTATCGCGCCTGCGCCAGAACGCATGGGGACCGGGGTTTTCCACTACGGTTTTAGCACGGGCTACCAAACCATGGACGCCCTAGCTTCCATCGTCTTCGGCGGTACCGTCGCCATGACCCTGCAGCAAAAGGGTTACGAGGGCAAGTCGCAAGAATCCATCATGCGGAAAGTGGCCGCCCTGGCGGGTCTGGGCACCATGGCCGTTTATGTGGGCTTTGCTTGGATTGGGGCTTCAGGCTCCGGCCAATTGCAAAGTATTCCTGACCGCACCACTCTAACCGTAACGGCTATCAAGCTTTTATCTGGGAATTTTGGGCAGGTGCTCCTGGCCCTGATCATCTTCCTGGCCTGCTTGACCACAGCCATCGGCTGCCTCTTAACCGCCAGTGATTATTTTACCGGCCTGTTCAAAAACCGCTTCAGCTATAAGGCAGTAGCGGTAACCTTAACCCTGCTTTCCTACCTGGTGTCCATCATGGGCGTAGAAGGTATCATTAACCTCTCCACCCCCCTCTTGGAAATCATTTATCCCGTAGTTATCGTCTTAATCGCCCTCAACCTTTTGGGCAAGAAACTCGTTCCCTACGACGAAGTTTTCATTGGCGGGGTCATCGCCGCGATTCCTTTTGGTGTAGTCCAGGCTCTTAAAACCATCACAGTGACCAAGCCCACGGCAGAAGAAATTCTGGTCCACGTACCCCTGGGCCCTCAAGGCTTTGCCTTCCTCATCCCGGCCATCGTGGGCTGTATCATTGGCTGGTTTGTAGGAAAAAATCGGTCTAGTAAATCAGACAAAATAAAAGATCCCGCCTAAGTCCTTAACCTAGGCGGGGCCTTAATCTAAACGACCCTTAGTTTAGGCCGCTCCTTGATCTAGGCGTCGTAGAGGTGGCAGGCTACCAGGTGGCCAGGTTCCATTTCTCTTTCCGCGGGGAATTCCTGCTGACAAATAGGCATAGCGTAGGGGCAGCGGTCATAGAAATAGCAGCCTTGCGGGAGGTTGACCGCTGAGGGGATCTCACCCTTAATCGGCATCTCTTCAACAATAGGCTCTTCATCAATCGTGGGAACCGCAGAAAAGAGCATTTTGGTGTAAGGATGCAGAGGTTTTTCAAAGATCTGGTCCTTGCTGCCCTTTTCCACAATACTACCTAAGTACATGCAGGCCAGGCGGTCTGAGATATGACGTACAACAGAGAGATCGTGGGCAATAAAGAGGCAGGAAAAGCCCATTTCATCCTTGAGGTCCATTAGAAGGTTAAGGATTTGCGCCTGGATGGATACGTCGAGGGCAGAGACTGGCTCGTCCGCAATGATAAAGGAAGGTTCCACGGCCAAGGACCTGGCGATCACGATCCGCTGTCTTTGGCCGCCGGAAAATTGGTGGGGATAACGCCGGCTGTGCTCCGGGCGGAGGCCCACCTTTTGTAAGAGGGCCACCGCTTTCTCTTCAGCTTCCTCCCGATTGGCAGCTAACTTATGGAAAAGCAGGGGTTCACAGATGATATCAATGACCCTTTGCCGGGGATTGAGCGAAGTATAAGGGTCCTGGAAAATCATCTGCATTTCCCGCCGGACCTTGCCCAATTTATTTTCTGGTAAATGGCTAATATCCTGGCCCTGGTAAATAATCTGGCCGCCCGCAGGTTCTAATAGCCTAATGACGGTTTTAGCCGCAGTTGATTTACCACAGCCCGACTCACCTACGAGAGCAAAAACTTCTCCCTGCTTTACGTCAAAGGAAATCTTATTTAAGGCATGGACCACTTTGTCGTCCCAACGAATTTTGCCGTCCTCGCGGCGGAGTGACTGGAAGAAGCCCTTAGTAAGGAAAAACTTCTGTTCGAGCTCATGTACTTCTAAAACCGTAGCCGCCGCGGCAGTTGGGCCGCCAGAGGCAGCTAAAGTCTCACCCATCTGTTCAAGCTCGGTTGGCGTAGAAAGTAAATTTTCTGTCATAGGAATCTCCTCAGGTTCTGTTAAAACACATCTTCGCCCGCGGCCAAGGGGTAATGGCAGGCCACAAAGTGGTCGGGGGTGTGTTCTGTCAGCTGGGGCTGGACCTTGCGGCATTTATCCTGGCAGCGGGGGCAGCGGTCCGCGAAGTAGCAGCCTTGGGGTAAATTCAGCATGGAGGGCACCATGCCGGGGATATGGGGTAAGCGTGGTCTAGTTGACCGCAAGCGGGGAATGCATTTTAAGAGGCCCACGGTATAGGGGTGGCGGGCTTGGTGAATCAGCTCGTCCCTGCTGGCATGTTCGACCAATTTCCCGCAGTACATTACGGCAATCCGGTCCGCATTCTCCGAGACCACCGCCAGGTCATGGGTAATCAAGATCAGCGAGGTTCCCTGCTCTTTAACCAACTTGGTCATGAGGCGGAGAATCTGAGCCTGGATGGTTACGTCCAAGGCGGTGGTAGGTTCGTCTGCGATCAACAGTTTAGGTTCAATGGAAAGGGCAATAGCGATCACTACCCTTTGGCGCATGCCCCCGGATAGTTGGAAAGGATAGGACTTGAGCCGCTCTTCGGGCTTGGGAATGCCTACCGCCTTGAGCAGCTCGATACACTTGGCTCGGCGTTCGGCCTTAGACATTTCGGGCCGGTGGAGGATAAACATCTCTGAGAGCTGGTGTTCAATAGTCTTCAGCGGGTCCAAAGAGGTCAAGGAGTCTTGGAAGACCATGGAAATCTTGTCTCCCCGGATCTTCTGCATCTCCTTTTCCGAGGCTGGCACTAGGTCCCGCCCCTCAAAGATGATTTGCCCGGATTCAATCTTCCCATTGCCGTCTAAAAGCTTGAGGATAGAGTAAGAAGCCGCAGACTTGCCGGAGCCAGATTCGCCCACAATGCCCAGGATTTCTTTTTCCTTAAGGCTGAAGGAGATGCCGTCAACGGCCTTAATCACGCCATCGAAGGTTTGGAAGTACATACACAAATCGCGCACATCCAACATGACGTCCGAAGACGGGGCAGGATTCGCCTGCACTTGCTGGTCAGATTTTGCTGGAGTCAAAACTTGTGACATCTTACACCCCCTGTAATTTGGGATTGAGTTCGTCCCTGAGGAAGTCACCCAAGAGGTTTATGCCAAAAACAATCAGCATGATATAAAAGCCTGGGAAAACAGAAACCCACCAGAGGCCGCTGAAAAGCACATCGAAGCCACTCTTGACCAGGAGGCCCAAAGAGGGCTGGGTGATGGGCACGCCCACGCCCAGGAAGGACAGGGTGGCCTCTGTCAAAATGAAGGACCCGACCTGCATCGTGGCAAGTACCACAATCGAGTTGCTGACATTGGGCAGGACGTGGCGGAAGAGGATTTGTCTGGTCGGGAAGCCCATGGTGCGCGCGGCTTGGACATAGTCCAGGTTTTTGACCTTTAAGGTTTCCCCCCGCACGGTGCGGGCGTAGGTTACCCAGCCTACTGCGATGAGGGCAATTAGGAGCTTGCCTATGCCCCGTCCAAATACCGCCATGATGGCCAGAGCCAGGAGCATGGAGGGGAAAGACAACTGGACGTCCGCAATCCTCATGATCACGCTTTCAGTTCTGCCGCCAAAATAGCCAGCTACTAAACCCAGGAGTGTACCCAAGAGGCAGGACCCAATCATGCCTACCAGGCCGATGAAGATAGAAGACCGAGAGCCGTAAATAATAGCACTCATAAGGCAGCGGCCCTGGTTGTCTGTGCCCAGGGGGAACTGCGGGTCTCCTCCCTCTTCCCAGGCGGGAGGGAGGTAGGCGTTAGCCAGGTTGATTTGCTTTAAGTCGTAAGGGTTTTGCGGGGCTAAGAAGGGCCCAATGAGCGCGATCAAAATAGCCGCGACTAAGAGGATGGTACCCACGATCGCTCCCCCGCTGTGCCGGTACTTATAGAAAAACTCAGACTTAAAAAAGGATTTTTTCTTAGCTTGCTTATTTTTCATACAGCACCACCTAGGTCAGAGAGATCCGCGGATCAATCAGCGAATAGAGAATATCTACGATAAAGTTGATTACTACAAACATCGCGGCAGTAATCATCAGATAAGCCACAATAATAGGACGGTCCGCCTTGCCAATCGAGTCGATGAGCAGTTTGCCCATGCCGGGCCAGGCATAGATGGTTTCCGTCACGGTGGTGAAGGCAATCAGGCCCCCGATATTGAGGCCGAGCACCGTTACGACCGGGATAAGGGCATTTTTTAAAGCGTGGCCAAACATGACTCGGCGGTTGCCGGCGCCCTTGGCCCGTAAAAATTTGACAAAGTCTTCCCGCATGGTCTCGATAATGCCGGAACGAGTTAAGCGCAGGGTGGAAGCGATATTGCTGATAGCCAGGGTAACGGAGGGCATAATCAAATGCTTCCAGCCGTCCTTGGTGAAAAGGCTGGAGGACATACCCAGGAAGGTGCCCACCTCTCCCCGGCCCGAGGCTGGCATGACATGTAATTCCACAGCGAAAATATAAATGAGCATCATGCCAATCCAGAAGTTTGGTAGAGAAATGCCTAAAATCGAGCCACCCATAATGATCTTGGATGACCGGCGTTCCGGGAAGGCACCCGCGTAAACGCCTAAGGGTATAGCAATCAAAATAATGAGCAGACTGGCCACAATGACTACTTCAATCGTGGCGGGGAAGCGTTCAAGGATTAAACCCATAGCCGGCTCACCGTAGGAATAGGAGACACCGAAATCTCCGTGGAGCACGTCTTTGAGAAAGATGCCATATTGGACATAAATAGGCTTATCCAAGCCTAAGCGAGCGCGCGCGGCTAGAATTTCTTCTTCGCTGGCATCTTCTCGAACCAGCATGGCAACCGGGTCGCCCAAGAAGCTGGTCAAGAAAAAAACTAGGATAGACACTACTAACATGACAATTAGCATTTGTCCAAAACGTCGTAAGAAATACTTAAGCACTCTACCCTCCTCTAGTTCCTACGTTTAAAGTTATAAGCTGCCCGCCCTGCGCAAGGCAGGGACGGGCGAAAATGGTGAATTCCAGCAGTTATTTTTTGTGGAAGCGCCAGGCGTAGACCATCTTGTCGAAGGTCGGAGTAAATTCCAGGTTGTCTTTGATCGCGTAAGAGTCTTCTTCGTAGTGCAGAGGCAGGACAGGATATTCAAAGGCAGACAGCTGGTTAGCTTCTTTGACGATTTCTGCGCGTTTCTCTACATCGGGTTCTGCCAGGGCTTTCTCAATCAGTTTGTCTACTTCAGGATTGGAGTAGTGGCCCCGGTTGACAGAGCCGTAGTTGAGCTCACGATTATAGGTATGGACCATGTCTTTGAGCAGGGAAACACCGTCTACTGAGGCATCGGACCAGCCGGTCATCAGAGCCATGGTGTTGTTTTCCCGTACGCTGATATGGGTGAAGAAGTTGGACTTGGGCATGAGGTTAAGGTTTACCTTGATGCCGATCTTTTCCCAGTAGGCAGTTACGGCCTGGGCAATTTTCGCGTCGTTGACATAGCGGTCATTGGGCGCGTCGAAGGTAATCTCAAAGCCATCAGGATAGCCGGCTTCGGCTAAGAGCTCCATGGCTTTTTCGGGGTTGTAGTCCGGCAGGTCGACCTCTTCTTCGCCGACATAGCCCTGGGGCACGATGGAGTTCATGAGATAGGCGTGGCCATTCATGACATTCTTGATGATCGTTTCCCGGTCAATGGCCAGGAACATAGCTTCTCTAACTCTGGCATCAGCCATGGGATTTTCTCCTTCGGGGAAGAAGGGAGAGTCCGGACGGGCATCCAGGTTCACGTAAATTTCCCTGAGGCCTTGGCGGGTCAGGAGTTCAATGCCGTCGGCATTGGCCAGACGTTCCGCGTCACGTACAGGCACATCTATCATGAAGTCAATTTCTCCACTGAGCATGGTGGCCGTACGGATCGCGTCGTTGGAGATAGGACGGAAACGCACATTCTTGAATTCTGGCTCTTCGCCCCAGTAATTTTCGTTGTACTTGAGGTCGATATGGTCTTCTTTAACCTGTTCCACAAAGACATAGGGACCTGTACCAATGGGATTAGCTGCAATTTCTTGTTCAGTCTTACCCACAATGTTATCGGCCTTGAGGATGTAAATATTAGATAACTCAAAGAGGAAGATGGTATCTACAGATTTGAGATGGAAGATGACAGTGTAGTCGTCAGGGGTCTCTATTTCCTTAATGGAACCAGCATAGATAGAAAAGGCCGAGGGGGAGTCTGGATCGCTGGCCAGTTCAATGGAGGCCTTGACATCTGCGGAGGTGAGCTCTGATCCATCATGGAAGAGAACGCCCTGACGCAGTTTGAACGTCCAGGTTAATCCATCTTCAGATTGCTCAAAGGATTCAGCCAATAAAGGTTGGAAGACTAAATCTTGATCAATCATCACCAGGGGCTGGAAAATATGCCGCATGAATTGGTTGGTAGGGCCTTCATCATAGCGGTAGGGGTCCATGGAAAGGATGTCCGA
Source organism: uncultured Oscillospiraceae bacterium (assembly GCA_964398655.1). Classification (GTDB taxonomy): domain Bacteria; phylum Bacillota; class Clostridia; order Saccharofermentanales; family DTU023; genus SFFI01. The sequence goes on from CAYNNG010000001.1 coordinate 8,414, forward strand.
GGCCATAGCAATTACTAGTTGGTCGTCCTCAGCCTGAGCAGGCAGGC
>CAYNNG010000001.1:8560-115737 GCA_964398655.1 uncultured Oscillospiraceae bacterium
ATGTCCGAGGCCATAGCAATTACTAGTTGGTCGTCCTCAGCCTGAGCAGGCAGGCAGAGTTCTGCCAGGCCAGGTAGGGCTGCAGGCTTTCATCGCGCTCGGATATTTCCTTGTAAGCCAAAGCTAAGCGCAGGGCCGGGTCTAACTTACAGGCCAGCCTTAATTCTTTGTAACCGGCGAAGCCCATTTTGCGGCAAAGGTTAAGAACCGTATTTTCTGAGACCTGGCAATGTCTGGCAAAATCGCCCAGGGAGAGGGCACTGAAATCAAAATCCAGTTTTTTCATTTCTTGAAAAACTGCTTTTTGTTTGCTGCTTAGTTCCGCATACACAAAATCCATCTGGCACTCTCCTCTCTCCTGAGCTTTGCAATATTATGCAAAAACTCAATGTAATCTTACGCAAAATGCGCAATATCTACAAGAATAAACTCAAGTAATCGCTTCAAATAATATGAATTATTATAAATTTTATGTTACTGTTTATTTACAAATGCCAGATTAGTGCAGTGATTACTTCATAAAATTGAACTTATCCCGAAAAAAAGCCCCGGCCAAAGGCCGGGGCCACAAAGACATATTTACTTGTGTTGCTGATAAATCAGGGGGCTGACAAGCCGGGGTTAGATTTGCTCATAAACCGCTTGGTTAAGGGATTTGAGGATGGTGACCGCCAGGTCTACCGAGGCCTGGAAGTCGCTGATGCTGAGCATGCCATAAGAGGTGTGGATGTAGCGAACCGGTATGCCAATAACGATCGTAGGTACCCCCCGGTTAGAAAGGTGGATAGGGGCTCCGTTCGTGGAACCGCCAGAACGGACCGCACGCTGCAGAGGCATATCATGCTTGGCCGCTAGGTCGATCGCATAGCGCTGGAAGCCAGGATGGGTCAGCATGCGGGCGTCAATATGCCGCAGCATGGGGCCCTTGCCCAGGCAGGTTTGAGCCTTGTAGGCGGGGGTAAAAGTATCGTCCGCAGGGCAGCCCTCAAACACGATAGCCAGGTCTGGTTTTACCCGGTTGGCTGTGACGTAGGCTCCTCTGGTCCCCATTTCTTCTTGGGTGGAGAGGGCGCCGATGACATCTACATCTAGGTCTTGACCCGCTAAGTTTTGCAAGACATTCACGATGGCAGAGCAGCCCGCCCGGCAGTCAAAGGCCTTGCCCAGGAGGACATCCTGCTCTTCAATATAGCGGGCTTCCACATCCGGAACCACCGGCAGGCCTACTTCAATGCCTAATTTCAGGGTATCTTCTAAGCTTTGGCTGCCGACGTCGATGACTACGTCTTCCTGCTTTAAGGCCGCGGCTTTTTCCGCATCCGTCATAAAGTGCGGAGGTTTGGAGGTGGTAAGGCCTGTAACGTAAGACCCGTCCTTGGTCATGACCTTGACCACATGGGCGGGAATATTGGAGGTCACCCAGCCGCCGAGATTAATGAATTCCAAGGTCCCATTTTCCCGGATTGCCGAAACCATGAAGGAAACCTCGTCTTGGTGGGCATCTAGCTGTACGCAGAGACGGCCAGCCTGGTGTCTTTCCTCCGTCTGGTCCAGGCCAAAGTGGTTTTCTTGGCGGCTGATATAGAGATTATTCATCTTATCCTGGTCCAGGGATCCCAGATCCTGGGCATAGGATGCCGCAACTTTGGATACGGCCTTTTCGAAGCCGGGGGCTCCAAGAGTGTTAGAAAAGGCGGTCAGCATGGCAATTTGCTCTGATTTGTTCATATAGTCCTCCCACAATTTTGGTCTTGCCACAAAAGCTTTATTCATTGTAAACACAAAAGGCGCCAGCTTCAACGTAGGCAGATTAATTTGTATATTTATGATGTGATAGCATAACCATACGCAGACTTAGGCCTTAAAACTTAGTAAAACATACTCCGGGGCTGCGGCAAAGCGTGCATGAATGCCTACGGTTCCCAAGCCAGAGCTGACCACCAGCTGGGCTTGGTGCTGGGGAAAGTCATACACGCCATAAGGATAGTCTTTACCTTGGCGGGCCCGGTAGAGGTGGAGACCAAAAGGCCTGATTTGTCCGTTATGGCTGTGTCCAGCTAAGAAAAAAGTCGGCTCAGAAAACTGGGACTGCTGAATATAACTAGCCGCAGGATCCGGCTCGTGCAGGAGAATTAAGTTGGCCCAGGTCGGGTCAGCTGCGGCCTTGACCTGGGCCAAAGCTCCAGCCAGGTCAGATTGGCGGTACATGTGGTCATCCAAGCCCACAATAGCCAGTCCGTCAACAACCAGGCCATGGTTAACCAGCTTTTCCGCGCCCATGACCTCCAGAGCACAGTCAAAAAATTCCTCTGCGGCGGGGGAATCTGTGTCATGGTTACCCCGCACTGCGTAGAAACCCAAGGGGGCGAGCCCTTTTAAAGAGGCCAGGTGCTGGAGGTAGGCTTGGCTCTCTTCCGACGCAAAGAAGTCTGCCGCTTCCGAGAGGTCGCCCGCAAAGAGTAAGAGGTCCGGCTGCTCCTGGATGATGAGCTGGAGAAAATAGTCCAGACGGTCTAAGGGCAGGCCATCTCCCACATGGAGGTCGGTAAAGAGGAGGATCTTCCGGCCCTGCCAAGCACGGGGCAGGTCAGGGACTTTAAGCTCATAGGAGGTGGTTTGGACCCGCCTGACCTCGATAAAGAAGCCCCAGTAGAGGCAGGCGGCTCCGGCTAGTAAAAGGAGTCCTAAGATCAGGAGGAAAATATAGCCTGGCATATGGGCACCCTAAGATAGAAAAAATTGGAGTTTCTTGTCGACGATGGTCCCCAGGTCTGACATATATTCCCCCAAGTCTTTGGTGTTATAAAGTCTCTCTAAACGTCCTTCCCGCAGGCGCTTGCTGGCCGAACCTGCTCCTAGGCCGATAACCTGCCTTTGGTCTGACATCATGCCCACATTGTAGGCACAGCTTTTGCCCTCCCGGGCGTAACCTGTGTTTTCCAAGCCAGAAATCACCTGCTTTTGCCGGTACAGATAATAAGGCCGGTAGCCTCTCTTCTCCAGCTCTTCTTCTGCCTGGCTCAAGGCCCGCAGCCAATTAGGATCGGGCAGGAACAGGCGGGCTTGGAGGTCCGCGCCAGCCGGCACGTGGCTGGAGTCTGGTCTGCTCCCAGAAGTACTTACAAGGCCTACAGCCTTTGCGCCCTGCGCTGGCTGGGTAAGATTTTGCAGCTGGTCAAAGAGGTAGGCCGAGCGTTTGAAGGCCAGGCTATGAATAGTCACTGAGTCTGCGCCCAGGGCCAAGACCTGGTCCAGACTGTCTGCCAGTTCCTCCGGGCCCTCACCGGGCAGGCCTAAAATCAGGTCCATATTGATATCCTCAAAGCCCGCCTGCCGAGCGAGTTCAAAGGCTGCATAGACCTGGGCCACCGTGTGGCGGCGGCCAATGCGATCGAGAGTCTGGTCGTGCATGGTCTGCGGGTTGAGGCAGATCCGCTGGACTCCTTGGTCGCGCATGACTTGTAGCTTGGCTGCGTCAATGGTGTCCGCCCGCCCCGCTTCTACGGTAATTGCCGCCTCCGGGCGGAGAGGCAGGTACTTACGGGCACTGGCTAAGACCAATTCTAAGTCCGGAGCGGAAAGGCTAGTGGGCGTACCGCCGCCCATATAAAGAGCCGAAACCTGACCCCGGCCCTGCAAACCTTGGCCCACGGCTTTAATTTCCTGGGCTAGGGCTTGGGCGTAGGCTGTTAAATCTCCTGCAAAGCGGGAAGCATCTTGAGCGATAAAAGAGCAGTAGGCGCAGCGGCCAGGGCAAAAGGGCACCCCCAGATAGACCAGGTAGTCTTCTGCCGGAAGCTGAGCGAGCAGCCGACTTTCCGCCTGGGCTACCTGGACCAGCTTTTGGGACTTAGAGGGCGCGACCGCAAAATGTTCTTGGAGAATTTGCTCGGCAGCCAAGCTCAAGCCTGACTCACGAGAAGGCTGAGGTCTGGTCTCACCCAAGGAGCTAGCAGACTGGTGGCCGTCCTCAGCTAAGTCTGCCAAAATCTGCGCGGCTACTTGGCTGGGCCGCACACCGGTAAGCGACCCCCAAGGCCAGGCAATTCCGGTGAGTTCCGCAAGGGCGAAGTAGGCCTGGCGTTTGAGTTCGCGCCGCACATCATAAGAAGGGACCACCTGGCTAAGCTGCCAAAGGGCTCCCGGCTGCTCTGGCTCGGACGCCAAAAATCCGGGACCAGGCTCAGCTAATTTGCCCTGGGAAAGGAGGCTGGTTGTAACCCTAACTGGCGGGGCCTCTTCCCTGCCCCGCAGCACATCTAAGCTGAGCGTCCGGCTGAGCGCGCTGCAAACAACCAGGTCTAAGTCCTGGTAGTGGGGACTTACTTGATAGATCTGCCCCTCAAAGCCGTCCTTACTCAATTCCAAGTGGGAGAAAAATAGGCGGAGGGTATCCCGCACACAAGCAGATTCTTGGTGGTTTCTCAAAATAAAACGCATAGAAAAATTTTAGCCTGCGGCTTTTCCAGGGTCAATGACCTTAGTTACAAAAAGAGAGTGCCTCCGGTTGGAGGCACTCTCCCTAAACTATTAGGTTGTGCTAAGCAGCGAGCCAGCTAAGCGTAGAGTTCTTCAAGCTTGGCCACGATGCCGCCCATAAAGTCGATGGTGCGCTCCAAAGACTTGGTGTCGGAAATATCAATCTTGGCCGTCTTAGCATGTTCGACCGGGGCGGTAGGACCACCTTGGGCCAGGAATTTCAGCCAATCCTCAGCAGCGGACTCCCCTTCTTCCCGGAGCCGGCGGAACATCTCAGTGGAGATGACCAGGCTGCAGGAGTAGGTGTAGGAGTAGAGGCCGTTGTAGTAGTGAGGCTGACGCATCCAGGTTAGCTCCGCGCCCTCATCGAGGATCACGGCATCGCCCCAGAATTTTTCCAGGGTTTCGCGGAAGATCTGGTCGAAGTCTTCCGCCTGCAGGTTTTCACCCTTGTCTACCCGGCGGTAAACTTCCCTCTGGTAGTAGCCTTCTAGGAAGTGGGTGACAAAGTTGTGGTAATAAGTATTTTCAATCATGGCCGCATAGGTGCGCTTGGCCAAAGCCTCGTCGCCCTTGGCTTCCGCTTCCTTCAAGAGGCTGTAAGAGAGCAGCATCTCGTGGAAGGTAGAGGGAGATTCCACATCATACCAGGTGAAGTCAGCTTCCAGAACGGAATTGTGTTTTTGCGTAATTAAGCCCTGGGCGGCATGTCCCATTTCGTGAGCCAGGGTATAGAGCTCTGAGAAAGAATCATTCCAGTTCAAGAGGATGTAGGGCTGGGCTTGAGGGGGCACCGTGCAGAAGCCGCCAGTGGATTTGCCTTCGTTGCGGGCAAAGTCGACCCAGCGTTGGTCAAAGCCTGACAGCACCAGCTTTTGGTAGTCTTCGCCCATGGGGGCCATGGCGGCCTTAATGTAGTCTTTGGCCTCTTCCACGCTCACCGCCGGACTGTTGGCGGGATCCAGAACCAGCTTGAGGTCTGAGTAGTGCATCTCGTCCAGGCCGTGCTTCTTCTGCAGGAGCTTGGCCCAGCGCCGCATAATGGGAGCCAGATGCTCCATGGTGAAGTCCAAGTGGCGGTCGTACTGTTCGCGGTCCACCTTCTGATGGAAGAGCAGGTAATCAAAGACCGTCTTGAAGCCCCGGAGTTCCGAAATCGTCTTTTCCTTTTGGATTTGGGAATTGTAGATCGTAGCATTAATATGGTGATAGTGCTTCAGGTGTTCCGAGAAGGCCTGGAAGGCAGCCCGGCGGACGGCCGTATTAGGCTCTTCGCAGTAATGAGACTCATAGAGCACATAGGACATGGGGTAGCTTTGTCCGTCGACCTCAAAGTCTGGGAACCGCATGTCGCCGCCCTTGGAAATATCATAGACTTCTTCCGGCAAACCTAGGGCTGGACCTAATTGGGCCAGGGCCATCTCGGTCTTGGGAGAGAGCATATGCTTTTGCCAAGCCTGGACATCCTTAAGGTAGATGGCAAATTGGGGGGCTTCCTCGCTGGCCTTGTCCAGCTTAACGGCAGGAGCAGCTGCCAGTTCATCGGTAAAGAACTGCAATTCTGCGCCCAGCTGGGCTAGCTGCTGGAAGACTTCGCCGGAGAGACGCTGGGCTTCGGCATCGGCCATGTTAGTCGCTGTACGCAAACTGGCATAGGTACCAACCTGGTACATTCTCACGACGAGCTTGCTGTAATCCTTAAGGGCCTGCACGATGGCTTTGACCTTGCCCTTCTCTATCTCGCCCTTATACTTCTTACGAAAATCTTTAACTTGTCCCTTAATTTCTTTCAGGACATAACGGCAGGATTCATCATTGGTAAAAAGTGCGGTCAAGTCCCAAGTGAGTTCGGGAGCAATCTCGGAGCGTTTAGGTAATGCTTGTGCCATATGTTCCTCCTTTAATTCTTTTATGCGTTAAAGCAGTTTAATAATTCTTATTTCTAGTTTAACGCTAATTGCCCGCAGTTTCATCTAGATAGAGGCCCCGTAATATATCCAAAGCTTGGTCCATGGGCATACCCGGCGTAATTTCTGGGCGATAATGCATCTCAATCAGGAGCCAGTCAATCTCGCTGGGGGCTTGAATGTGACCCCAATCCTGGCAGTAGATGGAATCCCGGTACTCATAGCTGTCATTAATCAAACCCAGGGTCTGGATTAATTCTTCTTGCAGGAGGTGGATCATATGGACTTCTTGGTTAACGTCGGTGGCCACGCCCACATTTGCGCGGTTAATCTCATACAGGTCAGCCCCGGTCTTCCACCAGTAGTTGAAAAAGCCCCAGTTGCCGGGAGGGGCATCAGCCATGCGGAAGGTCAACTCATCTAGGGGCGCAAAGAGCAGGTGGATGTTATAGGGTTCGTTTTCATCCATGGAGTAGCTGATCTCCGGCAGGAGTTTTAAGGAATTGAGCTGCATGACCACCCGGTCTAGGGTGTCGAGGACAGCGGGGTTGGGCTCGCCTTCATAGTCCACAAAAATCTGGATGGGCTCGGCCCACTTTTTCACAAAGCCATCATTGTCGTGGTCAAATTCGCCAGAGCCCGCGACCTCTTCATAGAGCTTAAGGCCGCGTTCAAAGAATTCGGGGTCAATATCGGCCCGGCGTTCGTAGAAAGTTTCACGAGGACCTTCGGGGTTCAGCTCCAGGCCAAAGGATTGCCAGAGCTCTTGGTCTTTTTCCACAGCCTTGCGTTCCTCCTCTTTAGCGGCCTCGGTCCAGAGTTCTGCGGGGGAAGGCTCTTCGTCTGCCGGATCATAATCCGCAGGTCCCAGGTAGAGGTTTTCCAGGATTTCTACCGCCCGGTCAAAGTCCATGCCTGGTTTGAGCTCCGGCCGATAGTGCATCTCTAGGATGAGCCAGTCCAAGTCGCTGAGTTCCGTGCTGGCAGGGCCCTTAGCGTAGAAAATACTATCAGGGTGACTTTCAGAGCTAGACATAAAGCCCAAGGCCTGCAGGAGTTTTTGGCTGGCTGCGGGTGCGATTTCTTCCGCGGGCAATTGGTCGTAGGCTACACCCAAGGTCGCACTGTAAAGGCGGTAAGGCGGGTCGTTGGTCCAGTTCACGTAGAAAGCGGATGCCTCTTGCAGGCCGGAGAAGCTGTGAATCCTCAGGGATTGGAGCTTATTAATCGTAAGTTGCACGTTGTGAGGGCCATCTTGCATCGGGGAGAAAGAAATCTCCGGCAGGAAGCCGGCCTGATTCAGCTGGTCAACCAAGTCCGCTAAGGGGGCCTGGTAGTTTTCCCGCAGGTCCACTGCGTTGAAGTCATCCAAGCCTACACGGAGCGGGGAAGTCCACTTCTTGATGTAGTGGTTCATGTCTTCGTCTCGCAGGTCATAGCCAGCAATTTCTTTGTAGTAGGCTAGCCCCTCTTCAAAAAAGGCAGGATCTAGCTCTTCTCTGCGGTCAAAAAAAGACAGGCGGGCGGCTTTCTGCTCCCCATCTTCTGCGGTTTGGTCTTCTGCCGCTGGGGTCTCCGGGTTTTCCGCAGTTTCCGCTAAGACCCGGCTAGGAAAAGAGCCCAGCAAGAGGCTGGTCATGAGGACTAGGCTAAGCAATAAGCTTAGGATAGTGTTTTTCGTGAATTTAGGCATATTTCCTCCAGAATTTTCACAAAAGTAAAAAAATGCAGCTAGCCTGGCTAGCTGCGAATTTGACTCAGGCCCATCATGAGGCCGAAATTGGCCTTGTCCCGACGATAGGAATGGAAGTCTGCGGGATAGGCCACGGTAGATTTGTTGCATAAGAAGATCTGGTCTGCGGGCAGGCCGGCTTTTAAGAAGTTATAGCAAAGGCAGAGCTGCAGGTCGACCAGGTATTTGCGCGTGGGGCCAGAGTCCGGTTTGGGCCGGACCAGGTCTGGGAGGTCCGGATAGGCAGCCAGGAAAAGGTCCGCTACATCATCTTCTACCTCAAAGTCCTCTCGTCCAATGTGGGGACCAATCGCCAGGTAGAAGTCTTCTGCTTGGAGCTGATAGGTCGCTAGCATAGCCGCCAGGGTCTTACCACCTATATTATGCAAAGTCCCCTTCCAGCCCGAGTGAATATTGGCCTGGACTTGGGCCCGGGGATTGTAGAGGAGCAAGGGGGCACAGTCACCAAAGGAAGACGACAGGAGGAAGTCCGGCCGGGAGGTGTAAAGGCCATCTACCCCAGTCAGGCGGCGGCCCAGGACGTAGGCCTGGCCCAAGCCCTCCTCATCTACCTGGGCGGCTTGGTCTGTATGCTCCTGCAGCATAAAGTAGTATTCCTGGTGCTGGCCGGGCATGAGCTTAATAAAGTTCTGCCAATCTCGATAGAGGTCAGGATCGTCTTCCCTGCCCCCGATCTTCATATTTACATCTTTGGACGTAAACAGGTGATTGAGGCCCAGAGCCCAGAGGTCAGGGAAGTAAAAATACCGGACAGAGCCAGGCTGAAAGGTCTGCCAGGCTGAGTGCTTGCGGCATAGGGTTTGGGCTTGGCTAATCAGGTCCATAGCTTATCCTTGGCTAGTATTTAGCCCTTAGAGGCTGAAGAAATACTTGATGACTTCCGTCATGTAATACTGGTCTAGGCTGCCGCCAGTTTCCCGGCAAGAGTGCATACCCCAGATGGGATTGCCCACATCAACTGTGGACATAGGCAGGAGCGAAGAGGACATAGGGCCAATCGTCGACCCCCCCCGCATATCGGAGCGGTTAACAAAGGTCTGGCAGGGTACGCCTGCGCCTTGGGCCAGCTGGTGGAAGATGGCCGCGGACTTGGCGTCCGAGGCGTAGGACTGTGAAGCAGCCTGCTTGATCACCGGTCCTCCGTTGATCCGCGGCCGGTGGCCAGGATCCGCTTTTTCCGGATAGTTGGGATGGACAGCGTGAGCCAGGTCAGCAGAAATCATGAAAGACCGAGGGAAGGCCCGCAAGAAATCTTCGCGGTCGCCGCCCAGGCCCATAACCAGACGTTCCAGCAGGTCTCTCACCCACAGGCTGTCTGCGCCCTGCTTGGTGCGAGATCCCACTTCTTCATTATCGGTAACCAGTAGGACCTGGATACCCTGAGCCTCGGGAGCCTGGTCGCTCGCACTGATTAAGGCATCTAAGCCGGCCTTAAACATAGACAGGTTATCCAGGCGCCCCGATGAAATAAACACGTCATCCAAACCGCAGAAGCAAGGGGGATTCACTTCATAGGTCAGGAGCTCGTAGTCGAGAATATTCTCGACCTCACAGGAGAGACGGTCAGCCAAGAGCTCTTTCAAAAAGTCCTGCGAGTCAGCTTGCCCTGCCGCGCTTTCCAGGCAGAGGAAGGGCAGGATATCCTTTTGCCGCTCTATCTTTTGGCCTTCGTTAGATTTATTTTCCATATGGATGGCCAGGTTAGGCAGGATCAGCAGGGGATCCTTTAAATCTACCAAACGTTCCTCCGGCTGTAAGGGATTGGCGCTTTTCAGGCTTACCCGGCCGGCTAGAGACAGGGGGCGGTCAAACCAAGTGTTAAGTAAGGGTCCGCCATAAACTTCAACCGCCAAGCGAATCACCCCTTCGGAAGGGGCCACGGCCTGGGGCTTAACTTTGAAAGCCGGAGAATCGGAGTGGGCGCCGAAAATGCGGAAGCCGCTGCTTAAGGGGTTCTGACCAATTCTAAAGGCCAGGAGAGCCGAAGAGTTCTGGACCAGATAGCCCTTATCCCCCACCTGGAGTCTTAAATTCTCCGCGGGATCATAGGCCTTAAAGCCGGCCTTGTCCAAAATTCCGCAGGCGGTGTCTACGGCCTGCCAGGCGGTGGGCGCCTGCTGGAGGAAATCCAGGAGATCCTCGCTAATTTTTCTTGCCTCAGCCTTAGCCTCGGCGCTGAGATTTGCGGGGCCGGAGCTGACGGCAGAAGTAGCGGTAGGGTTCTGATAATTTGAGTCTGACATATCTTCCTCACGATCTGTTTAAGGGTTGTTGTGGTCTTGTGGTTTATTATGCCATGGAAGCCAGGGGGACTCGCAGTGACGAGCGCTACTAAAGCTCCAAACTTTTAAATTCTAGGTGGACCTTTTGGCCGGCGGAAATATTCGCGATCATCTGGCGGAAGTTAGCGGAGAGGTCTGAGGCATAAAAGTGGTTGAGCCTAGCCTGTTGCTGGTCTGCTGGCAGAGCTGACGGGCCCGCCAAGAGATTTTGTGACGCCAGAGCTTTGCCCAAAGCTCTCACCTGGGCAGCTGCCGGATTCCAAATCTTGAGCTGGGGATAAATGTGCTGGAGCTTAGCCTCCATCAGGTGGTAGTGGGTACAGCCTAAAACGAGGTCGGTAAGCCCCTCTTCTGCCACAAAGTCATCCAGATAATAATGGATAGCCTCGTCCATCATGGTGTGGTCCAGGAGGCCTTCTTCAATGAGGGGGACAAAAATGGGGCAGGCTTTTTGGGCTAACTCCGCCCCCGGCAGGGCAGCCGCTAAAAGGCGGGGATAAACCTCGCTGGCCACCGTAACCTTGGTACCAATAACCCCCAGCCGGCGGGAAGTTAGGGCTTGCGGGTCGGCGCGCAGGACAGCGGCCAGCTCCTCCACCAGGGGGTCAATAATCCCCACGATGGGTAAAGCAGGGTATTCTGCCCGCAAAGCTTCAAGGCAGGTTGAAGATACCGTATTGCAGGCTATCACGATGGCCTTGCAGTCTTGAGCTACTAAGAAATCTACAATCTGCCGGCTGAATTTTTTGATCGTGCTTAGAGACTTAGACCCATAGGGCGTGCGGGCGGTATCACCAAAATACACTACGCGCTCCTCCGGCAGGGCCTCCAACAAATAAGGCACTACGGTGAGTCCGCCTAAGCCAGAATCAAATACGCCAATAGGACGCAGGTCACCACTTGGGCTTGCGCTTGAAAAATTTTGCTGCATCAGGATTGCTTCCCTTAAAGTTCCAGGCCACCTTCCGGTAGGTCCTAGACTAGGAGCGCCCGGCGGAAGTTCCACCGCCGAGCACGTCAACTGCCTAATTTAAACAAAAACGCAAGAAGGCTAGCCTTCCAAGAAGGCGGCCAAGAGGGCCAGAGTATTGGCCACACCTTCACGGTGAATACGCTCATAACCGTGGGAGGCGGCCACACCCGTACCAATTAGGGCATGACGAACGTCCAGGCCCGTGCTTAAGGCGGCAGAGCAGTCCGAGCCATAGAAGGGATAGATATCTACCGCGTAGTTCAAGCCCTGTTGTTTAGCCAGCTGGATCAGCTCGGTGGTAAGCGCGTAATTGTAAGGGCCTGAGGAATCTTTCGCACAAATAGAGACTGTGTACTCGTCCGTATCCAGGTCCTCGCCTACGACACCCATATCTACCGCCAGCATGTCGGAAACCCCCTCCGGGAAGCCGCCTGCAGCTCCGTGGCCTACTTCTTCATAGTTGGTAAAGAAAATATAGGTCTTGCGCTGAGGCTTGAGCCGGCCGGCCGCTACTTCTTCGGCCAGACGCAGAAAGAGGGCGGAGCTCGCCTTGTCGTCCAGGTGGCGGGATTTGAGGAAGCCGTCACCGGAAAGACGGGCGCGAGGGTCTAAGGCAATGTAATCCCCAGCAGAAATACCCAGCCTTTCTACGTCTTCACGGGACTTAACTTGTTCGTCTAGAACCAATTCCATAGTGGAGTCATCCCTAGTAGTTTCGTTGATCTTGCGGCTGGCATGTACAGCGGGGTTAATCAGGCGAACGGTACCTTCGTAAGTCCTACCATCCCGGGTAAAGATCTGGACATTTTCCTGCTCGACATAGTTGTAAGGGAAACCGCCAATCGTGGTGAGGCGGAGCCGGCCGTCGCCCTTGATGGACCGGACCATGAGGCCCAGGGTATCGATATGGGCGGAAAGCAGGAGGGCATCATCGCCTGGCTTTCCAGACTGGGGCTCTGCTCCGGGCGTAAGCTCGCAGATTACCCCGCCCTTATGGCGCTGCCAGGGCTTAAAGCCCAAGCCTTGCAGGCGTTCCATGAGATAGGCTTCTACCTTCTGGGTGAAACCGGAGGGACTGGGGATTTCACAGATTTTGAGGATTTCAGCCATGGCCTGGTCAGCTAGGTCAAAATACTTAGCATCTGGACCCTTGGGGTCTTGGTTTGAGTTTGTGGACATACTGATTGCTTCCTTATCTAAATTTATTGTTCTATAGCTTGCAGCCGGGCTTCGACGGCTTGAGCCTGTTTGTCTCTGCCCGCTTGTTTAAAAGCCGTGAGGGCTGACCTCGTGTAGCGCAAGGTTTCTCGGGCCTTTCCTAATTGGCTGTAAGCGTCGGCCAGGGCCAAAAAAGCTTCCGCCTCTAAGGATAAATTCTTATCGGAAGAGGCATAGGTCTTGGCCAGCTGGTAATACATAATAGCAGTATCCGGGTCTCCGGCTTTGAAAAAGCACTTCCCTTGACCCAGGTAATTGCGGGAAAGCTTGGAGTGGTAGCCCTTCATGTGGGAGTTGAGCACTCGCAGGGCCTTGCGATAGGAGGCGATACTCTCTTCTGTCTTACCCTGCAGGCAATAAAGCTCGCCGATCTCTTGTAGGGCCTGAGTCTGGTTGTAGGGTTCATCCCGTCGGAAGCCCGCGTTGTAGAGCTGATCGAAGGACTCATGTGCTAAGTCCCACTGGCCCTGGCTCTTATAGAGCTGACCTTCCAGGAGATAGAACTCCGACCGGTGAGCAGGCCGCAGCTGGGAGATTTTTTGCTTGACTTCACTCAAGAGGCCGGCAGCCTCTTGGTCCTGGCCAGCCTCTAAGGCTTGCCGAATAGTTTCAAGTTGTTTTGCAGTCTCTGGCATAGTGCTTCCTATTCTGTACGAATGGCCTCCAAGGGGGAGAGCCGCATGGCACGGAGGGCAGGTAAGAGTCCGGCCAGCATGCCAATGAGGATGGAGAAGGCCAGGGCGGCAAACGCCAGCCAGGGGGGAATGATGGAATTGGCATGTCCAGGGCCTCCACCTATCATGCCTAGGGCCATACCCCCGCTATCTCCTTGACCCAGCACATTGTTAAGCACATAGGAGACGAGATAGGAAAGGCCCAGGCCTAGGACACCTCCGATAAAACCAATCATACCGGATTCCAGGAGGAAGAGGTTACGAATCGTGGATAAATTGCAACCTAAGACTTTATAGATGCCAATTTCTTTGGTGCGCTCATAAATCGCCATCATCATGGTGTTGGCAATGCCTATGGTAGCGACCAAAAGTGAGATCCCTCCTATGCCTCCCAGCATAGTCTGGGTTCGGGCTGAGGTTTCCTGCATCTGCTGGATATATTCTGCGCTGGAGTTAGCCTGGTAACCCAGGTCCTGGATGGTCTTAGCCAGGTTCATCGTTTCATCAATCGAGTCCGATTTCACCCGCAGCTGGTCATAGATGATTTGCCCTGTGGCGCGGCCAGTCTTGGTCGCAGGCTGGCCGGGCCAGGCTTTACCGCGGAAAACACTATTGAGGAAGGTCTTGGCCGCCTCAATATCGGTGTAGGCAGAGTAGTCAAACTCGGAGTAGCCCATATTGCCGGTAGCGATAATACCGTCAGCCTTAAGGAGATATTTCTTGGGCGCCTTGACGGGCTGGCTGTTGTCCCCTTCCGAGCCTTGGTTGGGATACTGGGTCTGCCAATAGGCATCCGTGTCGAAGATGGCAAACACAGGTTCCTCATACATATTGACCGGCGGAGGAGGCTGCTCCTGATTCGGGTCATCACTCCAGAAGCCCCCCATCCACATATCACGGGACTTGGGGTTGTAGAAATTGTAGTTAAATTGCTTGCCAATAACCAAGGGCAGGGCGCCCTCTTCGTATTCCTCCGGAGAGGGAAAAGTTCCGACTTCAAAGTTCCAATGTAAGTCATCAATATAGCGGCGGCTATAGGCCTCAATGCCCTGGGAATTCTGGTAGGCGCCCAAGCTAAAGATGGTGTCAATCCGCAGGACTGGAGAAACATACTCTACGTGCGGCAGGGCAGAAATCTCCGCTACCGCCTCATCGTCCAGCTTTTTTGTGCCGTCATCCGGCCCGCCAAAACGCGGGGGCATACCCATGGAGTAAACCGAGACCTCTTGCAGCTCTCGGCTGGACCCAATAGCCTCCTCCATAAACTGCTTCTGGGCAATACCTATCGACAGCATAACCACAATAGCTACCGTACCGATAACTACGCCCAGAATAGTCAGGCCAGACCGCAGCTTCCTCCGCCACAGGCTGGCGAGGGCCATTTTAATTTGGTCAGAAAAACGCATTAGCTCATGAGGTCTCTAAAGTAGGCCTCGTCCTCCATCGTCATGCGCTTCTTGCGCTTGCGTTTGCGGGCACCAAGGATTATGCCCAGCAGGACAAAGAACAGGCCCACGCCGCAGAGGATCCAGGCCCAAAGGGGCATAATCGCCAGAGGGCCAGTGGGCACCTCCATCTCACCCATAGTGGGGTCGTCCATCCAGGGCGGCATGTCTCCCGGGAAGTCCATACCACCCTCCATGCCCATGTCCTCCATGACCGTGAGCTTAAACTCAATATCTTCGGAGGAAACCTCACCATTTTCGTCCTCGTAGCTGATCGTCAGCTTACGTGGATCTTCGGGCGAGAAAACCGCGTCCGCCGTGATCATCATATCCACCAGGGAGCTGGAACCGGCATTCAGGTTGCCCAGGAAGACTTCATCGCCCGTGATACCCTGGTTTTCCGGCACGGTGACAGTGACATTATAAAGGGTGGTCTTACCCTTGTTGTAGAGGGGAAAGTTCAGGCTGGTTTGCTGACCGACATTGATCTGCTCAGGCATGAGCTCCATTTTGCCGTGGTCCATGCGGACAGCCTGGTTAAGCTGGATAGAGATAGCTTCATTGGCCTGGATAGGGGTGGCTTTCACATCTTCGTACTCCATCTCCAGCTTGAGCGGGTAGGCCTTTTGAGGCACCTGTACCGAGGCCGTCATCATGAGGTCTAACTCATATTCCGTATCTGGATCAATCCAAGGAATAAATACGGAGGAAGCCCCAGACTCGGTGATAAAAGGCGGCACAGAAGTTTCCCCCACCGGATCGGAAGAGACGACCAGGCGGATATTCTGCACGCCCAAGAGGGCGGAAGTATTCTTAATCGTCAAGGTCAGCTTGAAGTCCTCGCCGCCTCGGACCTTGCCCGGATTGGTCTTAAAGCCTGTGCACATGAGGCGGGGCTTGGAATCTGGCCAGACCTCCTGGTTACCGCCTTCGCCCTTGTTATCTTCGGCCGGGTTGCCCACGATATTTACAAAGATGGGGAAGGTCGCTTCCTGAATTTCCTGGTTGCCATACTTATGCTTGACCAAGAACTCAATTTGCTTGGGCCCGGAGGTGATGTCTTCACGCACTGTCAGGGGGCCAAAATTACACATGATCTGAGTGCCAGAAGCCTCACTGCCCGTGCTGGCCCCGGGAGCCAGGGGCAGGAGCCGTCGGCCCACGGCCTGGGTATAGTCCGTCTGGGCGATAACGAAGGGCCAGCTATCGGCTTCGCCCTTGATAACGGGGGTGACGGAAATAATATCCACCGGGTCAAAGCCCCGGTTGATTAGGCCAAATTGCAGGTTAAGAGCTTGCCCGTAGGTACCGGTCTGGGTTGGCAGGAGGGCCGGCGCCAGCAGGATCCGGCTGTCAGTCTTATTGTCCGGATTACCCACGACCCGGATGGTATAGGACAGGGTTTGTTCGTAGATTTCGTTGTAATCCTTAATACTGTGAGTACCGTCATCGTAATTATCATTATTAATATAGCGAACTGTAAGCTCTAGACCATAATAACCATCCTGCGTTCCATCTTTGACGCGCTGTGGGAACATAGAAACCGTAGAATAATCGCCTGTGGCCAATACCGTCTTACTAACATCGCCTTGGAGCTTGGTATACATCGTTTCGAAAGGAAATCCTTCACCCGAAGAATTCAAAAAAACTTCTACGATGCGCAAAGTAGCCCCTGAAGCATTGGAGAGATTAAATTGTAAATCTGTATAACCGGTACTGTAAAAAGCAGGCGGATTAGGACTAGTCGCCAAACGGAAGGGGTACTCAGAGGATTGCTTGATGCGGTCAGAATCCAAGCGGTTAGGATCAGGATTTACCACTACAGGAGGAGTAGTGTTCTGTGAGTCAGACTCTTTTGGCAATATATTTATTTCACCATTGATGATTAGAGGGTTTTCAGGTGTTCCTAAAGCAGGATCGTTAACTTGATCCGCCATCACGGTAACTCCACTCCCGAGGAACAGACCCAAAATTAAGAGCAGGCAGGTTAAAGCAGAGAAAAGACGGCCCTGCCTGAACAGGAAGGGGCCCTGACCAGCAGCTTTTCGCCTGGCTCCGCCCTCTACTCTGCTGGCTGGTGACCAATCATATGTGACTTGCTCAAACTTATGCTTGTTGACCTGTTCTTGCTTCATAACTTTGACTTCCTTTTTCTACCGAGATGATTCGTCCGTCACTGAGGCGGAAGATGCGGTCGCCATATTGCGCCAGCTTATTATCATGGGTAACCATAATCATGGTTTGTTTATGCTTTTTCGAAACTTCCTGCATGAGGTTCATGATTTCTGTGGAGGTGTGCGAGTCCAGGTTACCGGTAGGCTCGTCGGCGATAATAATATTGGGGTTGACCACGAGCGCGCGGGCGATGCCTATGCGCTGCTGCTGGCCGCCAGACAGCTCAGAGGGCTTGTGGTACATGTGTTTGGAAAGGCCCATCATGTGCAGCAGGATGGCTGCTTTTTTCATGCGCAATTGCTTGGGCTCACCGCGAAAAATCAGGGGCAGGGCCACATTTTCTAGGGCATTCATAGATTTAATCAAGTTGAATGATTGAAAGATAAAGCCAACATGTTCACGGCGAAAATCTACCAGCTCATCTTCTGTCAAGCCCACAATATTCTTGCGGTTAATCAGGACCAAGCCCTTGCTAGGAGGTTCTAGGCCCGCCAGCATATTGAGAAGGGTAGATTTGCCGGAACCCGAGGTACCGACAATCATACAGAATTCACCCTTACGGATATCAAAGTTCACGCCATCCAGAGCGTGGACTCTGCTGTCCCCTACCCGATAAATCTTAAAAAGGTCACGTACGGAAATAATCGCGTCAGTTAGTTCCGCCTTGGGCAGGGTCGCATCAATAGACCGGGGTTTGGTCTCCGGCTGCTGGGGCTTTGGGGCGGGAGCTGGCATGGCTTCGCCTGCCAACTTGGTCGGGTTAGATGACACGAAAATTACACCTCTGCTACTTGCACATTACGTTACTAGTGTAACAGAATTATCCAGAGCTGGAAGGTCGATTGCAAATAAATTTAGAGGTTAATCATAGGAGATTATTGGGCAAAATTATTGACAATGTAGGAACCTTTCTCGGTTTTATAGACCTCCAGGCGTTGAGGAATAATCTCCTTGAGCTCCTCTACGTGGGAGATGATCCCGCATAGATATGAACCAGAAGAAAGCTCCAGCAGGGTGTTCACCGCCTGGTGCATGGTCTCCCGGTCCAGGCTGCCGAAACCCTCGTCAATAAAGAGTGTTTCCAGGGCGAGTCCGCCCTGGCTGGCCCTCGCCACATCGGATAGGCCCAAGGCCAAAGCCATCGCAGCCTGAAAGCTCTCTCCGCCCGATAGTGTGGACAGGTCACGGGTTTGACCGCTGTAAGCGTCCCAGACTTCCATCTCCAGGCCGGTAGTCCGCCGGCGGTCGGCAGGAATTTCACTGTGGACCAGGCTATAACGCTGGCCGGTCATGGCTCCCAGCCGGAGGTTTGCCGCCTCCAAAATCCATTGAAAATAATAGCCTTGCACAAAGGTCTCAAAATCGCGGTTGAGCCCACCTTTGAGATTGCCCGTTGCCGCATTGTAGAGCTCCAATAAGTTGCGGAATTCAAGCTCTAAGTGGTTAATTTCCTGCTGTAATGCTTCTAATTGACACTTAAGCCGCTGGTTCTGCGTCTCTCGGCCGCGGAGCTGGGCCTGAGCGTTGGTCAGCTCTTCCAGCTGACCGCTCACGGCCTCGTGTGCGGCTTCCAGAGGCGCAAGATCAGGCAGGACCTCTGGAGGCTGCCAGTTTTTGCGGAAAGCCTTGACTTCCATCTGCAAAGCCTTGAGCCGGTCTTTATCCTCTTTCAGCTGGTCAAGCTGGGCCTTAAGTTTGTCCTCTTCTAGACCCAGGGCCTCATAGGCTGCGAGGTTTGCTAGGCCGAAAGCTTGCAGGAGGGAATCCAACTGGGCCTGCTGTTTCTGCCATTGCTTTTCGGCTTCCTCTAGTTGACCCGCCAAAGCGGCGCTTTGCGCCTTGTAGTCTTGCTCTTGGCCTTGGACCTGGTCTTGCTCTATTTCCAGCTTCTCCTGATAGGCCTGCCAGGCCCGCTGGTTTTGCTCCCAAGCTGCTAAGGCTTTTTGGGCTTCGTTCAGGCTGGGATAGGCCAAGCCTTCCCTCCTGTCCTGGACACTAGCTGTGACCAGGTCTAGCTTCTGCTGGAAGAGTTCCAAGTCTCTCTGGGCTCCGGCCAGAGCCTGGGCAGCCTCCTGAGCTTGAGTTTCCAGTTCCTGCCGACCAGGGGTTTCCCCTTCACTCCCTACTAGGAGCACCGCTTCAATGTCCTCGCCGCTCGCCGGCTGGGGGTGGTGGACAGAGCCGCAAACGGGGCAGGGTTCTCCTTCCCTGAGAGTCGCGGCCAGCATGCGAGCCTGGTGAGCCAAGTCTGTCAGGCGCTGGGCCTCTTGGGCCTGCCAATCTGCCCAGGCTGCGGCGGCTTGTTCCGCCTGCGCTTGGGCCTGCTGGCAAAGTTTTTGCTGCTGGGCGAGTTTGGCTTGTACCGTCTTTAGCTCCGCTTGCTCGGCCGCCAGCTTTTCATATTGTCCCAAGCTGGCCTGGAGCAGCTGGGCTTGTTGAGTCTGGCTCTGCCTGGTCTCTGCCTGTTGCTGGAATTCGCTGAGCTGACGGTCCAGTTTTGCTTTCCGGGGTGCCAGGATTTGAGCATATGTGTCTTGTAATTTTTGCTGGGCCTGCTTCAACTCTTCCCAGCGGGCCTTCGCCAGGTCAAAGTCCACCCGACGGGCGGTGACCTTGGCTAAAAGGTCAAGATCCTGAGTCAGGCCCTGCTCCTTCTGGTCTAGCCCTTGCGCGGCCTGCTCCGCGGCGGCCAGGTCCCGCTGGAGGTCCTGCCAACGCTGAGCAAGCTCCAGACTTTCTTTAGCCTTGGCGATCTCCAGGGTGAGCTTGGCTTGTTTGGCTTCAAGGGCTTGCTTTTGCGTCGTCTGCTGAACCATCAGCCCAGCGTCGCGTTCCGCTTCTTGGGCCAATAAAGCTAGGGGAATTGCTAAGTCCAAAGGCTGGGTCGCATCCTGCTGGCGTAAGTCTTGCCAGGTCTCCAGGAGGTCTGGCGACACCAAGTTAAGCGATTCCAAGGAAAAACGCGCCTGGGCCCTGGCCTGCTGCAAGTCTTGCCTGGCTTGCCCCCAGAGTTCTTTGAGCCGGGTTTGGAAAAGCGGCAGCTGGTCCGTTTGGAAAATCCGGCGCAGGATATCCGAGCGTTTACTAGAGTCTGCTTTGAGGAAGTTAGAAAATTCACCCTGGGCTAGCATGGAAACCTGGCGGAACTGGTCCACTCCAATCCCCAGGATATCCTGCATCTGCCGCTTAACCTCATCTGGCTTAGTGAGAATGCGGCCATCCGGCAGCTTAAGCACCTGCTCAGCCTGCTGCGTGGTAGTACCCGTGCCAATTTTTTTAGCCCGCTCATAAGTGGGGATGCGCTCAATCATGTAATTTTTGCCCTGCTGGATAAACTCCAGGCGGACAAAGGTATCCAGGTGGGGATCAGCCAGGTTGGACCGCAGGTTGCGCTGGGTGCGCCAAGTCCCGGAAGCCTGGCCGAAAAGAGCATAGCTCAGGGCGTCAAAAATCGTGGTTTTTCCTGCCCCTGTGGGGCCAGAAATCAAAAAGAGGCCGGAGTCCAAGTTGCGAAAGTCCACCGTCTGCTGGTCTACGAAGGGGCCAAAAGCCTGCATAGTTAAAACCAGGGGTCTCACGCTTTACTCTCTCCCTGTAAATCAGCTAATACCTGGGCGACCACCGCGGCTTGCTGGGGATTCATGGCATGGCCGGTCTCTTGCTGGAAAAAGCTGGCAAAAAGGGCGGGAAAATCCTGGGCGGAAAAGGCCTGTCCCGCAGAGTGCTCCGCCGTTTCGGCTGCCCGGGCATAGCCCAAAAAGCTCAGGCCGCAGAGCCTAGGATAAACAGCTTGCAACTTGAGCGAGGCATCTAGGACCAGCTGCTGGTCCGTAAGTTCGGCAAAAATATAGGCCTCCTGCGGGTGCTCTTGGCCGGCAGCCAGGAGTTCTGCACAGGTCCCTTTAACCTTGTGCACACGATAAAGGGGCTTTAAGGGTCTGGCTTCCCAGGTCAGGTGTCCGGCCTGGCTCTCAATCAGGATGACCCTTTTATCCTGGTCCGCCTCGGAGGCGGAATAAGCTAGGGGGGAACCCGGGTAGACCGCATTTGGACCGACCTCTTGCGGCCTATGCAGGTGGCCTAGGGCCACATAGTCAAAGTCTGAAAAGAGCTGAACCGGCAGCTGCTCCACCATACCCAGGGAGGGGAATTCTGATTCGGAAACCATACTATCCTGGGAGGAATTAACCAACCAGAGGTGGGCCAGGAGCAGGGAGGGCACGCCTTCCGCCCGACGCTGGCGCACCCGGTCAAGTGCGGGGCCCAGGTATTCTGCCATAAGGTCAGGATACTTGGCCTGGCTGTAGTCAGCTTGCTCATCTTCATTAGTCAGGATGGCCCTTAAGTCATACCGCCTCGTGTGGGGCAGGAGGTAGAGGTCCAGACGGTCTTCCCCTTCTCCCAGGCAAAAGACCTCCGGGCGGGCCTGGGGCTGCGTGGCCAAATGGATGCCCTGTTGGGCAAAGAGTCGACTGCCGTAGCCTAAGCGGCTTGCGGAGTCATGGTTGCCTGACACGAGGAAGAGCTGGATGCCTTCGGCAGCAAGCTGGGAGATAAAGCGGTCAAAGAGCTCTAAGGCCTCCTGGGGAGGATTTGACCTGTCAAAAACATCGCCCGCCAGGACCAGGGCTTGAACCCCTTCACGGCGGGCGATCTCAAGAATTTCTTGCAAAATGTGCTCTTGGTCCTCCCGGAGGGAAAAACCACTGAGACTTTTACCTAAATGCAGATCAGCAAAATGAAGGATCCGCATGTCCTACCCTACCAGAGTAACGAGGAAGAGCAGGATGAAATAGAGCCAGTAGCGGCTGGACCTGGACTTGGGATAAATGGAATCCAGGACATAGGTAAAGCTGAAGAAGAGCGTGTACTTGGCCAGGACCAGGAGGGTGCCGGCAAAACCCACGGAAATCAGGGAGATAAAGATGATCACGAAGTGCAGGATGGTGTGCAAGACCGTGGTATAGGATATCAGCTTGAGATACTGCAGGACCGGCAATTTAGCCTCACCACCCATGCCGGAAAAGATCCAGGCGGCCAAGAAATAGAGTAAGAGGACCAGGGCCTGCTGGACCAGGGCAAGACCAAAGCTGGAACCCCAGTTAAAGGTCTCGGCGCCCATGAGTCCACCAAAGAGTCCTCCCACCTCACCCAAGCTAGCCAGAGCAGCTGCCACGCCTTGGGAGGCAAAGGTGGCTTGTGCCAGGGCATAGAAGAGGATATTTGCGACTAAGAGGATAACCCAGGAGACTAAGGATAAGTCTTGGTTCAGGGCCTTGCTGGGGTTAGAGGAGAAGTAATGCTTGAAGAGACCGGAAAATTCTCCGATCTGCTTGTTGAAATCATAGTTACTTCCTGCAGGCTTGCCAGGTCTGGCGGGGCGAGGTCCGTGAGGACGCGGGCGGCCTTGCTGCGGGCCCTGAGGGCGGCTGGCATAGGCCTGACCTGCCTGATAAGCATCAAATTGGCCTGTCGCCTGGTTATTGTAGGGGGCCTCATAAGGATTCCCTGCACCCGGCAGAGGTCCCGTAAATCCTGCCTGGTTCATAGGGTTATAGTCTCCAGCCTGGGGGTTATAGGGGCCTGTATAATGGTTTACTTCAGGGCTGGGCTGGTAGCCTGGGCCCTGGGGTTGGGGATTGTAATCAAAATTTTGGCCAGGATTATAAGCGCCTTGCGGCTGGCCTTGAGGGTTTACCGGAGGAAGGTCCTCAAAAGGGGGCTCTGGTTGGTTGGTCCGGGGCATACCCGCGGGCTGCGAGTTATAAGGCATAGGGTTTGGACCGTGAGGGCGCCCACTATTGTCTTGGTTCATTGCTGTACCTCCTCAACGCAAGCATCCTCATAAATATACACAGAGGACAGGCGCTTGCGTAATAGATTTGTAAGAATACGTAAACATTTTATACATAAATGGGCATTTGAGCAAATTATTGCGCCGTCTTAGCCCTCATAAGCCACTGGTACGGGGCTGGGGGCAATTAAGCGGTCAGCTCGAATATCCACTTGTAAGACATTGATTGAGGTATATTGGCTGACATCAGCCGCAACCTGGGCCTGGGCGGCCCGCATCACCTCTTGGGCGGGATAGCCGTAATGCAGGGAAATCGTAATCTCGAAGGTGGCTCCGTAGGGCTCCTTATTAGCCCGGAAATGCCGCATTTGGGCCACACCTTCAACCTGTTTGAGGGAAATACGGACCATCTGGGCCATGGCGTCATCCGAAATTGAGTAGGAGCCCAGGGTGGAGAAGGTGGGCCTGACCACGGTCCTCTCCCCCTCGCCTCCAAAGCTCTTGTCGCTGCGGTCAAAACGGCGGCGGAGTTTATTGAGCGGCTCGGCTAGAGAACCGGAAAACTCATGCCTGATCTCCATGGTAGGCACGGGGATCGTGTGCTTGCCTTGGGTCATGCGGGTTTCCTTGGCTTCCCGCCGCTCTTCTTCCGTAGAGATATCCTCAATCCGGATGAGCATGGAAGGCTTGGCCAGGTAAAGGCTTTGGCAGATACGGTCAATCATCTCCCGAGAGGTGCCCAGGATCATGAGGGCCGGCGGCATTTCCTCCAGGAGGGCCCGCCGCATATTCTGAGCCCGAGTTTCGTCCGCGAAGATGGCCGCCTTGACCGATTCAATCTTGGTGGCGGCCTTTTTGGCTGATGAGCCGGCCACAATAGAGGACCCGTGGATGAGGATGCCGTCATCAATAATGTAGTTAATCCCGTTTTCCTTGGCCACCTTGATCGCCCGTGTGGATTTGCCCGTGCCCGAGGGTCCCACAAAGGCTACCACGGCAATTTGGCTGAGGTGCTGGCGGATCTGTTCTTCCGTCTCCAGCTCTGCAGACCGGTTCATCTCATTAACGGAAGATTTCACCGCCGAGGCGATGCGGCCCAGGGGATTAAAAAGAATTTCCTCCGCCTTAACCGGGGGCAAGCGGTCCTGACTAGTCTCCGAGCTCTCTCGGGTGGAGGACCTGTCCCGTCGTTTATGGAAGAGGAAATCAAACATGGTTAAATTCTCTTTTCTGCGCCTGTGGTATGCAGGGCAAGGTTAGGCCTGGATGGACTGCCTAGTCTTCGTCAGCGTCCTCGGGCATATCCCAGTTATGCCAAATATCGTTGACGTCTTCGAAGTCTTCGAGGTTTTCCAGGAGCTTTTCCATTTTGGCCTGATCTTCAGGATCATCCAGCTTGGTCATGGTCAGCGGCTTATAATCCACGCTGCCATCCTCAATGGCGTAACCCATGTCTTGCAGGGCATTCATGACCTGGTGAAATTCGTTAGGAGCCGTAACTACTTCATAGTAGTTATCCTGTACGGTGATGTCTTCCGCGCCGGCATCCAGGGCTTCCAGCATGACGGTTTCATCATCAGGATAGCGCTCCTTATCCAGGATAATTGAGCCTTTCCGTTCAAACATGAAACCTACAGAACCTGACTCGCCCAGGTTACCGCCTGACTTGTCAAAAAGGTGGCGGACTTCGCCTGCGGTGCGGTTACGGTTGTCCGTCAAGCTACGCAGAATAACCGCTACACCGCCAGGGCCGTAGCCCTCATAGATCATCTCATCAAAGTCGGCAGAATCACTGCTGGAGGCCTTGCTGATAGAGCGGTTGATACTATCGTTAGGCATATTGTTGGACTTGGCCTTACGGATAGCATCTTCCAGGGCGCGGTTGGTGCTGGGATCGGGCCCACCATGCTTAACCGCCATCTGGATTTCTTTACCCAGTTTGGTGAAAATCTGGCCTCTGGCAGCATCTTGGGCACCCTTGCGGCGCTTGATATTATTCCATTTTGAATGTCCGGACATATAAACTCCTTTTCAAGTCAGCTTTGAACTCAGTCTTGAGTCACCATTAACTTAATAGCCTGGTTTAGAGGCGCTGCGCGCTCAAGGTCAAGCTATTAAGAAGTGGGCTGCTCTAAATTTTGAAGGTCCGCGGTCCGTGAGTGGGCCTCAGTCCCTTATAAACTAAACTTTATTATAGCAAATGCCCTAGAGCCTAGTCGATACCCCTTGGGGCATAGGCTAAACCCTCCGGGGCGCAGATGCCCTCCCCTTGACTTTGCTCCGCTACCATAGCCCGCAGTTCCTCTTCGCGTTCGGGAGGCAGGGCTACCAACCATTCCACATCCAAGCCGAACTCTGCCTCTTCTTGGTGAAAACCCGCCGCATCCAGCTTGTAGCGCAGGCTGTCATAAACTGCGTAAGGCACCATCACCCGCATCTTGAGCTGCAAAACCATGGTCACCAGGCCCGCAGCAGCCATAGCCTGGGCCGCCGCCTGGGTGTAGCACTTAACCAGGCCACCCGTGCCCAGGAGCACACCGCCAAAATACCGGACCACCAAAATTTGCGCCTGGTCCACCCCGCCCTTGCGCAGGACATCTAAAACCGGCATACCTGCCGTGCCCTTTGGTTCGCCATCATCAGAATACTTGCCCCCAATCTCCGGGAAAATATGCCGCCAGGCATACACCCAATGCGTCGCGTCCGGAAAATCCGCCCGGCACTGGGCCAGGCGCGCCTCCGCCTCCGCCCCGTTTTCGATGGGCAGGCAAATACCAATAAAGCGCGACCGGCGCTCCTCAAACTCAACCTGCGCTTCTTTTGCGACAGTCGTCCAAGAAGCAGGTCCGCGATAATCTGGGGGCAAAATTTTAGGCATGAGTTTATTGTAGCAAATTAGCAGCTGAACAAACTTATCAAGCGGGTTTACCACAAGTAGAGGAGGCGCTGTTGTGCGCGCCGACGACGCCTTGAGGTAACCCCCGTCCCTGTTTATACTCTGCCACTGGCGGAAGAAGCATTGTTGTACGCGCCGCCGGCACCTTGTGGCAGCCCGCGCCAGAATAAACTGCCTAAAACGCCTTCTATTGTGGTATTCTTATCTCTATGCAAGGCATCTTTCTCAACGACCCTAAGGTCCCTAAAGGCCCACGTTTTTATCTGCGCGCCCTCGCCATTTTGGTCCTCATTGGTGTGCAGGTGGGGATTTTTTTCCTGCTCTACCGCAACAACCAGGACACGCAAGACCAGGAGCCCCTGGTCACAGACCCTCCGCGCCCGGTGGTTACCACCGCCCCTCCACCGCCTCTAGCCCTTTCGATTAAAGATGAGGCCATGCAAGAACTCTTAAATGACTACTTCGGTCCCCTGCCCCGGGTCAAGGCAGAAGATAGGAAAGCTTACCAAAGTCTTTACCCTGTTAAGGGGATTTATCTGGGTACAGGTAAGGATTTAGATGCCGCCCTGGACCTGGCGCAAACTACAGAAGTTAATGCTTTCGTCATTGACGTCAAGGAGTCTTGGGGCTTAACTTATAAGTCTAAAGTTCCCTTGGCCCAAGAGATGCAGGCGGATTCCGGCACCATCGACCTGGAATCCACCTTCGCCCGCTGCCATGAGGCTGGCGTGAAAGTGATCGCCCGCCTGGTTTGCTTCAAGGACGAAGTTATGCCTCAGGCCCGGCCCGACCTCTGTATCCAAGATAGCGAGGGCAACCTGCTCTACTTCCCCTTGGAAGGTGGCCTGGCCTTTGCCGACCCCTACAACCCCGAAGTGTGGGCCTACCTTATGGATATCGCCCGCGAGGTGGTAGCTATGGGGGCGGATGAAATTCAGTTTGACTATGTCCGCTTCCCCACAGGCTCACCGGAGTCAGGGGCAGCTCCGAGTTTTGCATCGGTTGAGGAAAAAATCCCCAAGCAGTACGCGATCAACCGCTTTCTGGAGACCGCCAGAATTGAAATTCAGGAAAAGCTCGGAGTGCCAATTTCCGCCGACCTCTTTTCCATCGTCATGTCTTCCGAAGTAGATGGCCAGCTCATCGGGCAAAATTGGTCCACCATCGGGCTGACCGGGATTGACTGCATTTGCCCCATGATTTATCCCTCTCACTACGCCAACGCCTCCCTAGGCAGCCAAGGCAATGGGGTCGGTTCCTACATTGGTCAGGATTTTTTCACCGCACCCGACACGGAACCCTATGCCGTGATTGAGAACGCGATTATTGATGGGGAAAGAGCCAGTAAGCAGGCCGGTTACACCCGGCTGCGCCCCTGGCTGCAGGCTTTTACCGCCTCCTGGCTCCCCCAGGGCTATTTTATTGAATACAACGGAGCGGAAATACGCAAGCAGATCGAAGCCGTCTATGCGGCCGGCTACGGGGAATGGCTGCTTTGGGACGCGGAATACACCTATCCGCGAGATGCTTTTATTTCAGCGGACGAAGCGAGAGTACAGGAGAGTCAGCAGGCAGTGGCCAGCGAGGCTCAAGCGAGCGAGCTGGCCTCCGAACAGGCTTCAGAATCTGAGGCTCTGGCCGAATTGGGCGGTGAGGGCCAACCGGTCTTCCCTGTTGCGACTGCTCCCCTGGGGCAAGGACATTAGTCCTTCCTGTGATCAGCGCTAGATCATCAGGCTCGGGGCTCCAAGATCTCTTGTCCCTGCATATAGGGGCGGAGAACTTCCGGTACAATTACGCTGCCATCGGCCTGCTGATTCTGCTCCAAAATAGCAGGGAAAATACGGGAGGTTGCAAGGCCAGAGCCGTTTAAGCTGTGTAGGAATTCCGGCTTGGTTCCATCTTGGCGGCGGAAGCGCAGGTTAGTACGCCGGGCCTGGTAATCGCCAGAGGTGGAGACGGAAGATACCTCTTTATAACCGCCCATGGAAGGGATATAGACTTCAATATCCCAGGTTTCGCGCATGGAGGCAGATACATCGCCCGCCGCCAGTTTGACCAGCTGATAGTGGAGTCCCAGTTTTTCTACCAGGCTGCAGGCCTTATTGATGAGCTCTTTTAAAGCCGCCGCGTCATCTTCGGGCTTCACAAATTGGAACATTTCCACCTTATTAAACTGGTGGCCCCGGATCATGCCGCGCTCTTCCGCCCGGTAGGAACCCGCTTCCCGCCGGTAGCAGGGAGTGTAGGCGAAGCACTTAATGGGCAGGTCTTCTTCCTCCAGGATCTCGTCCCGGTAGAGGTTAACCAGGGCAGTTTCGGCTGTGGGCAGGAGGAAGCGGCCAAAGCCTTGCCCGTATTCATCCTCTTCCTTGCCTTGCAGGCGGAGTTGGAACACGTCCTCAGAGAATTTAGGGAACTGGCCGGCGCCCAGGCCGCAGGCATAATTGAGAATATGGGGAGGCAGGATCATTTCATAGCCATCTTTGATGTGCTCGTTAATGAAGAAGTTAAGCAGGGCCCACTCCAAGCGGGCGCCCTGTCCCCTATACATCCAGAAACCGGAGCCAGACAGCCGGGTTCCCCGTTCGTAATCAATCAAACCCAAGCTCTCGGCCAAGTCCACATGGTGCTTGGGCTCAAAGTCGAAAGTGGGCTTTTCGCCAAAGGTCTTTTTGACCTGGTTATTTTCCTTCCCCCCAGCTACGACATCGTCGTGGGGCATGTTGGGCAGGCCAATCATAAACTGGTACTGGGCTTCGTCCAGGGCTTGCAGCTCGACTTCTTTATTCTTTATATCTTCGGAAACTTGTTTGAGTTCTTCCAAGAGTCCCGAGGCATCCTGGCCAGCTTTTTTCAGCTTGGGGATTTCGGCAGACTTCTTATTACGCAAGGCCTTGAGTTCTTCCGTCTCGTGGATCAGGGCGCGGCGCTCCTTATCCTGGTCTAAAAAGTGGCTGAGATCTAAGTCAAAACCTCTTTTGGCTAAGGCTTTAACTACGGTTTCCGGATCATTGCGCAGTAAATTAATATCTAACATGTTTCCTCTTCCTTTCTGCTACGTCAGTGTGAGGTTCGTTTATTTATAATTATCTTATTAAGCTTACCGCTTAAGCGGGATTTTGCAACTATAAATGGTATGATTTCTACTATAAATGGTTGAGTCTCCACCTTTTATAGCGGCTTTATAGCTGTTCACGATTATAGCCCAAGCGGAAGTCTTGCGGCTACACTTCCCACCCGCTGAGCTCAAGACTTATCTCTATCTCACCATCAGGGCTTCAATAATCAGGGGTAAGTGGAACTCTGTATGCTCTACAGTTGAGTTATTAGCGGAGTTTCTAGTTGTGTTTCTAGTTGAACATTAGTTGAGTTTTAGGTGAGTGTTTGTCAGAACAGACACACAGGAGGTCAAGGCTTCAAGCGCAGGGGCCAAATCTTCCTCCTTGAAATCGAAAGCAGGGTGGTGATGGGCAGTGACCGTGTCTGTACCCAGCATGAGGTGAATGGCCTGGCCTCCTTGGCGGAGGACTTGGTTCATCCAAGTGACCACATCCTCCGAGGCGGCAAAGTCTGGGCCCACCAGGGTCTTGAAGCCCAGCTTCGTTATTGTCTGCTGGACCGTGCGTCCCTGGTCCAAATAGGCCGGAAGATAGGCAGGATCCAGCGCTTCCGCGTAGCCCTCCCGCTCGAGCTGCCAGCTAAGGTCTCGCGCTTGGCAGTGGCCCTGGACCATGGCCTGCATTTTGCCCTGCAGGTCTTGTATAGTCGCCGTATCTGCCGCGCGGATTTCAAACTCCAATTGGGCATGCTCAGGAATCACATTAGGCAGCCGGCCCGCCTCCAGTCTTCCTACATTCAGGAAAGCCTTACTGTGGCCATATTGGGTGAGAGTATGGAGATTTAAGGCTAGACCCGCTGCCGCCAGCAGGGCATTTTTCCCGGTCTCCGGAGCGGAAGCAGCATGTGCGGCTTGGCCCTGGATATCCAGTAAAAACTTCTGACTGGCTAGGAAACCCTGGGTTGCCAGCCCCACCGTACCCGAGGGGATGCCCAGGCCCAGATGGCAACCAAACATATAGTCCACTCCATCTGCCAGGCCTCGCTTAACCATGCTATAGGCTCCGCGGCAAGACTCTTCGGCCGGCTGAAAAATCAAGCGCACCCTGCCCTTGAGCTCAACCGTTTGAGCAATAACTTTAGCCAGGGCAAGTCCCAAAGCGATATGGCCATCGTGGGCGCAGGCATGGCAGGCTTGACCATTATTTTGCGAAAAGCCTTCACGTTCCGGCCTGTGGTCATCCGCTTGACTCTCCGCAATAGCCAGGCCATCAATGTCAAAGCGGAAAAGCAGGTAGGGCCCGGCTTTACCCGAATCCCAGTCTGCTATCACGCCGGTGTACGAGTCCAGGATTTCCTCAAAAACCGCATCTGGGAGCGGCTTCTGGGGTGCATGGTTATGGGCCACGGGTATATCTAGGGACTGGTTACCTGGCCTTTGCTTGTCGGGCATTTGGCTATGGGCCGCAGTGCTGTTTGTCGCCTGACTGCTGTCGGTCTCCTGGCGATGCGCTGCAACGTTGTATGACGTCTGACTAGCTGCCGGCCCTAACTTGCTGTTAGCCTGCGCTTGAACTTGCGCAAAAAGCTTGGCCAAGTCTTCCCGCTTAACCCCACACTTAGCCTCATAATTCTTCTTAAACTCGGCACTCGGCAGGGCCAGGCGGTCTTCCGTATGTAAGGCCTTGCCCAACTGAACAGACCAGCCCAGGCCTAAGAGGCGGGAGGCAATCTCCAAGCTGGTACGGAACTCCAGCCAACCAGGCTCTGCGATACTATGGAAGAAACGCCGGTCAGAAATCAATTGTTGCGCTAGTTTGGCATTTTCTCGTGCATAGATCATACATTGTTCTGTTACAGGTGTACCCAGCTTAATTTCCCGTTCATCGCCCTCAAAGCGGAAACCATAACGCGTATAAAAGCGTGCGGCGCGCTCATTCCCCTTTAAGACCCAAACAACTACTTCTTGAAAGTCTTTTAACCTCTCAAGAGCTGCATTCATCAATTCATATCCAACGGTGCTACCATGGTAAGCAGCCAAGACATAAATCGCATAAATTTCACCTCTGTGAGGAAGCTCCGAGTCCCGGCAAGCTCCATATACTACAAACCCTACAACCTCATCGCCGTCCTTGGCAATCAGAGTATGGTCTAGGTCGGTATGGGCTATACTACGGCACTTGTCTAACGTCATGCGTTCAAGAAAATTAGCGTCAATTAAGCCAGGATAGGTCTCATGCCAGGACTTCCAATGCACATAGCCCTTTCCTCGTATTTCATCTATCGTTTCAGGCTGCTTAATCGTAAATATGGCCATAGCTCATTTCCCCTTTATATTTTTCTTCCTGCGTAACATTTTGTGCAAGTATAACTGATTGATAAAGAGCCGACTGTATATTTTAAGGTTCTCCATTTTTCAGGGTTAGGTAGTCGTAGGGAACTCGGCCGAATGGTTAAAATGCCTACGGTTAAATCAGCTACGAGGGCTTGGGAGGCATAGGGAGATCCGCCAAATGGCTAAATTGCCTACGCTTATATCAGCTACGAGAGCTTATGAGGCGTAGGGAGATTAAGCAAATCACCGAAATGCCTACTACGATCTCAGCCCCAAAGGCCTAGTAAGCGTAGGCAAATTCATTGATTCGCCGAAATGCCTACTGCTTCCGGTGGATGGTGCCTGTGGATTTCAGAATATGGGGATTCCACAGGCATTTTCAGGGCAGGAGGGCACTTTGAACGCCTGTGAAATTTAAGAATTGACGATTCTCCAGGCAATTTAAGAATAAGAAAGAAAATCGGAAAGAAAAAAGGAGCTGGTCCGCAGTGGGAACAGCTCCTTTTATAGGTAAATTTGTGGGCAGTAATGCTGCTAGCCAGGTTTTAAGTAGTTGTAGGTGGTGATGCCTATGGTGGCAATGACACCTACTTATCCACGCACTCATGCGCATAAGCGCTCACTACCATCAGCCTAGGCTGCCAGCAGGACTGCCGGAGTTGAAGTAAAGTTAAAACTACTTGAGTTCGACTTCGGCGCCAGCTTCTTTGAGCTTGTTGGCGATTTCTTCAGCTTCTTCTTTCTCCACGCCTTCTTTGACCGGCTTGGGTGCTTCGTCAACCAGAGCCTTAGCATCCTTGAGGCCGAGGCCGGTGATTTCACGGACAACCTTGATAACACCGATCTTGCTGGCGCCAGCGGACTTCAGGATAACGTCAAAGCTGGATTGTTCTTCTTCTGCGGCTGCACCACCGGCTGCGCCAGCGGCACCAGGAGCAACGGTCATCATAGCGGCGGCGGAAACGCCAAATTCTTCCTCTAAGGCTTTGACCAGGTCATTAAGTTCGATAACGGTTAGGCCCTTAACTTCTTCGATGAGGGCATTAATTTTTTCACTTGCCATTTTATATTCCTCCCAAATTATTCAGCGGGCTTTTCTTCCGCTGCTGGTGTTTCTTCTTGGCCTTCAGTGGCCGGGGCAGGGGCCTCTTCTTGAGGTGCTGCGCTTACTTCAGTTGCAGATTCTGCAGCAGGATCTGCTGCTTCTGCGGGGGCTTCTTCAGCTGCGGGAGCAGCTTCGACAGCCAGGTCTTTGACGTTTTCCACGCCATTCTCTTCGGCTTTCTTGGCCATAGCGCCAAGGGTCATAGCCAGAGAGGTAACGGGGAAAATCAGGCTGGATACCAGTTGTCCGTACAGAACTTCAAGTGCAGGAATGTTAGACAGAGCAGTGATGGTTTCGAGGGGTGCCAGGGCACCATCGATGACGCCACCTTTAATCTTCATCTTCTTGAAGTCGTCGACGTACTTCTTGACCAGGCGAGGAGCCAAAGTAATGTCTTCGTTAGACCAAGCAATGGCTGTAGGGCCAGTCAGAATTTCGTCTAGGCCAGTTACACCGAGCTCTTCAAAAGCTCTGCGCAGCTGAGTGTTCTTCACAACCCGGTAATTCAGATTGCCTTCACGGAAAGCATGGCGCATTTGCGTGTCTTGATCTACGGTTAAGCCTTGGTATTCAGAAAATACGACAGACTCGGCAGACTTAAGATCTTCGACTAAGAGCTCAACGGCCGCTTGCTTTTTGGCGAGAATTTTATCGCTGGGCATTCTCTTACCTCCTTATGTATTTAAATACCCCTCTCGCTCACCAGAAAGCGGAGGGGTACACGTAGTCCACATCTCCACCTCGGCCGGAATGTTTAAGGCATGGCCTCCGGCTGTCTTCGGCGATCAGGTGTATTTATGAAGTTAGGCGGGGACTTAGCGGGCAGCAGTGGCTACACGGACCCCAGGTCCCATGGTAGAGGCGATGGTGCAGGAACGGATGTAACGTCCCTTAGCAGCCGCAGGTTTGGACCGAATGATGGCATCCAGGAGAACTTCAAAGTTTTCTTGGAGCTTTTCAGCGCCAAAGCTGGCCTTACCGATGGAGCAGTGAATAATATTTTGTTTATCTAAGCGGTATTCAATCTTACCAGCCTTAGCATCGTTTACCGCAGTGGTTACATCGTTGGTAACGGTACCAGACTTGGGGTTAGGCATGAGGCCCTTAGGACCTAAAACCCGGCCTAAGCGGCCAACAACACCCATCATGTCAGGAGTTGCGATAACTACTTCGAAATCAAACCAGTTTTCTTTCTGGATCTTTTCGACCATGTCTTCGGCACCTACGTAATCTGCGCCAGCAGCCTTGGCCTCTTCAGCTTTTTCGCCCTTGGCGAAAACTAAGGTGCGGACAGTTTTACCTGTACCATGAGGCAGGACTACGGAACCACGAACCTGTTGGTCGGCGTGACGGGAGTCAACACCCAGACGGGCGTGCATTTCAATAGTCTCATCGAATTTCGCGGTAGCCATTTCCAGAACCAGCTTCATGGCCTCGTCAAGGTCATAGGTTTGGGAATGATCGTACTTAGCGACAGCTTCTTTATATCTCTTACCATTTCTTGACATAACTAGGCCTCCTTGCTTACAGCAGGCATACCGTCAACCGTGATGCCCATGCTCCTAGCAGTACCGGCTACCATGCGGGCGCCAGCTTCCAGGTCAGCTGCGTTGGATTCAGAGATTTTGATTTTGGCGATTTCCAGGCAATCGTCCCAAGTAACTTTCGCTACCTTCTTCTTGTTGGGCTCGCCAGAGGCCTTTTCGATTTTTGCGGCCTTCTTTAAGAGCGTTGCGGCGGGCGGAGTCTTGGTAATGAAAGTATAGGAACGGTCCGCATAAACAGTGATAACGACAGGAATAACCATGCCTGCGTCTTTTGCGGTTCTTTCATTAAATTCCTTGACAAACTGCGCGATGTTCAAACCGTGCTGTCCAAGGGCTGGTCCGACCGGCGGCGCTGGTGTTGCTTTGGCTGCAGGGATCTGCAGCTTAACCATGGCAATGACTTTTTTGGCCATTTTGCCACCTCCCAATTTTTCTTAATTTATGCTGAAAGGCTCGAAAGCCTTGCAGTTTTACTGGATCAAGGCCAGCTGGCCTTGCGGATACGGCTGGTGAGCCGACAAGCAATAATTATATACGTAAGACTTGGGTCAGTTCAAGTTCCACCGGAGTTTCCCGGCCAAACATGGAAACTGAGACTACAAGCTTCTTCTTCTCAGCGTTGATCTCTTCCACCGTACCTACAAAGCCATCCAGGGGGCCGTGGATGATTTTTACGGAGTCGCCGACATCGTAGTCCACGATAGGCTCCCAGTTGGACTCCAGCCCGATGATCATGAGTTCTTCATCAGTTAGGGGTACAGGGTTAGTGGGGGAGGATCCGACAAAGCCGGTTACACCCCGGGTGTTGCGCACGATGTACCAAATCTCATCGGTCAGGACTAGTTTCACTAGGATATAGCCAGGATAAACCTTGCGCTCGTGGGTCTTGCGCTCGCCATCCTTGATCTCCACCACATCTTCCGTGGGGACTAGCACTTCCTGAATATAGTCCTGCAGGCCACGATTTTCGACTATCATGTCCAAGGTTTGCTTAACCTTGTTTTCATAGCCGGAATAAGTGTGGACTACGTACCAGAGGGCTTCTTCTTTATTGCGTTCAGCCATCTAGCTTACCCTTCGTTTTTGGTGGTTTCGGCCTCGGTAGCCTCAGCATCTTCTGCGGGAGCTTCAGTTTCTGCCGCGTCCTCTGCTGCAGGCTCGGCCTCTGCTTCGTCCGCAGTCTCGGTTTCCGGTTCAAGCGGCGCAGTTACGGCTGGTGTGGCGGCTGGTGCCTGCTTGACATCGTAGAAGCCGGTTACGTTCAGGACCATAGATATGAGCGAGTCGAAAACCAGAATAGTTACCACAGCCACCACAATGATGACTAGGACGGCAGCCAGGTTTTTCTTGAACTTGGTCTTGTCAGGCCAAGTAACCTTTTTGAGTTCAGAGGTAATGCCCTTGTACCAGGTTTTTACCTTAGCGAAAAAGGACTTTTTATTCTTGTCGGTTTTCTTGTCCTGCTTTTTGGAGCTAGTATCTTTTGCCATGGTAGCCTCTTTCAGCATGGGAAATAGACCCTAGAGGGGCCATTTCGCAGTCAAATTATTTGGATTCGGTGTGTTTGGTGTGCTTACGGCAAAACGGACAATACTTGTTCAGTTCGAGTTTTTCCGTAGTGTTCATCTTGTTCTTTTTCGTGTTGTAGTTACGCTGTTTGCATTCGCTGCATACGAGAGCGATTCTGTCGCGTGCTCCTGGTTTAGCCATGTCCTTACCTCCCTTTATATCTGAGAAAACAAGCTTTTTCTTACGTTGGATCTAGTTATTTGTCCCACAATAAAAAGAACTTGCGGGAAAACAAGCAGAGGAAATTATAGCACAATGCCTTGGCCTGTCAAGCACCAAGGCCTAAGCGCCGTGTTCACGCCGGTCTTCCAGGACTGCGGCGATGCTATCCCAAGTCAAGCCATGCTGGTACAGGAGCACGGTCATATGGTAGAGGAGGTCGGCTCCTTCTTCCGCAATCTGCTGCTGGTCCGCATTTTTGCAGGCTAAAATCATGGAGTTGCATTGTTCCTGCGTCTTGGCCAGGATACGGTCTTCGCCTTTATCTAAAAGGTAATTAGTATAAGATCCGGTCACCGGCTGTTTGGCCCGTTCGTCGGTGAGATCGTAAAGGGTTTGAAGTATGGATCCGATTTCACTCATGGGAGGCTTCCTTCCTAATCTGCGAAGAAAAAATTCGCTTTTACCGGCAAAAGTGCCAGCGGGTGGATAAGCAGGTAGGGACCTGTTATAGGCTTTTCAAGTAATATTTATCATATCATCAAAGGCAGATTCAGGTGTCATAATTTGTTTTCTGGCCCTTCCTGCCCATGCCCAGACCCTGTAAATTAAGTTATACTTAGGAGCATAAATATAAAACAAACCCCTGCTTGCTAGAGAAGTGAGGATACGCCATGAACGAAGCTTATCTTTTTAATACTGGAAAGAACTACCAAGCCTATAAATACCTGGGCGCCCACCCCTATAAGCTGGGCGATCAAGAGGGCTATATTTTCCGGGTTTGGGCTCCCCAGGCCCAAAGTATCGCCTTGTGCGGTTCCTTTAACAATTGGGATGAGAACCAGCACTTCATGGAGAAGGATCCGGCTACCGGAATCTGGCAGGCTTTTCGGGCAGATGTCAAGGCCTGGGACCGCTACCAGTACCTGGTCAAGGGCAAAGATGGCTCACTGGTCTACAAGGCAGACCCTTTTGCAGTCCACCAGGAGACCAGGCCGGCCAAGGCTTCCATTATTTATGAAGCCCCAGATTTTGCCTGGACCGATGCGGAATTTATGAAATCCCGCCCCTTGGCCCGCGAGCCTCAGCCTCTCAATATTTACGAGGTGCATTGCGGATCTTGGCGGACCTATCCTGATGGTAATTTTTATAACTACCGCGACTTAGGCCGAGAGCTGGCTGCCTATTGTCAGGATATGGCTTATAACGCGGTGGAGCTCCTGCCCATCATGGAGCACCCTCTGGACGCTTCCTGGGGCTACCAGGTAACAGGTTATTTCGCCCCGACCTCCCGCTTCGGCACACCTGACGATTTCAAAGCCATGGTCAATACCCTGCATGAGGCTGGGATTCGAGTAATTTTGGACTGGGTACCCGCCCACTATCCCAAGGACGCTTTTGGCCTCTACCACTTTGACGGCTCACCCTGTTATGAGTATGCGGACCCCCGCCTGGGCGAACAGCAGGCCTGGGGAACCATGGTTTTTGACTATTCCAAGGCTGAGGTGCAATCCTTCCTCTTATCGTCCGCTTATTATTGGCTGGCCGAGTATCACTTGGATGGGCTCCGGGTAGATGCCGTGTCTTCCATGATTTACCTGGACTATGGCCGCACCGAGTATGTAAAAAACCGCTTTGGCGGCAATGATAACCTGGAGGCCCTCTATTTCCTGCGGACCTGCAACGAGGTCCTGGCCAAGAACTTCCCCCAGGCCCTCTTAATCGCCGAAGAATCTACCGCCTATCCTCATATTACTAAGCCTGTAGAAGAAGGCGGCCTAGGTTTTACTCATAAATGGAATATGGGCTGGATGCATGACACCTTAAACTACATGTCGGTAGATTATTACGCCCGCAAATACCACCACAACAAGATGTCTTTCTCTATGACCTATGCCTTCTCCGAGCACTATATCCTGCCCTATTCCCACGATGAAGTGGTGCATGGCAAAAAGTCCATTATTGGCAGGATGCCTGGAGATATCTGGCGTCAGTGTGCCAGCCTTAAGACCTGCTACGCCTGGCAGTTTACCCACCCCGGCGGCAAGCTCAATTTTATGGGCAACGACTTTGGTCAATTCGTGGAATGGAGGGAGTATGAGGAGCTCCAGTGGTTCATGCTGGAGCACAATCACCACAGGCAGATTCAAGATTTCAACCGGGCCCTGCACCGGCTCTACCTCAGCCACCCCGCCCTCTACATGGACGACCAATCTTGGCATGGTTTCCGCTGGGTTCAGGTAGATGACAGGGAGAACTCCGTGTTCGCCGTCAGCCGTATTTATAAGGACCAAGAAATACTCGTGGTCCTAAATATGACCCCTGCCGTATTGGATGGCTATGAGCTAGAGGTGGAAAACTGTGGCACCTATACCCTTCTGCTCAATTCCGACGACAGCCAA
The DNA here is from genome assembly GCA_964398655.1 of uncultured Oscillospiraceae bacterium. GTDB lineage: Bacteria > Bacillota > Clostridia > Saccharofermentanales > DTU023 > SFFI01. The sequence goes on from CAYNNG010000001.1 coordinate 46,334, forward strand.
TGGGGCGGATCGGCTTATTTAGGCCCCGAGACCGAGGGCAAGGTATATCAGACCTCTCCCCTGGATAGTAAAGACCTTGACCGGCGGCAGCAGGATGAACTGGTCCTCCTCAAGGACCTCCATAAAAAGGCTGCTCAGCAGCGGACTACCTTCCTCAAACAGCGCCGGAAACTCTACAAATCCTACAGCCAGCTCCTGGGCACAGAAAATCCCGACCAGGACCTCGTGGCAGGCCTGGTAGGAGATGTGGCTCCCCTGCCCCAAGTTGACGTACAAAAGGCAAAGCCCAAGCTGATTTTGGACCTGCCTCCCCTGTCGGCGATGTTCTTGGAATTTAAGCGGTCGCAAGAATAAACCTATTAGGGGGGTGCGGACAAAATTTTGGACAAGTTTGCAAGAAACAGTTGGCTGTTCACCCTGCTTTAGGAAACGAAATAAGAGCTGAGCTTAGATGCCTAAGATAAGGTAGCGCGCAGCCAAAATCACAAAAAAAGCGATACCTGCTCCTAGATAAAACAGGTGGATAGTCTTGTCTATGTCGCGGATTTCCGGAGTCCGCTTGGCGTCGCCAATGCTGGGCTTCACAATTTCTACGCCTCCATAGCTATGGGTACCACCCAGCTGGATGCCCAGGGCGCCGGCCGCCACAGCTTCGGTTTGGGCGGAGTTGGGTGACAGGTGGTTATGCCGGTCCCGGCGGAAGATCCGCCAGCCCTCGTGAAAGTTCAGACCAGCCAAGGGCGAGGCCAAGAGTAAACAAAGAGCGGCCAGACGGGCGGGCAGGAAATTTACCACGTCATCCAGGCGGGCTGCCGCCTTGCCAAAGTCTTCATAGCGGGCGTTGTGGTAGCCCAGCATAGAGTCCATGGTGTTAATCACCTTGTAAAAAAACATACCCGGCAGGTCAAAGAGCGCGAAAAAGAATAAAGGGGCCACCATCCCATCAGCAAAGTTTTCGGCCACCGTCTCCACGGCTGCCTTAATCACCTCAGTATCAGAGAGTTCGGCGGTGTCTCGGCCTACAATCCGGGCCAGGCGCAGACGGGCGGCAGGCAGGCCTTGGGTACGAAGAGCCGCCGCTACCATCCCTGCTTCCTGGGCCAGACCTTTAAGGGCCAGGAGCTGCCAGACCAAAATCAGACGAAAGAGCAAATACAAATAAGGGTTAAGGCTGAAGAGCAAACGGAGGACGGCTTGCAGGGCCAGGGTGAGACCAACGGGCAAGAAGATAGCCAAGAGGACTCCCCGGCTGAGGCGCTGAGCGGGGGTCAAGAGGGGGCGGTTGAGCTGGCGATCAAAAAAGCTGATCAGCTTCCCTACCAGGACCACAGGGTGCAGGCTGGAGGACGGGTCAGCGAGGATCAGGTCCAGAACCAAGGCCAGGAGAGCGGTGAGGTAAAAACTGGTCTGGGCCAGATTGTTGAGTTCCCAAGCAAGCGGCATTAATCTAGTTCCTCATTTTTCAGACAGAGGCCCAGGCCGACAAAGACCCGGTAGACTTGCGTGGCCCGGCTGGCTAAATTCTGCAGCAGGGCACCATTGAACTCACGCAGACTCCTCTCTTGGGCATCTAAGGGGACGAGGCCGCAACCTACATCTTCCATGATGCAGATGTACTGGCCTTGGAGCTCCGCCTGGAGATAGTCCAGGCGATTATCCAGGTCCTGCCGGGACAACTTAGAGAGGTCTGGCAGAATCTGGCGGAGGTCATAGATGGGCAGGTCTAAGCCCTCGGACCGGTAAGAGTCACGCAGCTGTTGGGCGAAGTGGGTCTTGCCTTGGGCGGCACCGCCAAATATGAGGATCATGGGCAGGTCTCTCCTTCTAAAGACGTAAAAGCAGACTCAAAAGCAGCAGGCTGAAGTCAGAAAACAAGCAGAGGGCTTGGCCGGCCAGGTCACCGGAAATGCCGCCAAAAGTCCGCTGGTAGTAGGTCCGGGCAGCCTGCCAAGCGAGTGCTAACAACAGGGTCAAGACGAGTCCCCGCCAACCTAAGGCGAGGGAAAGGACCAAGGCCCAAATTAGGCCATGGACCACTAGCAGACGGTTGGCCAAGGGGTCAGGTTCAGGGGCCATAGTCCGTGACATGCCGGTCTTCTGAGCCTTGGGCATGACCTGGGTTAAGCCCCCCGATAAGGCGCGCAGGAAGGCCGGCAAAACCAGCAGGGTCATAAATAGTCGGGCCTGAGAGGTATTCTGGGGCACCAGCCTATAGAGGTCCGACCACAAGATAATCTGCCAGAGACTGTGAATGACCAGAGCAATAACCGCCATGGGCCCGGTCAAGGGGTCATGCATGATCTCCAGCATGCGGTCACGGTCGCGCCGGGAGAAGATAGCATCCGAGGCATCCGCCAGGCCATCTAAGTGGATAAAGCCCGTGAGATAGGCTTCAAGACTATAAATCAGGAGCCCAAATACCAGACCCGAGAGGCCAACAGCCCGGGCCAAAAGTAAAACTAGGCCCTGGCAAAGCCCGATCGCCGCCCCCACCAGTGGGAAGGCGGCCAGAGTGAAGCGGAGATTTTCCGGATGATAGGCGGGGGCCTTCACCGGAAAGAGGGAGAAGGTCGAAAAGGCCGTAAGGATGCCGCTCCAGATTTGGGACCAGATCTTAGGCGGGGTTGAGACTTTTGCCATGCTTTAGTCGTCGGTTTGGCCCTGCTTCGAAAGGATAGCTGCAGCAGCCGCACAGGCTGGGCAATCGCAGTATTTTTCGCCTTGGGACTGGCGTTTCTGCGCATGGGTCAAAATCTGCTGGGCCAATTCTGGGCCAAAGACTTTCTGCCCTTCGCTCGACTGGGCAAACGCGATCAGCTGATCCAGGGGCATGATATCGGCCTGCATTTCCGCCATCAGTTTGTGGGTTTGTTCTGCTTCCTGAGGGGTGTCCAGGGCTGCAAGCCAGGCCTGGCCGGCAGCCTTGGCTTCTGCGGAACAGGAATCTGCGGCCACGAGTTGTTCTACTTGAGTTTTGAGAAAAGCTTTTACTTCTGCGTTCATGAGATAAACCTCCTAAGGGGCACAAGCTGACTTGGGGCCAGCTTGGTCGTATCTAGCCAAAGGAAACCAGTACATGGCAAGCGGCTAATTTTCGCCTGTACAAGTCGGCTCCCTACTCTTTGATTCTATACTTTACGGGCGGTCAGAGAAAGTCAGGGCTGCTCTCCCGCTACTTGCCCCCTTCAGACAGGCCAGGGCCCGACCAAGCCAAGGGAATACCGGCCGCCACTTCCACCAGCCAGCAGGCAGGGTCTGCAGCCAGACCTTGATGGACCAGGTCCAGGGTATCCAGCCAAAGCTGGGACCAGGGATCGGGGGCTGGGCAGTTGCTGAAAACATCGTTTGAGGCGATGAGGAGCAAGCTGGTCTGGTTTTTAAGCCAGGCCAAGTCCTCCAACAGGTCTTGGGCAATCTGGCCTGCCAGATCTGGCGCCGGCGCTTGGTCATAGTTTGCGGGCAAGCCCCAGGCAGTTTGCCGGTCTTGATTGTGAGGGCTGAATATTTCGTTGGCAGTCAAAGTGCCCAGGCACTCCAGGAGCAGGACGGACTGGGAGTGGGGGGAGACAGGTCGCAGGGACTCACCATTTGAGGACTGCCCCTTCAGCTTCAAGAAATAGTCCCGCAAGTGTAGGGGGAGATTGCAGCTGGCCTCCAGGGTCTCAAAACCCTTGCCCGCCCGCTGGGCCCTGTGTCTGTCTACCCGCGCCTGGTTTTCCGGATCCTCCCCCACCTCTAAGGTGGCTAGGTACAAGAGGGGAACCTGCCAGGCGCGCGCCATCGCTTGAGCCCAAATTTCCAAGCACTTGGACTTGCCGGACTTACTTCCTCCTACAGCAAGGACCAGCTGGCCTGGCTGCAGGCTTAAGTCGCGCGCCTCAGTTGCCAGTACGGAAGCCTTAAGCCTGGTGGGAATCCTGACTTGCATAGTCCTCATAAGCCTCGACCTGGCCTTGTTCAAAACTGGGCATCTGAGTGAACACCTCTTGTGTCATCTCTAAAAGGGGCAAGAGGAAGAGGGCTCCTGCGCCTTCGCCTAAAGCCAGGTCTAGTTCTAGGGTGGGCTGGAGTCCCAGGTCTTGGGCAATGAAGCCCGAACATTTTTCCCGCGGTTTATGGCTGGGCAGGAAGTAGGCTGCCGCCTCCGGAGCGTAGCGCGAAGCCACTAGGGCAGCGGCGTAGGAGATCAGTCCATCCAAAATGACAGGCAGATGGGCGTGGGCCGCACCCAGGTACAGACCGGCCAGGGCCGCGATGTCCAGGCCGCCTACCGCGGCAAGGTAGCTTGTAATATCCTCACCCTCTAGTTGGTCTGCGTACTTGTCGTAAGCCTTCTGCAGGACCTGTTTTTTATGGTCCAGGCCTTGATCAGACAAGCCGGCTCCGTGGCCGCAGACCTCAGGGATATCTAGTTGTAAGAGCAGCGAAGAGATAAGAGTAGAAGTGGAGGTGTTGCCAATCCCCATCTCCCCTCCAACTAGGATTTTATAGCCAGCCTCCTGGGCAGCTTCGGCCAGGGTGATGCCCGTTACCAGGGCTTGCAGGCACTCTGCCCGGGTCATAGCTGGCTCTTCCAGCAAGTTGCGGGTCCCTTGGGGCCTCACCACAGCTTCTATCACGCCCACGTGGGTGCTGCCGCTTGCGCAATAATCTGCCGCACCCAGGTTTACGGGGTAAAGATCCAAGCCCAACTCTTGAGCCAAGATCGCTACCGTGGACTTACCTTCCGTCATATTGACTAGGACCTGGCTGGTGACCTCCTGGCCGCATTGGCTAACCCCCTCTGCAACCAGTCCGTTGTCCGCCACCATGCAAAAAATACCCACGGGACGCAAGGCTGGCCGCTTTTGCCTTTGCAGGGCGGCGAGTTCTGCCCAGTAGTCCTCTAAAACACCCAGGGAATGCAGAGGTTTGCACAGCTGGTCCCAAGCCCGGAACATACCCGCCAGGTAGGCAGGATCTCCACTCGTAATCTCTGCCAGGTAAGCAGCGAGTTTTTCCTCCTGGACTAACTGGGCGCAGCGGCTGCGGCTCTCCTCGTAACATGCGGCAAAATTGGTTTTAGGATCAAGCTTAGGCATGACTAAAACTCCTTCCCCAACTTGCGTTCGGCCCGCAGTTTAGCTGCCTTAAAGTTACCGTCACTATCTAAAATAGCGGCGGCCAGCTCATGCAGCTGGGGAGCCCGCAGCTCAGGATGTAGTTTTTGCATGGCTTCCGATTGGCGGACCGCGGCATAGCCGCTGGAAGCCTCACTCCAGTCGGGGCCTAGCTCTCTTTCCAGGCGATGGGTCACGAGGTCGGCCAGCTCGGGAGCTGTTTCCGAAGAAATCCCGAAAGTTAGCGCCTCACGGTCGATGGTATGACCAAAGTTTAAGCGGCTGTTCCGGCCAACTCGTGAAGCGAGTACCTGCAAAGCCTCACAAACCATGTAGAGATCATGGTCCCGCTGCCCGCTGCCTGTGGCCAAGACTACCAGGCGGGGAGGTTGGTGGCTCTTTAGCAGGTGCTCCAGCATTTCCGGGGTGAGGTTGGCTCTCACAATGGACAGCCGGTTGCTGCGGTTAGCTAGATCGGAGAAACCCTCCGCAAAATCTTGGGCCCAGACCGCCACCCAGGCTCCCTGGTCCAGCAAGATCCTGGTCCTGTCCAAAGCCTCCGGGCAGCCACCTGCCACGAGGCAGGGCCAGCCCTCTAAATCTATAAAAAACGCAGTTTTTGCCATACCTTTCTCCTCTTTGCTTTTACTTATCTATACTCTTACCTGCTTGGTCTATGTACTAATATACGGGTTTGCTTATGCATGCCGTATGCGTACCCTGGGCTAAATCGCCTAAGCCAGGGCAAAGGCCCGGTCGGGGAAATTCGTGATCACGCCTTCCACGCCCAGACTCTGGCAGCGGGCCAGGTCTTCCGGTTCATTAACGGTCCAGCAATTGACCTTGACCCCATACTCCTGGCAGGAGGCCATTTGCACCTCATCCAGGATGCGGAAGTCCGGATGGTAGTAGGCCAGGTCAAACTTGTGGCAGTAATAGCCAACATTGCCTACCGACTGGAAACTCAGCAAGGCTCCGCAGGGAATATCTGGGGCCAGCTCGCGCAAGACATGCAGGGAGGAATGGTTGAAGGAAGAGAAAAGGACCCGGTCAGATAAACCAGATTCCCTCACCAAAGCCAAGGTCTTCTCTTCAATATCCTGGTAATAGTAGCGGTCGGTCTTGATTTCAATATTGGTAATCAAGTCAGTGTCCTTGACCCAGTCCAGGTACTCCTCCAGGCTGGGAATTTTGGCCTCCAGCTTAAAGGCCACACCCGCATTGAGTTTTTGCAGCTGGCTCCAGGTTAGGTCCTTGATCCAGCCCCGTCCATCCGTAGTGCGGTTTACTTTTTCGTCGTGGATGACCACCAGCTTGTCGTCCTTGGTCAAGTGGACATCCAGCTCAATGCCATAGCAGCCAAGTTCTGCGGCTTTTTGAAAAGCCAGCATGGTATTTTCTGGATATTGGCCGGAGAAGCCGCGGTGTGCGTAAACTTTCATGTTTGCCTCCTTAGTTTATCTATTTAGCTTAGGGCCATAAAGAGCAAGATCACCAGGCCCAGGGCAATGCGGTAATAGGCGAAGCCCCGGAAGGAGTGGCTGCGGACGTAGGCTAAGAAATATTTAATCGTGAGCAGTGAGGTGGCAAAAGCTACCAGACAGGCTAGGAGCAAGGCTAAAAGTTCCATGCTGCTGGCAGACACGGACAGGCGCAGGAGTTTGAGCAGGGAAGCTCCTGCCATGACCGGGATAGCCAAATAAAAGGAAAACTCCGAGGCCGCCGGCCGGCTAAGCCCCAAGACCAGGCCTCCGATAATGCAGGCGCCCGACCGGGAGACTCCGGGGAACACCCCAGCCAACATTTGGAAACAGCCGATCCAAAGCGCAATCTGCCAGGTAATTTGCCTATGGTTGGTGATTGTGGGATTTTTGCCCTCCTGCCATCTTTCGACCAGCAAGAAGGCCAGGGCCACAATAATCAAGGCCAGGGCCACTGACAAGGGGTTGTAGAAATACTTTTCAAAGAATTCGTCTAAGAATACGCCCACAATGCCAGCCGGCACACAGGCCAGGAGGATTTTCCCCCACAGTGAGAGGATATCTAAATCCCAAGCTAAATGGGATCCCTGCTTAGCTACACGGGGCGGCCTTGTATTGGTTGGACGCTGGGAGTTATAGCGGTTTTCCAGGCTCCTATGGCCATAGGAGCCTGGTCCTGCCAGACTGGCCTGACGCTTAAGCGGCCAGAGCTGGGGCCAGAAGTAGATGACCACCGCGAGGATCGCCGCCAGCTGGATGACGATACGGAAAAGGGCCAAAAAATCTGGAGACAGCTGCAGGGGCAGGAGGTTTTCCAGCAGGATAAGGTGGCCGGTGGAAGATACGGGCAACCATTCTGTAATGCCTTCCACTATGCCGTAGAGAATGAGTTTGAGAATTTCCCAGAGATCCATGGGCTTAAACCGCCTTCGTTATCGTAAAGATTTTAATTATTGCCTTTGCGCTTTTGTGAAGTGGACGCTTCTAGTTCACTTCAGCTTGCACCTCGCTCATTATAACCAAAATCGCCAACCATAAGTTCGCGACCAAATCGTCCGCCCTAAGCCTAAGTGACCAGGCTTTGCTATAATGGGCTTTATGGCAAGTAACAGGAGGACCAGCGCCTCTCCCCGTTCTGGGCAAAAACTCCCTAAAGTCCGGGCTCCGCAAAACCCGGACAAATTTCGGCCATGGCGTCTGCTACTAAAGCTGCTCGTGGGGCTTTATTTACTTGTACTCTATTTTACCTTCACCTTTAAATGGATACCGGTGGTCCATCCCCTCGCGGATTTCCAGCTTAAGCCCTTGCCCTTGCAGGACACCCCTCCCCTCAACCTTGTCCTTTTCCACTCCATTTCCCGCTATTGGCAGAGCCTGAAAAATGACCCCTTCCACCATGCCAGCATCTTAAATCTCTGGGGCAATATTGTGGCCTTTGTTCCCCTCGGCCTCTTGATGCCCCTGTCCCTCGCCGGTAACCTTGCTTACCTGCGCAGTCTGCTGACTGGTCTTTTACTTACCCTAAGCATAGAATTGACTCAATTAGTTTTAGCGGTTGGCGTTTGGGATATAGATGATATACTCTTAAACTTAACCGGTGTGTTAGTGGGACTGATACTTTCAGTCCCTTTAAAATTTTGCTTGGCCAAATATATTAGGGAGTAAGAACTGGTAAATGAACGAGATTGTGTTGGATACTGAGGAAAAGAGCATTTTTAAACGGCAATTTTGGGAGCTGGCCTACCCGAGTATTATCGCTTTTACCCTTCAGGGCTTTTACGACATCATCGACATGATGTGGGTAGGTAAAATTTCCAAGGAAGCTATCGCGGGGGTTACCCTCTTCTCCGTAATTTATGCCCTATTCGGGGTGCTGAATGAGGTAGCCGGCGCTTCTTCCGTCTCCATGATTTCCCAGTCCTACGGCCGCGGCACGGAAGAAAGAACCCAGACCATTTCTGAGCAGACCATTTCTTTTAAAATCGTCCTGGCCATCATTACGGGAACCCTGATTTACCTGACCCTGGACCCTATTCTCAACTGGTTTTCTTCCGACCCCCTGGTCATCCAGGCCGCTAAAGATTACGGAATTATCCGCATCTTTGCCCTGCCTGTAGCCTTTTCCTCCTATTCGGTCAACACCATCTTTCGCTGCACCGGCGACTCTAAAACGCCCATGAAGATCATGCTGATTGCCACGGTCATCAACATGATCCTAGACCCCCTGCTCATGTTTGAAACCCTTACCATCGGCAGCCTAAAACTGCAAGGTTATGGCTTGGGTGTTTACGGAGCGGGCCTAGCCACGGTAATTTCCATCTGTATCTCCTTCGGCCTAGGCTTCTTCATCCTTGTAACCGGCCGTCGGGATGTGACCATCAGCATGCGGGGGCTCTTGCGTCTGGATAAGGAAATTGACCTTCAGCTCCTGTCCATCGGTCTGCCTGCCGGTGGCCAGCTCCTCATCCGTCAAGCCTTCAACACCCTGCTCATGGGCTTTATCACCTCTTACGGCACCCTAGCCGTGACCATCTTTGGCCTAGGCAACAAGCTGGTACAATTCTCCTTCTCCTCCATGGCCGGCTTCTCCTTTGCCGGATCCACCATGGTGGGTCATGCCTTGGGCCGCGAGCACGTGGAAGAGGCCTCCTACTTAGCTAGAGTTGCAACTACCATCATTGTAAGCATCATTGGCACCATCGCCGGCCTCGCCATGATCTTCCCCGCCACTTTCCTGGGCTTCTTTAACAAAGATCCCGAAGTCTTAACCGCAGGCAGCCCCATGCTCCGCTGGCTGGCCGGCTCCATGATAATCGCCGCCTTCGGCTCCGGCATGCGGATCGTCTTCTCCGGATCCGGCTTCAACCGCCCCGTCCTCATCTCCACCATCATCTCCCGCTGGCTGGTCCAACTCCCCCTCATGTATGTCCTAGTCAAGCTCCTGCAAGTCCCCCTCAACTCCCTCTGGATATCCTTCGTAATCGCCGAGCTGGCCGACTTATCCGTGGTAATCTACTACTTCCGCCGCGGCGACTGGAAGCTAAAAAGGGTGGGCTAGGTTAGCTAATGATTAGGCTCGCTTAGGGACTAGGCTAGCAAATGGATTGGGTGCGCTTAGCTCAAGAACTACCTCACTGCTAGCCCAGTTATTTATAGTCAATCTAGCTCAAACTGGGTTTTGCACACCTTTTTTGAGGCTGCGAAGGCCCCTGGGCGCCAGATTTTGGTTGGCAGATTTGCGCAAACTGGGTTTTGCACACCCTTTTTTGAGAGCCCGGTTGTGTAAGCCTTCTCAGATTGTGGAAACACCCATAGGTTTTTGAGGCTTGCCAACTTTATAGGCCGAGAACTCCCTGAGCAGTCAATGGTCTGAGACCGCATAGCTGCGCCGCGGCGCCATTGACTGCTCAGGGGCCTCGGCCTTAGGTTAAACAAGCCTCAAAAACTAAGTCCAGCATAAGTGCGTTAATTGCGCATGATCATGCGTGTTGTAGGCTTGCGATTGAATCTAATATTTAATCTTAGAATAGTTGGAGGATGGCATATTTGGGTTTTCCGCGCACGTATAAAAGGGGCTGCCTCGTGTTCAAGGCAGCCCCTTTGCATTGGGTTACTTTCGTCTTTGGGCTTGTGTGGGCTAAGGCTTATGCAAGCCAAGCCACTAGTGTAGTGCAAGCCTAGGCAACAATGGTAGAACTAGACTGCTAATGCATGGTTACCTGCAGTGCTTAGAGGTTTAGCTGACGCTTAGCCTGCGGCGGCTGCAGTTGATGATGCATAGATGCAATGCAGCTAAGGCCCCTGCTTATACAGCTTAGCCTTCGATTCTGTGGCGGCCGTGCTCACGGAAGTCGACGGAGACGTAGTCTCTTGGCTTCTCAATTTGAGCTTGGGCGGCGGCCAGGATGGCGATAGGCACGCGGTAGGGTGAGCAGGATACGTAGTCGAAGTTCAGGTCGTGGCAGAGATGGATGGATGAAGGTTCGCCACCGTGTTCACCGCAGATACCCAGATGGATATTGGGTTTGACTTCTCTGGCTTCCTGAGAGCTGATCTTGACCAGACGGCCTACGCCCTTTTGGTCCAGGATAGCGGTAGGATCGTTCTCGAAGATGCCCTTCTTGTAGTAGGTATCAAGTACGCGGCCGGCGTCATCGCGGGAGAGACCATAGCCCATCTGGGTCAGGTCGTTGGTGCCGTAGGAGAAGAAGTCTGCGTGCTGGGCGATCTCGTCAGAGGTCAGGGCAGCGCGAGGAATCTCGATCATGGTGCCTACCAGATAGTGGAGTTCTTGGCCAGATTCTTTGATCAGCTGGTCAGCCTTTTCGGTAATGATCTTGCGCAGGAATTCCAGTTCCTTATCGACAGATACCAGGGGTACCATGATTTCGGGGTAGACCTTGATGCCTTCTTTTTGTACGTTGAGGGCAGCGGAGATAATAGCTTCTACCTGCATCTCAGCGATTTCGGGGAAGACGATGGCCAGACGGCAGCCACGCATACCCAGCATGGGGTTGGCTTCGGCCAGGCCGTTTACAACACGCTTGATGTCGTCCAGGCTGAGGCCCATGGCATCGGCGAGTTCCTTCATCTCAGGTTCTTCGTGAGGCAGGAATTCGTGCAGAGGGGGATCCAGGAGACGGATGGTAACAGGCAGGCCCTTCATGGCGCGGAAGATACCTTCGAAGTCGCCTCTTTGGATGGGCAGGATCTTAGCCAGAGCAGCTCTTCTCTCTTCTTCGTTCTTGGCCAGAATCATTTGACGGAATTCAAAGATACGGTCTTTTTCGAAGAACATGTGCTCGGTACGAACGAGGCCGATACCGCCAGCACCCAGTTCCAGAGCCTTAGCGGCGTCCTTGGGTGTATCAGCGTTGGCGCGAACGTTCATCTGACGGGTTTCGTTAGCCCAGTTGAGAACTTGGGAGAAGTAACCGGAGATGTGGGCTTCCACGGAGGGGATTTCACCAGCGTAAACTTGGCCAGTGGTACCGTCGATGGAGATCACGTCACCCTTGTTAAAGGCTAAGTCTTTGAGATAGGCCTTACCGGCAGCTTCGTCGATGGTGAGGTCGGCACAGCCAGAGACACAGCACTTACCCATACCACGGGCTACTACAGCAGCGTGGGAGGTCATGCCGCCACGAGCGGTGAGGATACCTTCAGAAAGGTTCATGCCTTCGATATCTTCAGCGGAGGTTTCCAGACGAACCAGGATTACCTTCTTACCAGCTTCTTTGGCGACGCGGGCTTCTTCTGCGCTGAAAACAATTTGTCCGGAAGCGGCACCAGGAGAAGCAGGCAGGCCCTTGGCGATGGGCTCAGCCTTCTTGAGGGCAGCTTCATCAAACATGGGGTGGAGGAGGGCATCCAGGCTCTGAGGATCAATCTGCTGGAGGGCGCGTTCCTTGGTGACTATGCCTTCTTCAACCATTTCTACTGCAACTCTCATTGCGGCCTGAGCGGTACGCTTGCCGTTACGGGTTTGCAGGATGAAGAGTTTGGAGCGCTCAATGGTGAATTCCAAGTCTTGCATGTCGCCATAGTGTTTTTCCAGGCGCTTAGCAATGTCAGAGAACTGGTTGTAGATGTCTACGTTCCAGGTCTTCATTTCTTCCAGGTTGATAGGAGTGCGTACGCCGGCAACTACGTCTTCGCCCTGAGCATTGATCAGGAATTCGCCGTAGACCTCATTTTCACCGGTGGCAGGGTTGCGGGAGAAGGCTACGCCGGAACCGGAGTCATCGCCCATGTTGCCGAAGACCATCTCTTGAACGTTAACAGCAGTACCCCAAGAAGCAGGGATATTGTGCATTTGACGGTAGTAGATAGCACGGGGGTTGTTCCAAGAACGGAAAACAGCTTCTACAGCTTCAATTAACTGGGTCTTGGGATCTTGAGGGAAGTCTTCTCCCTTGATCTCTTTGTAGCGGGCCAGGGAGGCTTGGGCTACTTTTTCCAGGTCGTTAGCGTCCAGCTCGGTATCTTCGGTAACGCCCTTGGCTTTTTTAGCTTCGTCCATTAAGGCTTCAAATTCGTCTTTGTGGACTTCCATGACGACGTCAGAGAACATCATGATAAAGCGGCGGTAGGCGTCGAAAGCAAAGCGGCGGTTATTGGTCAGAGTGGCTAAGCCTTCTACTACTTCGTCGTTAAGACCCAGGTTGAGGACAGTGTCCATCATGCCGGGCATGGAGGCACGGGCGCCAGAACGGACGGAAACCAAGAGAGGATTTTCTTTATCGCCCAGGGTTTTACCGGTCTGTGCTTCGAGCTTATGGAGATAGTCAAAAATTTCTGCTTGAATTTCGTCAGAAATTTTTTCACCATGTTCGTAGTAGGCCAGGCAGGCTTCTGTAGAAACTGTGAACCCATTAGGCACAGGTAAGCCTAAGCCAGTCATTTCGGCCAGGTTAGCGCCTTTACCACCGAGCAGTTCACGCATTGAAGCGTTACCTTCGGCAAACATATAAACAAATTTTTTCATTCTTCCTCCTATTTTCGAGAGTCTAGCCCCCCGTTTTTTTCTGTTTTTTGCTGTTTGTGCTTTTGCTGTTTGTCTATATAAAAGGACAGTCTAGAGGCTGTCCTTTTATGCTTACTTAAATTTTTCCTGCATGTAAGGCAAGAGCTCAGAAATTGGCAGACGCACCTGCTCCATCGTGTCGCGATCGCGCACGGTCACGGCCTTATCTTCCAAGCTGTCAAAGTCAAAGGTCACACAGTATGGCGTGCCAATTTCATCTTGACGCCGGTAACGCTTACCGATGGACTGGCGGTCATCGTATTCCACCGCGAAGTGGGGACGGAGGATCTGAGCAACTTCCTCAGCCTCTTTGGCCAGCTTGGCGGATAGGGGCAGGACGGCTATCTTGACCGGAGCCAGGTCTTTATGCAGACGCAGGACAGTGCGCACATCGCCGCCTTCAAGTTCTTCCTCTTCGTAAGCGCCGCAGAGGAAGGCCAAGAAGAGACGCTCAACACCCACGGAAGGCTCTACCACGTAGGGAATGTACTTCTCATTCGTTTGAGGGTCAAAGTAGCGCAGGTCTTGCTTGGCGTGCTCCATATGCTTACCCAGGTCGTAGTCCGTGCGGTCAGCCAGACCCCAGAGTTCGCCCCAGCCAAAGGGGAAGAGGAACTCAAAGTCTGTTGTCGCCTTGGAGTAGAAGGATAATTCCTCCGGGCTGTGGTCTCTCAGGCGGAGCATGTCTTCAGGCAAGCCCAGGTTGAGCAGCCAGTTATGGATGTACTCGCGCCAGTAGTCAAACCACTCCAGGTCCGTGTCAGGTTCGCAGAAGAATTCAATTTCCATCTGCTCAAATTCCCGGGTGCGGAAAATGAAGTTGCCCGGCGTAATTTCATTGCGGAAAGATTTACCAATTTGGGCAATACCAAAGGGGATCTTACGGCGGGAGCTGCGCTGGACATTGCGGAAGTTCACAAAAATGCCCTGGGCGGTCTCAGGCCGCAGGTAGAGCTGGGTTTGCGAATCTTCCGTAACACCCTGGAAGGTCTTGAACATGAGGTTGAACTTGCGGACATCCGTATAATCAACAGCTCCGCAGCGGGGGCAGGCGATGTGGTTATCCCGGATAATTTCTAAGAGTTCCTCATTGGACAGGCCCTCAACTTGGCGAGGCTCTCCCTTTTCTTCAAAGAAGTCCTCAATTAATTTGTCCGCCCGGTAGCGGGACCGGCAGGACTTACAGTCCACCAGGGGGTCGGAGAAGCCGGCGACGTGGCCGGAAGCTACCCACACCTCTGGATTGAGGAGTATGCCGGAATCCAGGCCTACGTTGTGGGGATTTTCCCGCACGAAGCTCTGCCACCAGGCTTGCTTGATATTGTTCTTCAGTTCTACGCCATAAGGGCCGTAGTCCCAGCTATTGGCGAGGCCGCCATAGATTTCCGAGCCGGGGTAGACAAAGCCGCGGTTTGAGGCTAAGGCTACCAGCTTTTCCATGGTAAGGTCAGACTGTGCCATTATTCGTCGTCCTCGCTCTCCATATCTTCATCCTGCTTGCCGATGATTTCCAGGAGCTGGGCGGTGAAGTCTCGGGCATTCTGCTCTTGCAGAGCTTCGGTCTCAGCCCGCTCTTGGGCCTTGCGGTCGGCGGGAGAAAGCTGGGCGGATTCCGCCAGTTTGGCTTCTTCCTGCAAGGCTTCATGCTGCTTGGCCATGGCTTGACGTTGGGCCTCTAGGCGTTCGGCTTCAACTTCCGGACGCAGGGGTACGACAACTGGGTGGTCACCCACCACATATTTAAGTTTGCTCTCAGCCAATTCCATTGAAGCTTGAGTCAGGGGGACGTTGGAGCGGCGCTCAGAAAGAGGCTGTCCGCCATCCACCAACTGCCTGGCCCGCTTAGCAGTTAAGAGAGAGAGAATATAGCGGTTTTCCACCAGGGGTAAAAGTTCTTCAACGGGTGGATCAATTAGCATAGAGACCTCCTAATATTTGCCTTACGGCATTTTTCTATCACTTACTTATATTTAAGTATTGTATGCCTTAGGACTATTAATTATAAGACACTTACTATTATAGTTCTAGTGTTAAGGGACCTCCGAACTGAGGTCTAGGATTTTGGCACAAAGGACAGGCTAGAAGCCAGTTTTGCTTAGGCAATTTGCCTGGTCTTCCGGGCTAATTTTCTTAGAATTTTTCAACGATACCTTGAATAGCGACTGCCCGGCGGAAGGACTTCAACCGTTCCACATAAAGAATATCCTCTACCGCGGAACTTGTTTCCTCCAGGCTCTCATTAATCAGGAAATAGTCAAACTGAGGGGCTTGGCTGATTTCCTGTCTGGCCTGGGATAGGCGGCTGGCAATTTTTTCCGGAGATTCCGTGTCGCGGAATTCGAGGCGGGACCGCAGTTCCTGCAGGTTGGGAGGGGCAAGAAAGATGGTAATGGCCTGAGGCAGGGCCTGTTTTATGGCCAAGGCTCCCTTCACCGTAATGTCCAAGAAGATACTGTAGCCGGCATCCAGGCGAGCTTCAATCTGGGCCCTTGGGGTACCGTAGTAATTACCACAAAACTCATCATATTCTAAGATTTGGTCAGCGGCGATCATCTGCTGGAAATCTTCCCGGCTGACAAAGTAGTAGTCTACGCCATTTTCTTCTTGGCCGCGGGGTGGGCGCGAAGTAGCAGAAACCGAGACCCAGGCCCGGTCTTCCTGGCTGAGGACTTCTTTAAGGACGGTACCTTTACCCACACCGGAGGGTCCAGAAATACAAACTACCAAAGGTTTTTTCTCAAGAGTCATTTTATTCATCTCCTCTTCGCCTCTGATCTGTTAGGCAGGCACTTTCGGGGCTTATTTTAGGGCAAGCGGTCGGGATTTACCAGAGGCTATCCGGTCCCCTGCGCGGGTTAACCTGGCTTGGCTGCGGCAGGCTTTATTCCTCTCCACTCAGCAGTTTTTCTGGGGGCAGGGCAGACAATATCACCTGGTCAGAATCCATGATGAGGACGGACCGGGTTTTCCGACCGGCTGTGGCATCAATCAGGGCTCCGCGGTCTCGGGCTTCTTGGATAAGCCGGCGGATCGGGGCAGCCTCCGGTAGCACAATGGCCATCAGCCGGGCGCTGGAAACAAAGGATCCATAACCCGTGGAGATAAATTCTGCCACCGGCCTTCTTGCTTCGCTAGGAGCGGGGCCAGGGACCTCGGTACTGCCAGGATAAGATTGTGCGTTTTCGTTCATAACTGTGGCTGCTCCTTTCCTCTCCCCTACTCCAGGTTCTGGATCTGTTCACGCAGCTGCTCAATTTGGGACTTGAGCTCCACAGCTAACTTGGTCATCTCCAGATCTTGGGATTTGGAAGCGATCGTGTTGCTTTCGCGGTTCATCTCTTGAATGAGAAAATCCAGTTTTTTACCTAAGGCCCCCTCACCAGCTAAGATTTCTCGGAATTGTTGGAAATGGCTGGCCAGCCGGGTGAGCTCTTCCGTGACATCCGCCTTGTCGGCAAAGAGGGCAATTTCTGCCGCTACCCTTTGCCCATCGTAGAATTCCTCCTGGTCCAAGCCCAAGAGTTCTTCTACGCGAGCCAGGAGACGTTCCCGGTAACGTGCGGTGACGCCGTCTGCCCGGTCTAAAAGCTCAAAACGCAGAGTTTCCATCCGGTCTAGGCCCTGCAGGAGTCCCCTAGCGAGGTTGTCCCCTTCCACAGCCCGCATGGTGTGGAAGTCTGCCAAGCAGGCCGCCAGGCAGGTTTGAGTCAATTGGGCCAGCCTTGCTTCATCGGTAGCAGCTTCCTCCAGCCTAATCACATCTGGCAACTGGGCAATCCTCGTAGTGAGGTTAGATGGCGATTCTTCACCCAGAGCTTGGGCAATCTC
The DNA here is from genome assembly GCA_964398655.1 of uncultured Oscillospiraceae bacterium. GTDB lineage: Bacteria > Bacillota > Clostridia > Saccharofermentanales > DTU023 > SFFI01. The sequence goes on from CAYNNG010000001.1 coordinate 63,268, forward strand.
GCGGTAGGCCTGGGCGTAGGCACGGGCCCGGGCCAAATCGCTGGTAATGGTCAAGCTGTCGCCCGACGTATCTTGGTAACTGACCCGCAGCTCTAGCTTGCCCCGGCTAATTTCCTCCTGGATCTGCTGGCGCCAGGCAGCCTCTAAGGGAGACAGCAAGCGGGGTGACCGCAGGGTGAGGTCAAAGTAGCGGGAGTTGACCGAGCGGAGCTCCATGCTAAGGCTGATTTGATCTTGGTTGAGGGTGGCCCGGCCAAAGCCGGTCATACTTAAAGGCATCTTGTTACCTCTTTTCTCTGGGTGAGTTTTACAAGTTTTCTAAACTGGGAGCTAGGATTTCCTTAGGCTTAAAGCCCAGGTAATCACCGGCCACCAGGCTATAAGGGACACCATCTATCAGCTGCTGGTTAAGGCAGTAGGGAGAACCAGCGTGGTGGATATGGCCGAAGACACAAGCTACTGCGCCCGCTTCACGTATGAGGCTTGTGACCTGGCTAGGGGCGAGGTTCTTGGCAAAGGGTGGGAAGTGGGTCATGACAATGAGCTGACGGTCCCCAGGAATCTGACCTGCGGCCTGCAAAGACAACTGCAGCCTGGCCTCTTCTCTCTGTAAAATCTTGTCGTCCGCGGCCGTAAAGCGCTGGTCGTCTGGCCAGAGCCAGAGCCGGCTGCCCGCGATCATATAACGGTCTCCCAGGGGCAGGGCCGTATTTTGCAGGAAATGCAGGCTGGACCAGCCTTGGTCCTGGGCATAGCCGCGAATTTTATTCAGGCTCTGCCACCAATAGTCATGGTTGCCCCGCAGGAGGATTTTCTGCCCCGGCAAGTCCTGTAGAAGCTGGAGGTCAGCAACAGCCTCAGGCAGGTGCATGGCCCAGGAAATATCTCCCGGGATGAGCACATAGTCCTGGTCAGCTACTAGTTCCCGCCACTGGTCCTGCAAGCGCCGGGTGTGGTCTTTCCAGACTGGCCCAAACTTATCCATGGGCTTGTCCACACTCTGGGAGAGGTGGAGGTCAGCAATCGCAAAAATACGGGCTTCCTGGCTTACGGAAAGTTCGGCCGGCAGGGGCTCCGGGCTGGGCAAATCTTCCGTTAGGTCTGAAGTTTCTTTCCCCTTATGTTCCAGATCCACCTGGTCCTCTGCCTGGCTGGTGTCAGCTGCAGGTTCGGCTGAATCCAGGGCTTCTTCCGGGTGAAAGTGCTGGTAGACCGCCAGGGCCACGGAACTGGGTAGCTTGGCCTCGCTCTCCAGTTCGCCCAAACTGGCTTGCGACACGCCCTTAAGCGTTTTAAAGGCCTGGAGCAAGGCCTTGCGGCGGGCAGGCCCTACACCAGGGATCTCCTCCAGGCTCCAGCGCAGGTTCCGCTTTCGGGCCAGCTTCTTCTGCTGGCGCCCGGCAAAGCGGTGGGCCTCGTTTTGAATCGCCGTAATCAGGCGGAGCAAGCTGAGGTCCTTATTGCGGTCCTCCGTGCTCATCCGGGCTTCTTGCTGGGGGTCGTGGCGGAGCAGGATTTCAGTCTGGTCCTGGCGGATCAGGCCTCGTGACCGGTGCCGGTCATCCTTAACCATGCCGGCCAGGGCAATTTCGGGCGCCGTGGCCTGAATTAAGGGGTCGATGGCTGCCACATGGCCCGCGCCGCCGTCCAAGAGGATGAGCTGGGGCCTTTGGCCAAAATCTTCGTCCGTCAAGCGGGCCAAGCGGCGGGAAATGGCCTCCTGCATTGAGGCATAGTCGTCCTGGCCCTCCACACGCTTGATATTAAAGTGCCGGTAGGCCGAGCGTTTGGGCTTGCCGTCCATAAAGACAATCATGGAAGCTGCCTTGTCGTCCTGGCTCAGGTTGGCGATATCGTAGGCTTCAATGCGGTGGGGATATTCTTGCAAGCCCAGGCGATCAGCCAGGTCTTCCAGGGTGCGTTCCAAGTTGCCCTGTCCCCCGCCCACCAAGACATGGCGGACTAAACTTTCTTCCGCGTTCCGCTCTGCCATCTCCAGCCAGCGCAACTTAAGTCCGCGCTGGGGCCGGTGGACCCGAATCTTGCGTCCGGCCTGGCTGCGCAGCCAGGCTTCCACCTGCTCTAAACCGTCCGGCAGGTCAGAAAGCAGAATTTCCTGGGGCAGCTGGTGACCCTGGGAGTAGTATTGCAAAATAAAGGCCTGGTAAAGTTCTGCCCGGCTCTCCCCCCGGTCGGGGAAGAAATAGGAACCGGTAGAGATAATCCGGCCTTCCCTCACCTTCAAGATGCGTACGGCCTTTTCTGAATCATTCTCGGCCAAAGCCAGGACATCCGCGTCGCTCTCCAGCTCAGGCAGGGCGATGGTCTGCCGCTCATTCAGTTTTTCCAGAGCTTGGAGTCGGTCGCGCAGACGGGCGGCCTGCTCAAAGTCCAGGCGGGCAGCGGCCTTCCGCATATCCTGTTCCAACTTGCGGCTGAAGGGTACGGATTTGCCCTCCAAAAATTGGACCAACTCGTCAATCACGGCCCGATATTCCTCTTGGGGCACCGAGCCCAGGCAGGGACCAATACACTTGCCAATATAATAATTCAGGCAGGGCCGTTCCTTGCCAATATCTCGGGGCAAGACCCGGCGGCAGCGTTTGAGGGGGAAAATTTCATAAATAGCTTGCAAAGCCCGGTAGAGGTCTCCACTTTGGTAGGGTCCAAAGTAGCGCACGCCCTCTTTGTAGTCGTCCAAGATATGGAAAGATTTAACTACCCGGGGATAAGCTTCATTCAGGGTAACCCGAATATAGGGGTACTCTTTATCATCTCGCAGCAGGATATTGTAGCGAGGTTCATAGTGCTTGATGAGGTTATTTTCCAGGATCAGGGCTTCCAGCTCATTGGCGCAAAGCACATAATCAAAATCCCGGATGTGAGAAATCATGGCCAGGACTTTGGCATTGCCCTGGGGATTCTCGGTAAAATAAGAACGCAGACGGCGGGGGAGGTTTATGGCCTTCCCCACATAAATAACCTGCCCAGCTTCATCCTTCATCAGGTAGACGCCGGGTTCTTCAGGTATGAGGTCTAGCCGAACATCAAGATTCGGAAGGTCTGGCTGGGGGTTCACAAGGGCGGTCAAGCTTCCTTATTCTTCTAAAAGGGGATCAGCAAGCCATTGGCTCAGAGTGGCCAAGGCCTCATCTTCGTCTGGACCGTCTGCTAGAAGCGTGAGTTCAGAACCGGGGGTCATGCCCAGGGACATCAGGCCCAGAAGGCTCTTAGCGTTTGCGCGTTTGTCGCCAATTTGCACATGGACAGAAGACCGGTAAGCAGAGGCCTTCTGAATCAAAAGGGCTAAGGTTTTCATCTGGATAGATTCTTCACCTTGTAAGATAATCTTGGCTTCTTTCATATTTTCCTCCAAGAGAAAGCTTATGCCTATTTTAGGCTAGGGTTCTTTCTTAAGCAAGACCTCGAACTACCGGGATGCAGGCGGGGTCATTCTTGCCTATAGTTGGACTTCCAGGATCAGCGCATCTTCGCGTGGTTTGTCGTAGTAGTTTTTACGTTCCCCACAGGGCAGAAAACCCAAGCTGGCATAAAGTTTACGGGCCGCTTCATTGGACTTGCGGACTTCCAGGGTCAGGCGGTGCACACCCCGGGACTTGGCGTCGGCCATCAGGCCAGCCAGGAGTTTTTGCCCCAGGCCCTGGTGGCGGTGGTCCGGCAGTATGGCTATATTGAGAATTTCTGCCTCGTCCACATGGAGGTAGTAGCCCCCATAGCCCAGGATTTCTTCCGCCGGCTTGGCCTGGTCCCCGCTTCCCTCTTCTTCATCCGGCTGAGGCTGCGGTAGATAAATGAGAAACAGCTTGGCGTCCTTGTTTTCAGGCGCTAGCTGGTGGGCCAGGGCCTTGCGGGACCAGGGGGTAGAGAAGACGGCCCGCTCGATCTGGTGGATGGTATCCAGGTCTTTCAGACCCGCAGGGCGGAGCTGAACCTGGGCCAGATGCTCTGACCGCACCCGTTCGGCCTGGGTAGGAGCACAGTAATTGGCCGCAGTTTCTTGCCAGGAGGGTTTTTCCCCACGGTCCGCGGCTTCTTGGGCCAGGAGGCCCAGGTTATAAGGTCGGAGGCAGGCCACACTGGCATCTAGGACTTCTAAGGTAAAATGCTGGCTGGCCTCAGGATCCAGATCATAGGCTGCTTGGATAGCCGAGGCCCCATCGCCCAAAAGATAGAGGGTGGGCTGGCTTTTACGGCCTAGGTAAAAGAGCTTCTTCAATTCTGCCATGAGGTCTTGCCCATAACGGTTGGCTTCGGGCAAAACCCTTTGCCCTCCGCGGTAAAGGCAAGAGAAGGTCCGGCCAGATCGGGCATCCAAGGCCGGCAGGAAGAAGGCATCCATAGCCCGATAAGGCGCCGCCATCAGGGCCAGGCTGGAAAAAGCATAGATAGGTTTGTCCGCTTGCCAGGCCCAGGTTTTGGCCGTGGCCAGGCCAATACGGATGCCGGTATAGGATCCCGGTCCGCTCGTCACCGCAAAGGCTTCAAGCTCAGAAAAATCTACCCCCGCCTCGGTCAGAAGTTCTTTTAACTGAGGCAGGAGGGTAACAGAATGCTTAAAACCTGCTACAAGGCTGCGTTCCGCCAAAAGCTGACCGTCCTTGACCAGGGCTAGGCCCAAGCTTTTACTTGATGTGTCCAAGGCTAAAATTAGCATGCAAATAACTCCTGCAAGGCGGTAAGCCGGTCTGGGCCCAGGTCTGGGCTGGCCCAGAGTTCAATCAGACGGTCTTGGTCTTGTTCCCCAGGTGAGAGGGAGATAACCAGGTCAGGCGGCGGCAGGACCTCCAAAATCCGGCTGGGCCACTCTATCAGGACCACACCATCACTATCTAGGTAGTCCGCAAAACCTAAGTCATACCAGTCTTCCGCAGAATGAAAACGGTAGCAGTCAAAATGGTAGAGGGCCGGTAGGCCGGCTTGACCAGGCTGGTGTTCCCGCAGATAGGTAAAGGAGGGGCTGGCCACCTGGCCTTGCACGCCCAAGCCCCGGGCCAGGCCGCGGGCCAAACAGGTCTTGCCCGCGCCCAAGTCTCCGTACAGGGGAATCAGGTCCCCCGCTTGCAAACAGGAGGCCAGGGACGTCGCCCAAGCCTCCGTATCGGCAGGTGAATGAGAAAAATAAGAGGTGCGGAATCCCGCACCTCCTCTTGTGATATATGGGTCTCGCATTAACGCTTGGAGAACTGAGAAGCTTTACGAGCTTTCTTAAGTCCGTATTTCTTGCGTTCCTTAACCCGAGAATCACGGGTGAGGAAGCCCTCTTTCTTGAGGGTGGCCTTGAAGCGCTCTGCGTCTGCCTCTACCAGGGCCCGGGAGATCCCGTGGCGGATAGCGCCGGCCTGGCCGGAAATACCGCCGCCGTGGACGTTGACTTTGATATCAAACTCGCCTACTGCGCCTGTGAGGTTTAGGGGCTGACGTACGATGTATTTCAGAGTTTCGAGGCTGAAATAATCATCGATGTCTTTATCGTTAATGGTGATTTGGCCTTGTCCGGGGTACAGTCTTACCCTTGCGACAGACTCCTTGCGGCGGCCAGTACCGTAGTAAAAATCTCTATTTGCCATGGTCTACTCCTTCTACTTTACTTCGTAAACTTCGGGCTTTTGGGCAGCGTGGGGATGGTCAGGGCCAGCATAGACCTTGAGCTTCTTAAACATTTTGCGTCCCAGGCTGTTCTTGGGCAGCATGCCTTTAACAGCGGCTTCCAAGATTCTCTCGGGGTGCTTTTCCAGCATTTGTTCATAGGGGACTTCCTTGAGTCCGCCCATATAACCGGAGTGACGGCGATAGAGCTTTTGCTGGGCTTTCTTGCCTGTAACTCTAATCTTATCGGCGTTGATTACGACGACGTAATCGCCCGTATCAACAAAGGGGGTATATTCTGCTTTGTGCTTACCGCGCAGCAGGGTGGCAATCTGAGTGGCCAAACGGCCAAGGACTTGGTCTTCAGCATCAATGACATACCACTTACGGTCAACAGTTTCGGCTTTTGCCATGTAGCTTTTCATGCTTTCCTCCTAAATAGGTCTTTCTTGGCCTTGGTGGACTTTGCCCTTTTCGGCTGGCGAGGCCAGCTAAAAACAGCAAGGCCCACCAAATGGGCGCTTAGCTAAAATAAGGCTTTCACTAGACTTTGTCAAATAATTTTTCAAATTAACCCAACAAAACTCGTCTTTTCGCGAATTAACTCGTTTTTTCTCCGTTTTACGTTTTTGAGGGTTTAATAATGCCTTTCCTCGTACCGGCGGCGGATACGGTCCTGCTTTTTCTTGTGATGGAGTTGGTAGGCCAAGATCAAGGTCAGGGTCAAGAAAAGTGAGAAGCCTAAGAAAATCAAGAACAAGGGCAGGCGGCCAACTACAATCTCGTCTGCGGCCACGGTCTGCTGGTCTGCTTGTTGAAGTTCCGGAGCGACGACCGTAAAGGACGGGAGAGGCTCCGAAGGTCCGGGCAGGGTTTCCTGAGCCGCCGCGGCGGCCTTGGCCCCCAAGAGAGGGTCCGCCATGGTAGGCCAGGGGTAGGTTCCGGGTTCATATTCCGCAGCTTCGTCTTTGCGCGGAGCTCCCATGGCCTTAGCCCCTTCTTCTAAAAGCGTATGCGACATGATGGCGGAACCTACATAGGAATTGGGATATTCGCCGGTATAGGCGGCATCAAAGAGCACAGCAATCAGGTGCCGGCCATCGTAGGTGGTGGCCGCAGTCGCCAGGCAGTCCCCCGCAATATCGGTCATACCGGCTTTGATGCCATCGATGGAGGCCAGCCAGGGAGAACCCCAGCCACCATCACCATAGGTTACCAGGTAGTTGCCATTGACGATATTGGACCAGCCGGACATGGGGTGAAAATTTGTGGGAGGCAGGCTGTACAGCTTAGTGCCCACCAGACTTTGAAAGAGGGGGTGACCCATAGCCCGGCGGATGATTTTGACCATATCTTCACAGGTTGTGTGGTGGTCGACATAGCCAAAACCACAGGGATCAAGGAAGTAGGTGTTTTCACAGCCCAGCTCCTGGGCCTTTTGGTTCATGAGGGCGACAAAATTGTCGATCGTCCCCCCATAATTCTCTGCTAAAGCATTGGCCACCTCGTTAGCCGACCGCATCATCATGGCGTACAGGCAGGAAATGGTGGGGCAGATTTCCCCAGGCATAAAGCCCGCGGTAGTAGATTCTGGCGCGGGCATGGCGCAGGACAGGTCACTAAAGTAGATGGGCTTGGCCGGATCGTAGTCGGGATGTTCCAGAATTACCAGGGCCGTCATGATCTTGGTCATAGAGGCCGGATAGGCAATGGCGTCCGTGTTCTCGCCCAATAGAATCTCGCCTGTATCTCCATCGGCCACGATATAGGCCGCGCAGGCAATCTGATCCAAGCTGGGCCAAGCATCTACGGGGCGGGGCACATCGCTCACCATCTCGGACCACTCTTGGTCGCTGAATTCCAGCCGGGTAGTCTCCTCACTGCGGCGGTCTTCGTCTTCCGACTCGGCTTCCTCCTCGGGCTGGTCCTCGTCCAAGACCAGGTCCAGATCTTGGGGATCCGCCTCGGGCACCGCTGCCTCACCTATGGGCAGGGTCTCAGGAGACGCTTCTTCCGCCTTTACTTGCCAGCCAAGACTTAAGACCGGGCTGCAGAGCAGCGAGACCAAGGCTAAGCAGCTAAGCAGGAACTGGAATTTCGCTGACCCCTTATTCATGAAGGCCCGCCTCTCGCTGACGGCTATGGAGGGAAATCAGGTCAAAGACCTGATCTCCCAGGCCCTCCTGGGTGGACAGGTTTTGGAAAATCTGCTCGTCTCCCAGCTGGCCTGCCTCCCGCAGGAGGTAGGAGGCCAAGGCCGGAGGAAAATCTATGCCACTCTCCTCTACCAGGATCTCCGCCATTTGCGCCCGGCTCTTGTCTTTACTAAAGGCACGGCCAAAGATCGCGTCCGAGGCAAGCTCCCAAGACCAGAGGGGGTTATAAGAAGATAAGACAACCTGCAAGTCCCCTTCTTTCGCAGACTTGCTGTCCAGCTTGCAGGCCGCAAAGCCCGCCGCGGCACCTCCGTCCAGGAGGTAGTCAGAGCGGTCGTAGAGTGACCGGCAGGACCGGTTGATGGCTTTGTCATTGTTGAAGATGGCCCGCAGATGACTGCGCCAGGACCGTTGGTAGTCACGACCTAGGCTAAAGCGGCCCGTTTCGCGCAAGTCCTGCAGGGACTTAGCGAGGAGCTCGCGGTTGCGGCCAATTAATTCAAACAGCAGGGCTTCAAAGGCGGGAGGCCAAATAGTGTTGAGGCTGTCCACGGGACCCGACTTGAATTTGCGTTTGAGACTGAAACTGCCAGACCGGAAAAAATCGCTGAAGAGGCGGTTGGCATTTTCGGCGATGAGACTGTACCCAACCGGCAAGCCCATGCTTTTGACATACAGGGCCGCCAGGCTGAAGTCCAGATCGTTAGAAGTCAAGGCCAAGTCCATGATCTTGCCTGCTTCCAAGAGTTCATGGCCGAAAAGTTCCGACAGGGTAATGAGGAGCAGGGACATCTGGCAAACTAGGGAGATAGGCGAACTTTCATCCGCGGCTAAGAGCCGGATATCCTGCTGGGCCAAACGGGAGCAGAGGTCACAGCCTTGCCAGAGCTTGCGGTAGGCCCCTTCCGCTTCCTCCAGGCCTTGTCCGAAATAAAAGCCCAGGGCCAGGTCCTTGCTGAGATAGGACTCTAATCTGGGTAAATCCGCAGGATCAAAACGTCCATCCAAAAAATAGAGGGGGTAAAGCGGGTCTGTGGGCTGATTGGCCGCTGCGAGGGCCAGAACCTGGTCCAGGCGGGGGCCAGCCAGGCAATAATATATTTCGTCCTCCTGGGCCCAGCAGTTAAAGAGTTCGCGAGCCAGGGCTTGGGCGTAGTCTGCCCGGCTGCCGGAAGGCCCCTTATCCGCGAAAATCACTACCTCATCCAGTTTATAAGGATTGAGGGCCTTAACCTCAAAAGGCCGGCTGGCAAAGTCTTCTCCAAAAGCCCGGTCACAAATCTGGGCCAGGGTGTTGGCGTCTGGGTCATCAATGAAGATACGGAGGCAGGCCGCCATCTGCTGGCTAAAGGTCAAACCTTGCAAGGAAGTGAGAAAGTCCTTGGGCAGGCTGGGAAAGTCCGCTGGGACAAAGGTACCCCCCTGAGGGCCGTAGGCAGCCAGGCTGGCTTCTTTAAAGCTTAAAGTTAAATCAGGATCACGCGTGGATATAAAGTGCAAAGTCTTCTCTCCTTAAGACAGGTTAGGTAAATTAACTGGTTGGCAGCTGTGAGCCCCTGTACAGGCTTAGGGAGTCGTGTTCGGCTCCCTTGTAAGGTCGGGCTCAGAATTTTCTGCGAGGCTTTCCTGGTCCGGGGCAGTTTCTTCACTGGCTAAACCCAGGCTAGATGGTCTAGTTTCCTCACTCGGCCTAGGTGGTCTGCCTGCGGTCAGCCAGGCCTGATAGTCTTCTAAAATCTTGCCCACCTCGGGGTAATCCGCTGCCCGCTGGTGCAGTTCCTCTTCCAGCCAGTCCAGCTTTTCGATGCGTTCAATCTCCAGGGCCTGGCCAGCTAAAATCTGGGGCCGCCAGTAGAAGAAAAAGATGAGGAGAATCAGGATACCTACCCCTACAGCTATGATAATCGTGTGGGCGGTTTTGCGTTTTTCTTGCGGGCTCTCAAAAATTAGGGAGGGCTGGTTGTGGATACTGTCGCTGGTTTCCTGGTCCAGGGATGGGGCCTTTTGCAGGATACTCTCCATGGCGATTTGCTTTTTAACCGGGGTTAAAGATCTTTCCCGCCGGTGGAGCTTGGCATTTTCCCGCCGAATGGCTCCGGCTTCTCTTTGCGCCTCTCGCAATTCCTGTTCCAGCTGCTGTTTTTCTTCCGGCTCCATCTCCAAAAGATGAGCCCGGCCCAGATAGTCCTCCGCTTCCTCAAACTTGCCAGCTGCCCCCAGGAGGACACCGTAAAGGTGGTTGGCCTGGGGGAAAAGCGGATAGTCACGGCAAATTTGGGCCAGAGCGGACAGAGCTTGTTCCTCCTGGCCGGAAACATAGAGTTTTAAGGCCGCATTGTAGGAAGCCGCCACCCGGTAGAGCTCGCCCGGGGGAGCAAAAAAGCTAAGGTCAGCCTCGGTGAGAGGCTGAAAGTAGTCTATACGCAGTTTCCAGTTAAACAGGCTCATTATTTCCTAGTTTATAGGCTGGTTTATTCGCCATCCAGGGCCTGGCCCCAGAGTTCACGCCGCAGGTAGGGGCGCAGGTTGCCGATGAGGTAAAGGGAGCCAAAAACGACCAGACCTTTGCCTTCTCGTTCGGCCTGGGCGAGAGCAGCCAGCAAGGTTTTTTCCATATCTGGACTATAGCAAATTTTTCGTGCCAGGTCTTGCTGGGCCAGTTTATCTGGGCTGTGCAGGGGCTCTTCCAAATTCCAAACCTGGTCATCTTCCCAGCCTAAAACTCCCTGGAGCTCGCTGGCTAAGGCATGAACCTGCATGGTCCGGGGCACCGGGCATTCTGTGCAGTAAACGGTAGCAGGCGTCCGATTCTCGCCATTTAGGACCAAGGAAAGCATTTTGGCGTGTTCTTTGTCCGCCAGGATACCCACCATATAAATATGTTCTTCGTCATTAAAGTGGGCATGAATTTCCCGGGCCAGGGCAGCACAACCTTGGACATTGTGGGCGCCGTCGATCATGACCAGGGGGTCTTGCCGCATAATTTCCAGACGACCGGGCCAACGTGTGCGGGCCAGGCCTTCCGCAATCTGTTCGTCCGTAGCGAAGCTGCGGCAGGCCTTAATTGCCAGGCCGGCATTCATCTGCTGATAGTCCCCGCGCAGCTTGATACGCCAGAGGCGGTCTGAGCCAGCCAACTTAAAGCTTTGGCCCTGGCGGTCCACCTCATGGTCAGAAAACATGTTAGCAGACACCAGGGTCAGGGGGGATCCCAGGTCCTGGGCCTTGCGCTCTACTACCTCCAAGGCAGAGCCCCCCTCCTGGGAGGTCTCCTGGATATCTCTAGGATCATACAAAATAACCGGGCAGCCCTGTTTAATAATTCCGGCCTTTTCAACCGCAATTTCACCCAGGGTATTGCCCAGGCGGTCCATATGGTCGTAGCCCAAGGCCGTAATCACGGAAACTAGGGGCTGGGTCAAGACATTGGTTGAATCCAGGCGTCCGCCCATACCAACTTCAATCACCGCCATATCAACTTTTTCTCGAGCATAGTAGAGATAGGCCACAGCAGTCAGCATCTCAAAGACAGTAGGGTGATCAAAGCCTTCCGTCAGCATCTGGTCAATGGATACCCGGATTTCGGTTAATAGGGCCGCAAAATCTTCTTCACTAATTTCGGGGCTGCGGAAGTGGTCTTCAAAGTCCGCCAGGCCTTGCCGGCCATCAATAATTCGGATGCGCTCGTTAAAGCGTTCCAGGTAGGGAGAGGTGAACCAACCCACCTTCTTATCCGCCACGGCGGCTACATGGGCACAATAGGCAGACACCGAACCCTTGCCGTTGGTCCCTGCAATATGAACGCAGGGGTAGTTTTCCTGGGGATTGCCCAGAAGGTCTAGGAGTTTCGTAATGCGCTGCAGACCGGGACGGATGCCAAAATCATTGGCTTGGAAAAGATAGTCTAAAGCTTCTGGAAAATTCATGTGCTTCTTAGCTCCAAACTGTTGATATTAGGGTCTTAAAGTCTTGATCCTGGGGGGAAGGTCGGCTTTACCGAGCACAAGCTAAAAGCCCGCCTCACAGGGCGGCTTCAAGCTCAGGCAAGAGACTCTAGCCCCATATTGTAGCAGATTTATTTTTCTTTCTTGCGGAATACCAGAAACTTACCTACCAGGTAGTTGGCCAGCACCACAAAAACTGCTCCGATCAGCTTAGCCCAGGGGACCCGGAAGAAGGGCACCTTGTCCTGGAAGTCCAAGACATTATAGAAGAGGGCAAAAAAGCCGTTATCAAAAATCAGAGAAATCAGGATGCGGGAGCTGAAAAAGCTTAAGAATTCCGGCCACAGGTGACCCGTAGAATGGAAGACAAAGCCGCGGTTAATCCAAAAGGCAAAGATAATGGAGATTACGATAGCCAAGCTATTAAAGACAATATTTCTACCATTTTCGTAGCCAAAGGCCTCACCCAGGAGGGTGAGGACCACAAAATTAACCAGGGTCGTCAGGACACCGGCAATGAGGTAACGGATAATTTCTGACTGCAGGAAGCGGGCGATCAAGCCCTTAAGCTTAGCGCTCAGGCCCTGCTGACCTTGCGGGTCTTCCCTGACTTCTGTCTCTGGCATATACCGACTCACCGCTCTTAGCCTAGGAGGTTGCGTTTGAGCGTATAAACCAAGACTGCTAAGGAAGAGAGCCCCACGATGGAGACCAAGAGGATCTTCCAACTATTGTCTGCGCTGCCACCTAAGAAAGAGCCCTGTTTGTTGGCTTGGGACTCACTGGCCTTGAGTTTAGCCAGGTCATAGTACTTAAAACGCTGGGTATTCTCTTCATAGGTATAAAAGGCCGGGGCCGACTGCGACTTGAGGTAATAAAGGGTCAGCTGCTTGCTTTCTGACTTGGCGACGGGAATGTTAACCCCCATCATTTGCGCGGTATCACCTTTAAAGCCGGCCGGAATTTCTTCCAGCGGCAGGCCATTTTCTGGCACATAGAGTAATTCACCAGTAACAGATTTCAGTTCAGATTCCGGTTTTGCCGCCTCGGAGGGCTCGGTCCGCTTAGGTTCTGGCACACTGGGTTTGCTCGGAGCTGTGGTGGCGGCGGGGGTAGTCTCTTCCTCGTTAAGCTTGCCGATCCCGTAGCCTTCAGGGTCCTGACCCTCTAGGCCTGCGGCCGGCTGCAACTGGTTGTCAGGATTATAAGGTTCTTCAATGCCGGGAGCTGGGGGTTCTTGCGGCAGGTCACCCGGAGGCAGAGGATCATTGGATAAGGGCTGGTCCACAATATCTGTAATCTGGAAGTCCAGGTTTTCGCTGGTGGCGTCTACTTTAGTGCCATCTGACAGCTGGACATAGGAGGGCTGCTGAGACGAGTCAAACTTAAATGAGGTCGGGCCGATGGCCGCGTCCGCCTTGGCGGTAAATTCTAGCTCGGCAATCACGTCGCCCGGAGCAGCGTAAGGAATACCCATGGCCAGGAGGGCGATGATTCCATTTTTATCCTGCATTTCAAAAATATTCAGGGAATCGGCTGGCGAGGCTACCTCACCGCCCAAGGTACCCAGGAAGCTGGAATTGCCCTTGACAAAGTTAAAGTTGTCCACCGGATATTTTACATAAACTTGGACCAGGTTAACTCCGACCGCGGCGCCGGTAGCAAAGATCTGCACCTTGAAGCTCTGGCCTCTCTGGACGGCGTCTGGTGAAGTCATACCAACCACTGCGGTCGCCAGGACCGGTTGGGATAAGAAAAGGCATATACACAAAAAGAGCAAGAGAAGTTTACTTCCCCTAGAGTCTGTGCTTCTACTCATGTCATCATCTCCAATCTGTGGGATTATATGAGGGATTTTAGGAGGAAAATCTCGCAGCAAAAGCTGGCAGCCTCGCCTATTCCACTAGGGTTTGGGCAATCGGCGCAACCTGAATTACATGGTTTTTCAGGGCCCAGAGGTCCAGCATATTTACGAGGCCATCCTGGTTAATATCCATAGCCAGGTCATAAGCCGTATCCACGTTGATCTCCCCGCGGATAATGCGGTCACGCATGGCCTGGAAGTCGCTGAGGTCGATATAACCGTCGCCATTGGCATCGCCTAAAATAACCAGGGGAAACTGGTTGACCGCCTGGCCATTTTCTCTCAATTGAAGAAGAGAGCCTGTACCGGCTCTTTCTATAGCATTCTGTCCGTCAGCTGCCAGTACTTCTATGTTATAACTAGGCGGTAAATTGCTGTACTGGCCTTTGAGATAGCTTGCAGCGTTGCTCCCCTGCAAGGGGTCTGCCCCGTAAAGATAGCCCAGGGAGGAAATCTGATAGCTGGAGGAGGAAATCTTGGGCAGGCCCTCCGCATCTACGTTGGCTGTGAGGGGGCTTTGTTCCACATAAAGCCGGTAGTTGCGGCTGACCCCGTTATTCGCGACCACCTGTAAAATAATTTCGTTGGGACCGGGCCTTAACTGGTAGACCCCCATGCCCGCCACCGTGGAATCCGGGCTCCAAGGCAGGGCATCCACTGCCAGGCCCCGGCTGGCCGCGGAGATTTCTAGCTTATACTCATAGCGTTCGGGACGAAAGTTGGGAATCACCTGGCCATTGACCCGGATAGCCTTCAGCCAGTTGTTGGGATTGCCCCCGCCGGTAGGTGAAGGTGTAAGCTCTGGCATATCCAGGAAAACTGGGATCAGGAACTCTTTACTTTCCTGTAGGGCTCCCATCTCCAGGTAGGCATTATAGACATTGATCGCCTCATACTCCGGAGCCAAAACATTGCCCATGTATTGGTGGGTAAAGGGCCGAGTATAGCGCGAGACCAAGTTCCACTTCTGCAAGTAGAGGGTATGCTGGTCTACCTTAATGTAGTCTTTGCCGATAAAAATCGCCCCGCCCTTGATGGCCTTGGCAGGATCTGTCCAAGGGAAGAGCATTTCCGCATTCTTATAGTCTGGATATCCCGCGATGCCGTCGCGGGCCGTCACCAGGCCCATGTAGAGGGGGTCTCCCCCACCCGTGGCCCCGATATTGTAGAAGTTATAATAGCCCCGCACATCTTCGGAATAGTCTCCGGACACGGAATGTGAGCCATCTGGTCCCACCTCTTGGATAATACGGGACAGAAGATGGTAGGGTGAAACCCCAGACACTTGACCGGCTTCTTCCAGCAGGCTGGCATAGTCCGTATCAAGACTGCGGCTTTGGCCCTCTTGGTCCAGGTACGGGATAGGCGAAGCTGCCATAAAGGTATTATTAATTACAGACACCAGACCATGCCGGTAGGCCAGGTCGGGATTATAACGCTGACTTTCAAATTGGAAAATCTGCACCTCGTCCAAAAAGTTGCGGGGATCCATCTGGAAGGCAATGAGCTCGGCTGAAGCCCCTACCCAGCCCTGTTCGTATTCCCGCCAGGAGTTGGTGTAGTAGTTAAAATCCGCATCCGCCTTAGACTTGTACTCGGGGGGAGAGTTGGCAATTACCAGGTTAACCCCTGGCCGGTACTCGCCCTTGACGGCGCGGTCAAAGGTATAGTTGGTATGCAGAGGAGAGAAAGTCCATTGGGGGTAGGCGGCGTGCAGCTCCATGAGGGGACCGATATAGGATTCCGGGAAACCTTTAGCTACCAGGTCCTGCCGAAATTCCTCGCTGCCCAGGCCCGGCATCACGGGCGGGAGCTCAAGCTCATATTGAATACGGATAAAGGCAGACGAGACATAGCCATGCATATTGTTATACATGATCTCGTACCAGGTGCTGTTGCCTCCGACATCCTCGCCTGGAACCTCACCCAAGACAGTCACTTCCACCCCTTTTTTCAGTTCTCTGAGGGGCTCGCGGGAAGTATCTGGGTCCCGGCGCATATAACTGGAAGGGTCTGCCGTCACAAATCCTGATACAGGGTAGACAGGCTCTGCCTCCTGGTCTTCGTGGAAAAATACCAGAACCTCCACCAAGAGGAGGAGGATTAAAATTGCTCCGAGGAGGGTCTTACCTCTATGCTTCACGTTAATTCTCCTATCTCACGGCCAATCAGACTTGACCCAATACCGGCCAAGCCTAATTTAGCTAGAATGACTGAAGCTATTCTAGCATTTGCCAGGTGGAGAAAAGCGGGCAAAGGCCTGCTAAGCCCCTGTTTTAGGTCATTTGTTGGAAAGTTTTAGGACTCCCGTAACCTAATAGCAATAATAGCCTGGCTAGGCGCGTCCTTCGCGCAGCTCATCCAAGGTGCGGCCAAAATCTTCCAGACAGTTGTCCAAAAACCATTTGACCTCCGGGAGGTCATAGGACAAGAGTTTCTCGCGGGTTGACTTTGCGGCATCCTGGAATTCATGGTTGCCGATTGCTAGTTCGTCCAAGCATTTGAGATAGGCCGACAAGGTATCCGCCGCCTTCACCAAGGGCTTGGCCAGGGCAAAGTCCTCTGCTTGCTCACCTGCGGCCTCTTGGTAGAGATAGGCCTGGTAATCTTCCCGAATCTCCCCCGGGATACCCTGGACCATGAGGTCTAAGGCCTCCGCTTCCACCTCCTTAAAGGACCGGTGGATCTGGTCATTAAAGTACTTAATTGGGGTAGGAAGGTCGCCCGTAATAATCTCGGAAACGTCGTGGTAGAGGGCCAGCATCACGCAGGTTTCCGGCCGGGGCGCGGGCAAGCCGGGGAAATAAGATCTGCGGATCAGGGCCAGAGCATGGGCAAAATATGCCACCTCCAGGGTATGCTCCTGCAGGTTTTCTGTCTGCGAATTGCGCATGAGCGACCAGCGCTCAATATAGCGCATGCGGTGGAGCATAGCATAAAAATAATTTTCCATAAACTGATCCTTCCCCTCACTCACGGGCCACGTGACTTTACTTAAATCTGGTAGAGACTCTTGAAGCTCTCCGAGGCATAGACATCCGTCATCCCGGCAAGATAGTCGCAAATAATCCTCTCCCGACTGGCCTGGGACTCGGGATGTCCCGCGGCAAACTTGGCCAGGTTGGCCAGGACTGGGGTGGGCGACTGGGCCAGGGCTTCGGGGTCCTCTAAGCCCTGCTTGAAGGCTTCATAAAGTCCGTCAACAATCTGGCGGGCAATAAATTCATAACGGCGGACCTTGGCGGAGGCATAAATCCGGTGGGAGTTGAGCTGCAGGAGCTCGCTCATGGCCTGGGCAGGCTCGGGCGAGAGCTTAATCGCGTCCTGACCCTGGCTGGTCCGGATAATATCCGTTACCAGGTTGTTCACGATATCCCGGTTGCTGGAGCCCAGGGTTTTCTTCAAATCCCTGGGTATATCTTCAAAGTCCATGAGGCCAGCCCGGGCCGCGTCTTCAATGTCCCGGCCCAGATAGGCAATCCGGTCGGCAATGCGTACGACACAGCCCTCCAGGCTGGCGGGCAGAGCATGGCTTTCTGCGCCGGGATAGAGGTCTGCTTCGCTTTTTTCCCGGTTGGCGTGGAGCTCGGTTTCCAGGTAGCGTTCCCCGCAATGAGAAACTATACCGTCACGGACCTCAAAGCTGAGATTAAGGCCTTGGCGCTTACCACGGTGTTCCGCCAGGACGTCAATGACTCTGAGGCTGTGAACTTCGTGCTTAAATTGAAAGCCTGCGCCCTCTCGCCTCAGGATGGCATTGAGCTCTGCCTCGCCGGAGTGGCCGAAGGGGGCATGGCCCAGGTCATGGCCCAGGGCAATGGCTTCAATCAGGTCCTCGTTGAGCCGCAGGGCCTTACCTATGGTCCGGGCAATATAGGATACATAAATTACATGTTCCATGCGGGTACAGACATGGTCGGACCGGGGATTAAAGAAGACCTGAGTTTTGTGGCGGAGGCGGCGGAAGTCCAGGCTGTAGATAATGCGGCCAATATCTCTTTCGTAGGCTGTCCGGGTGGCACACTGGGCTTCGGGCTTGCGCCTACCGCGGGACCGGGCCGCGGGTACAGCATAGGGACTTAGGCGTTCCAATTCTTCCACTTCTTTGAGTTCCCGAATATTTGCTGTTGGGTCTAGCATACCGCCACCGCCTTTCCACTACCTAGTCTAGGATATCCAGGTCAGCCATAGAGGCCATCATGTGCTTGGTCTTGCCCCCAAAGTCGATACTCAAGATAGCATCCGTACTGGTGGTTTCTTTTTTGATCAGGGTCCCTTCGCCAAAACGCTTGTGCCTGACCTTGGCTCCCGGCTCCAGCTGGCACAGCTTGTTTTGCGCGCTGGGGCTATTGGTGTGCAGGCCACTAGATTTTGGCTTGCTGGCAAAGGGATTCGCCTTTGTCTGGCTTTTCAGCACAGGCTTGCCGTGGGTTACCGGACCACTCTCAGGCGCGGAGGAGTATTGGTTCTCCCAGGCGTAACTGGTCCGCCCCTTATAACCTCCTCCGTAGGCAGAGCCGCCGGACGAGGTCTGGTAGCTGAGGAACTCCCCATCTCCGTAGCGCGACCCGCCGCTTTCTTCAATTAAGTGGTCAGGAATTTCTTTGAGAAATTGAGAGGGCGGGTAATAGGCCGTTTTACCGTAGAGCAAGCGAGACTGGGCGGTAGTAATCGCTAACCGCTTACGGGCCCTGGTAATCGCCACATAAAAGAGCCTCCGCTCTTCTTCCTCATCCTCCGGGCTCAGGAGCTTGTTGACATTGGGGAAGATCCCCTGCTCTACTCCCACAATAAAGCAGGCATCGAATTCCAGGCCTTTGGCGGAGTGAATTGTCATGAGGGAAACGGTCTCCGCGGGATCCTCCTCGTCTCCGGCAGCAAACAGGGCGGCATTTTCCAGGAAGCTACGGGTCAAAACGGGCAGGCTCAAATCCTGATGAGTCAAACCACCTTGGTCATCCAGGAGGGCCTGGGTGAGTTCCCCCTCGCCGTAGCGGTCGCTAAGCTCCGCAATCACCGCTAGGTCCGCGGCCTGGCGGTTGGCAAATTCCAAGGCATCGGACCGCAGCTCCTCTAAGTTTTGCAGGCGGGATTCCGCCTCCAAGTTAAGCTTTTGCTGTTCTGCCTGCCAGAAGCCATAGAGGCCGGATTCTTCTTCCACATACTTAATAAAGTCTGGGAAACTTAGCTGGTTGGCCTGGGCAACCGCCCTCATGCGTTCAATCAAGGCGGCAAATTCCTGGAGCCGAACCGCCGCATGAGAAAGGTCAGGATACTGGTCAGCCTGAGCGGCCACCTCCAAGGGGGAAACTCCCTCTTCTGTGGCGTAGTTGAGCACCCGGTCTACCGTAACCTGGCCCAGACTGCGCTTGGGGGTATTAATCACACGCTCAAAGGCCAGGCGGTCGTCAGGACTGTCGATGAGGCGCAGGTAAGCCAGGACATCCCGGATTTCCTTACGGTCATAGAAGCGCAGGCCGCCGTAAATCTTGTAGGGAATGCCCTCTTCTCTCAAGGCAAATTCCAGGTTACGGCTGAGGGCGTTGAGCCGGTACAGGATGCCAATTTGCGCGGGCGAAATAGGATCTTCCGCTCTTTGGCCGAGGCGCTTAATTTCCTGGGCAATCCAGCGGGCCTCTGTATAGTGGTCGGCTGCCCGGTAAAATTGGATCGCTTCCCCACCCCGGCTGGAGGTCCAAAGTTTTTTCTCGACCCGCTTTTCATTGTTGGCAATGACCGCATTGGCCGCCTGTAGGATGATGGGCGTAGACCGGTAGTTCTGCTCCAGCTTGACAATGTGGGCCTGAGGAAAGTCTTTTTCAAAATTCAGGATATTTTCGTGCTGGGCTCCCCGGAAGGAATATATGGACTGGTCATCGTCCCCCACCACACAGAGGTTGCCGTGGGCCGAAGCCAAGAGACGCAGGACCTCGTATTGGACCTTGTTGGTATCCTGGTACTCGTCTACCAGGATATGGCGGAAACGCCCAGAGTAAGCCGCTAGCACCTCCGGGTTCTGGCGGAAAAGCTGGACCGCATAGAGGAGGATATCGTCAAAGTCCATGGAGTTTTGGTCCTTGAGGGCCTTTTGATAGGCCTGGTAAACCCGGGCAATGTCCTGGTAATAGGCCTGATGCTGGCGGAAGCCCTTGGCTTCTTGCGCTTCATAGTCCTGGGGTCCGAGCATGTGGTTTTTGGCATGGGAAATCTGCCGGTGGGCATCCGCGGGCGCAAGGTAGTGTTCGTCTATGCGCAGGTCCTTGAGCACCTGCTTGAGCAGGGTCTTCTGCTCGTCCGTATCCAGAATGGTAAAGCTATTGGTAAAGCCTAAAAGCTCAGCGTTAGGCCTCAGGATGCGCAAGAGCAGGGAGTGGAAGGTGCCTACCCACATGTGCCTGGCCACGGGGCCAAGCAGGCCTACCAGGCGTTCTTTCATTTCATTGGCCGCCTTGTTGGTAAAGGTCAGGGCCAAGATTTCTGCGGGATGCAAGCCTTGCGCCACCAGCCAGGCGATCCTCCGGGTGATGACCCGGGTTTTGCCTGAACCGGCCCCCGCGAAAACTAAGAGCGGGCCGCTGCCATAGGAGACAGCTTCTCTTTGCGGAGGATTGAGGTCTTGGAGAATTTGCTGGTTGAGGTCGGGAGAAGACTGGGGATTTAAAGACATGAAGATTCCTTACTGTAGACGGGGCTGCAGACGGGAGTGCAGACAAGCGGGCAGCTCAGGGTGCTGGTTGATTAGGGCTTAATTGAAAGTATAGAGGAAATATGGCTGAGGACAAGAGGAGGGGCCCTAAGCCCCTCCCTTAAATGCTAAATTGTGGTCGAGAGTTTAGTATTCCGGTTCCAGAATACCATAGTCGCCGTCATGACGCTTATAGAGCACACAAACCTTGCCGGTTTCCGGGCTCAGATAGAGGAAGAAATCGTGGTCGATCAATTCCATCTGGAGAGCTGCTTCTTCGGAATCCATAGCGTCGATCACGAAGCGTTTGCGCCGGGTAATCTCGGGGCTGGCTTCCTGGATTTCCTCTTCGGTCAGGGCCGGGAGCTGGTCCAGATAGTCATCCATGTAAGACAGGTCGTGTTTACGCTTTTTCAGCTTGCTCTTGTGCTTGCGGATTTGGCGTTCCATGTTGTCAATGGCAGCGTCCAGGGCAACTTTAGCTTCCGGAGCTGTGGCTTCAACCCGGTAGATGTCTCTGCGGATCTTCAAGGTAATTTCTACTTTGACATCCTTCTGCTCGGGTTGGACTTTGACCGTGGTTACGGCCTCGTCACCAAAGAAACGATGGAATTTACTTAGTTGGGATTCAACTTCTTCGCGCAATCTGTCGCTAACCGACATGTTTACGCCAGTGATTTCAATTTTCATATGCGAATCCTTTCTCTCTTCTACTGGTAATTACAGTTTGGGCTTAGGCACCTGGCCTAAGCCCAAACTAAGTTACTACTTATATTATAGAACTAGGGCAAAGCCAGGTAAAGCCAAGTCGAAACTTAGCGCCAGCCAGGCTTGCCTGCGGCCGCTTTAATTAAAGTCTGCCGTCTTCCTTACCCATGTGGAGCATGAGGTCAACTGTGCGGTTGGAGTAACCCCACTCGTTGTCGTACCAAGAAACCACCTTGAAGAAGCGCTTCTCA
The DNA here is from genome assembly GCA_964398655.1 of uncultured Oscillospiraceae bacterium. Taxonomy (GTDB): domain Bacteria; phylum Bacillota; class Clostridia; order Saccharofermentanales; family DTU023; genus SFFI01. The sequence goes on from CAYNNG010000001.1 coordinate 84,483, forward strand.
CCAGGCAGGTTGTTGCTCAGGGTAGCCTGAGAGTCATAGATAGAAGAGTGGCTGTCGCCAATGATATCGCTGGAAACGATAGGATCCTTGGTGTAGCCCAGGATGCCCTGGAGATAGGTCTCAGAGGCCTTCTTCATGAGCTCGTCGATTTCTTCAATGGAGGTGTCGCGCTTGGCGGTGAAGGTCAGGTCAACTGCGGAACCGGTGACGGTAGGTACCCGGAAGGACATACCAGTCAGGATGCCGTTAACTTCGGGCAGGATCTTGCCTACAGCCTTAGCGGCGCCGGTGGTGGAAGGAATAATGTTAACTGCGGCTGCGCGGCCACCACGCCAGTCCTTGTTGGAGGGACCGTCTACGGTCTTCTGGGTAGCGGTGTAGGCGTGAATGGTGGTCATCAGGCCTTTTTCAATGCCGATGCCTTCCTTGAGCAGGACGTGTACCAGGGGTGCTAAGCAGTTGGTGGTGCAGGAAGCGTTGGATACGATGTCGTGTTCAGCGGAAACGTATTCGTTTTCGTTAACGCCCATGAGTAGCATCTTGAAGCCATCGCCCTTACCAGGAGCAGAAAGGATAACCTTCTGCGCGCCAGCTTCAATGTGGCCATGTGCATCTTCATACTTGGTGAAACGACCGGTGGATTCCAGAACGTACTCGGCGCCCAGTTCTTTCCAAGGGCATTCGCGGGGGTGCTTAGAAGCCATGAGGACAGGCACTTCGTGCTTGCCATCTACTACCAGGATGTCGTCAAATTCCAGCTCGGGTTTGGATTTCTTGCTGGAGAAGATCTGTTTGGCCCGGCCTTGGGCAGAGTCATAGTTGAGTTGGTAAGCAGTGTAGGCCGCGTCGATGTTGAGGTCGGTAACGGCTACGACTTTAAAGGTGTCGTCCAGCAGGCCGCGTTCAGCCATAGCACGGAAAACTAAGCGGCCAATACGGCCAAAACCATTGATTGCAAGTTTGATTGCCATTGTTTTTCCTCCTTGGAAAATCTTCTTGTGCGCTTTTCTGCGTTATTGAATAACTATTGTATTCAATTGATCATTTTACATGCCTGCCGCTCCATTAGCAAGCCAAAAGGCTCGCATGTAACATGCCGTGAGCAGGGGCTGGAAAGGCAAACGCCGCAGCCTGGTCCCCAGACCTGGCCGCGGCGTTTAAGGGCATTAATTCTCAGAAGAGCTAGCTGCTAGCTTTAGCCCTCGAATTTCAGGACCAAGTCCTTGGCCGCCTTGACTTCGTCCGGACGGCGGACCGGGGTATGGTGCGGAGCCGCATGGATCACGTCAGGATTGTTCTCCACTTCCTTCGCGATCTCCTGCATGGTGTGGACCATCTTTTCCAAGCCTTCTTCCGTCTCAGTGTCTGTAGGCTCAAACATCATGGCCTCATGAACAATGAGGGGGAAGTAAACTGTGGGCGGATGGATACCATAGTCAATCATGCGCTTGGCCATATCCATGGTGGTGCAGCCCTTTTTGGCCTGCAGGTCACCAGAGAGTACGAACTCATGCATGACTACAGACTGGTCATTGGAATTGGCGTAGAGGTCCTTCAGCTTGCGGTAGACATAGTTGGCGTTAGCCACAGCTGCTTCGGCCGAGTCCTTGAGCCCTTCGTAGCCATTGGCCAGGATGTAGGCCAGGGCGCGCAGGAGGACAGCGGTGGAGCCGTTAAAGGAACGCAGGCGGCCAAAGCTCTCGGGACGGTCATAGTCCCAGAAGTACTTGTCGCCTTCTTTGGTCAGGACAGGTTTGGGCAGGTAGGGCTTCAGGAATTCCTTGCAGCCCACCGGGCCGGCGCCGGGTCCGCCGCCGCCGTGGGGGGTGGACAGGGTCTTGTGTACGTTCAAGTGGACGCAGTCAAATCCCATGTCACCAGGACGCACCTGCATCATGATGGGGTTGAGGTTAGCGCCGTCGTAGTACATGAGGCCGCCACAGTCGTGAACGGCTGTGGTGATTTCCTTAACCTGAGTTTCAAAGAGGCCCAGGGTGTTGGGGTTGGTCAGCATCATGCCCGCTACAGTTTCGTCGCACTTAGACTTAAGGTCTTCGACATCGACTTCCCCGTTAGGCAGGGATTTGACTTCCCGAATCTTGTAGCCCGCCATAGCGGCAGTCGCAGGGTTGGTCCCGTGGGCAGAGTCAGGCACCAGGATGTACTTGCGGGCCTGGTCATTTCTGGCCTCGTGGTAGGCCTTGATCAGCATAACCCCAGTGTATTCGCCGTGGGCGCCTGCCGCGGGCTGCAGGGTATAGCCATCCATGCCCGTCAGGTCACACAGGAGTTCTTCTAAGTAGTAGAGGGCTTTCAAAGTACCCTGAACGGTTTCGTCGGGCTGCAGGGGGTGGACATTGGCAAAGCCCGGCATAGCTACGACATCTTCATTAATCTTGGGGTTATATTTCATGGTGCAGGAGCCCAAGGGATAGGGACCGTTTTCTACACCGTAGTTTTTATTTGAGAGGTTGGTATAGTGCCGGACGACTTGGATCTCAGCCAGGTTGGGCAGGTCCAGGCTGTCGCGCAGCTTGCCCTCGCCGAACCAGTCTTTAAGGTCGGAGGTCAGGCGCTCGCCTTCAGGAATGTAGGCCCTTCTGCCTCCCGTTTGAGGCAATTCAAACACTAATTTGCGATCATTGATTAACATGCTTAGGCCTCCTTCCTGGCAAGTTTTTCTACCACAGCCACAAAGTGGTCCATCTTAGCCTGGCTCTTCTTCTCAGTTGCGGCTAAGAGCCAGACATTATCTTCCAGCACGACACCGCCCAGAATGCACTCGTCTAAAAGGGCCTTGTTGAGGGCTTCGAGGTCGATAGAGTCATCGGCCTTGACTGCGAATTCGCGGAAGAAGGGCTGGTCATAGAGGCTGGTAAAGAGGCCGGTAGCCACCAGCTTGTCATGCAGGTAACGGGCCTTGTCCGCAGATTGGGCCGCCACCTCTTGCAGGCCTTCCTGCCCCATAAGGGACATATAAATGGTGGCCTGAGTGGCCAGGAGGGCTTGCGAGGTACAAATGTTAGAAGTAGCACGTTCCCGGCGGATATGCTGCTCACGGGCCTGCAAGGTTAAGACGTAGGCCTTGTTGCCGTCCGCGTCTACTGTCTCGCCGCAGATCCGGCCAGGCATTTTACGGACCAGAGCATTGGTGCAGGTCATATAACCCAGGGAGGGACCGCCATAGTTGAGGCCGGCGCCCAAGGGCTGAGCTTCGCCGACCACGATATCGCAGCCGGACTCGCCGGGGCTCTTCAAGAGGGCCAGGGCCAGAGGGTCGCAGACCGCGATGGCCAGGGCACCTTGGCTGTGGGCAGATGCTACCAGCTGGTCCAGGTCTTCTACGATGCCGTAGAAGTTAGGGCTCTGGACGATAAAGGCGGCATAATCTTTGCCTTCAGGGAAGGAGTTGTGGGACTGGCCATGTTCATCCAGGTCACCGATTTCATACTCCAGACCTTGGGCGCTAAGGTAAGTGGCCACAGTCTCTAAGTACTGGGGGTTGAGGCCCGCAGACAGCCAGATCTTTTGCGCCTTACGCTTATCCCGGAAGGCCATGAGGGCAGCTTCTGCTGTGGCGGTAGCACCGTCGTACATGGAGGAGTTAGAAACGTCCATGCCAGTCAGGCGGCAAATATAGGTCTGCCACTCAAAGGTTGCCTGCAGGGTTCCTTGGGAGATTTCCTGCTGGTAGGGGGTGTAGGAAGTCAGGAATTCTTGACGGCTGATTAAGTGGTGGACAGCCGCGGGAACATAGTGGTCATAATAGCCGCCGCCTAGGTAAGAATCGTAGTGTTCTACGGTCTTATTCAGGGCTGCTGCTTCAGCAAAATAGTTGCGGAGAGACATTTCATCAAGGGGCTTATCCGCCATAACCTTGATCTGCTCTCTTTTAACTTTGAGTTCTTCCGGAATGTGAGCATACAGCTGGTCTAAGGTGAGACCCACCTCAGCCAGCATTTCTGCTCTCTTGTCCCGGTTAATTGGAACGTAGTTAGCCATTATGCCTCCTCTAGCATTTTTTCGTAGGCAGCAGCATCCATAAGCTCATTCAGCTCAGCGGGATCGGAGAGTTGAAGTTTGACCAGCCAGGTTTCGTAAGGAGCATTGCTGATGCTCTCTGGTTCGTCTTCAATGTCTTCGTTGCCTTCTACAATCGTGCCAGAGCAAGGAGCGTAAATATCGGCAGCCATCTTGACAGATTCCAAGGAGGCTACAACATCGCCCTTCTCAACTTCTGTATCTTCGGGTTCAGCCTCGGCGTAAACCAGTTCACCCAGTTCGCCAGCGGCATAAGCGGTGATGCCTACTTCTACCAGGTCATCTTCCAGCTTGCGTACCCATTCATGGTCCTCGGTATAGAGGAGGTCTTGTCTTACTTCTGCGTTTGCCATAGTGTGATCCTTTCTCTGCTGAGGGTTCTGCCCTCACTGTTTGTTTAGGGAGTTATGACCTAAGGCCCGAGGGCCGAGGTTTACTTATAAAAAGGGGTATGAGTTTTCTTAAAGGGACGGTCTTTGCGGTGAATCTCTACGGTAAAATCTTCTGCGTCCTCCGGGAAATCCAGGTCCACATAGGCGTAGGCGATACCCTTTTCCACAGTGGGAGAGTAAACGCCGGAGCTAATGTAGCCAACTTCTTCGCCTTCATATTTTACGGTGTAGCCTTCGCGGGGGATAGCCTTCTTTTCAGAAACCAGAGGAATAAGCTTTTTAGTCGCAACTATTTTGCCAGCAATGAAGGGCTCGTGGTCTTTCACGACAAAGCCCAGGCCTGCGTCTAAAGCATTCAGGGCATGGCTAATCTCGTGGCCATAAAGGGGCATGCCAGCTTCCAGGCGCAGGCAGTCACGTGCACCCAGGCCCGCAGGAGCGGCGCCTAAAGCGGTGAGCTCGTCCCAAATGGCCGGGATTTCTTCCTGGGGAGCATAAATCTCAAAACCATCTTCGCCCGTGTAACCCGTACGGGAAATCACCAGGGAAAGGCCCTTGTCCAAGACCCGACGGAAGGTACGGTAGTTTTTGAGGCCCAGAACTTCGTCAATGACGGCCTGGTCTTCTTTCCGGCCTTGCAGGAATTTTTTCATGATCTCCGGAGATTGGGGACCCTGCACAGCTACCTGGCCATAGAACTCAGATTCATCAACAATTTCTAAGTCCTGACCCTGGTCGGGGAAGAGCTTGAAGAATTCTTCCTTCTGCTCTAGGAGGTAAGCATAGTCCTTGTCCTTATTGGCGGCATTAACTACCAGCCAGAAGTCATGGGCTTCGGCAAAGCGGTAGACCAAGAAGTCATCCACGGCACCTCCGTTGGGATAGCACATTACGACATAGGAAACCAGGGCTTGGCTTTTACCGTCGATGGGGCGGGAGAGCAGCCAGTTGAGGAAGGCCTCCGCCGCCTCGCCCTTTACCCGGATTTCACCCATATGGGAAACATCAAAAATACCGCAAGCCTTGCGTACGGCCAGAGTTTCCGCGGAAATCCCGCTGGGATATTCAATGGGCATTTCATAGCCCGCAAACTCGGCCATCTTGGCCTCTAGGGCGATATGTTTCTCGTATAAAGGTGTACGTTTCATAATTACCTCCTGTTACATATATAGGGAATCCAAACTATCTTAACATGTAAAATCTTTATCATCTAGTAAGTTAGGCTTCTACTTTTCTATAAATTAGGGTCCACCAATCGTGTTTCAGCCGGGCCTCTTCCAAGATTAATTCCGTCTCCGCTAAAGCCTGTCTGACCTTAGCAAACTGTTCGTCAATAATACCGGAGAAGATTAAATAACCTCCGGGGGCCAGGTAGCGGGGATAGTCTGGGGCCAGGCTGATGTGCAGCTTGGCGATGAGATTAGCCACCAAAATGTCGTAGAGTCCTTCCACATCTTTGAGTTCGCCCGCGGCCGTCTGGATCTGGTCCGCTACCTGGTTGTCTTGGAAATTTTCCCGGGCCACCTGTACGGCGTCCGGATCAATATCTATGGCCTCAATCTGACCGGCTCCCAGCTTGGCCAGGGCAATAGCCAAGATTCCCGAGCCTGTGCCCAAATCCAGGGCCCGGGCCTGGGCAAAAAAGTCAGGCTGGTCATAGGCCAGGTCATCCAAGGCTTTCAGGCAAAGCTCGGTCGTTTCATGGTAGCCGGTGCCGAAGGCCCGGCCGGGATCAATCTTCAGGATCATTTCCTCAGGACTCGCCTCATAGGACAGCCAGCTGGGGCAGACGGTCAAGCGCCGGCTCAGCCTCAGGGGCTGGTAAAATTCCTGCCACTTATGGTCCCAATCCTCATCCTCAATGATTTCCGCCCCTTCAAAGCTGCAGCTGCCGCCCAGGTTATCCTGAAAAATCTGGACCTTGTCCCGCAGGAGGGCCAGCAGGTCTTTGAGGCTCAGAGGCTGAGTATGTTCGGGCTCGTAGAGTTCCGCCTGGTAGTCCCGGTCCAGATCGACCAAGACTTCCTTGTCCTCTGCCACTTGGTCCCAGGGCTCTGCTGGCTTAAAGTAGGCCTCTACCCTGGCTTCTGCGGGCAGCGAGGCCAGGTATTCGTCCATGGCGTAGTTGAGGGCGGGACGGCCGTCATAAAGGCCAGCTAATTCTTCCCGGTCTACGGTCGTGACACCCTCGGCCCCTAGGGCAGAGAGGGTATAGGCAAAGAGCTCAGCCAGGCTGTGGGAAACTTGGAATTTCAATTTAATGCTTTGCATGGGGCTATCCTCCTTTGAGCGGAACTTAGTTGAGGGCAGCTAAGCGGCCAGGGAAAGAAAAATACCGCCCCTCAGCCCCTGGCAGGGGTCTGTCAGGAGCTTAGAGATGCGGTCTCATCCATGGGAATACTTAACTATGTTCAAGCCGTAGAACTGATCCTATCTAGTTATTCTTATTGGCGAAGAGGTTTTTCAGCTTGGCGAAAAAGCCTTGCCGCTGCTGGTAGTGAGTTTCCGTTACCGTATCGTCAAACTTACGCAGCATGGTCTTCTGTTCATCTGAGAGGTTTTTGGGCACTTCCAGGATAACCTGGAACTTGTGGTCTCCACGGCCGGAACCTTGAATATAGGGAATCCCCTTGCCTCGGATCGTGTAAATATCTCCAGGCTGGGTGCCTTCATTCAAACGGAAATTGACCTTGCCATCAATGGTGGGAACTTCAATTTCCGCCCCCAGAGCTGCCTGGGCAAAGGTAATAGGCACCTCGCAGAAGGTGTCATTATTATGCCGGGTAAAGATGGGGTGCGGCTTGATGTGAATGGAGACATAGAGATTACCCGCGGGTCCTCCTCGGTAACCGGGTTCGCCCTCTCCCCTCAAGGTCAGCAGTTCGTCTTCATTAATGCCGGCGGGTACTTTGACCTGCAGGCTCTTGGTTTTTTCTTGACGGCCGGTGCCGTGACAGCCCTTACAGGGCTTATCGATGATCTCCCCGGTACCATGGCAGCGGGAACAGGTTTGCGTCGACATCATCTGGCCAAACAAGGTTTGCTGGCGGATGCGGATTTGACCACTGCCCTGGCAGTCCGGACAAGTTTGGACTTGGCCGCCCTCATCCGCGCCGGTGCCGTAACAGACATCGCAGATATCTTCCTTGCGGATCTTAATCACCCGCTCCGTACCAAAGGCTGCCTCCATGAAATCCAGGTTCATGCGGTAGCGCAAGTTGGCGCCCGGCAGGGGTCCACGGTTTTGGCCTCCGCCACCAAAGCCGCTAAAACCGCCAAAGCCACCGAAACCCGCATCACCAAAGAGCGATGCAAAAATATCTTCCAGGTTGATGCCAAAACCGCCCGCGCCAAAACCTTGTCCAAAGCTGGAGGGGTCAAAGCCAGCAAAGCCAAACTGGTCGTATTTCTGACGTTTCTCGGGATCAGAGAGTACCTCATAGGCCTCATTAGCCTCTTTGAATTTCTCTTCCGCCTCTTTGTCGCCGGGGTTCACGTCGGGGTGGTATTTTTTGGCTAATTTCCAGTAAGCCCTTTTAATTTGTTTTTCGTCTGCGTCTTTCGGGACGCCTAGAACCTCATAATAATCGCGTTTTGCCGCCACTTAGAGATCCTCCTTCCCTTACAATAGGCTCGAAACGGGAAGCACCCGCCCCCTTAGGGAGGCGGGAGTTACCTTCAACTTCCTGCTTATTGTAAAGCTTAAAACCAACTTTGTGAGCAAGAATTAGTCGTCGCTGCCAGCATCTTTGAAGTCAGCTTCATAGGTGCCAGGTTCGGGGCCGTGGCCGGGGTCCTGAGGACCTGCTTGGGGGTCGGCACCAGGCTGACCTTCCGCACTCTGGGCCTGTTGGTAGAGCTTCTCAGAAATCTTGTAGAAGCTTTGCTGCAGGGCTTCGGTCTTCTGGTGAATTTCTTCCGCGTTGTTGGAATCCATGGCCTTCTTCAGGTTCTCAATCGCCGTTTCGACCTCTTGCTTCTCACTGGCCTCAACCTTGTCGCCCAACTCATTCAGAGTTTTCTGGCTCTGATAGATGGTGGAATCAGCCGTGTTCTTAGCGTCAACCAGCTCCTTAGCCTTCTTATCTTCGGCCGCGAACTTTTCGGCTTCCTGTACAGCCTTGTCAATTTCATCTTCTGACAGGTTGGAAGAAGCCGTAATGGTGATGTGCTGTTCACGGTTAGTGCCCTTGTCGATCGCCGACACGTTAACAATACCGTTAGCGTCGATGTCGAAGGTTACCTCAATTTGCGGGATGCCACGCGGTGCGGGGGCAATACCATCTAAGATGAAGCGGCCCAGAGTCTTGTTATCTTTAACAAATTCCCGCTCACCTTGTAAGACGTGAATCTCTACCTGGGTCTGGCTGTCGGCCGCCGTGGAGAAGATTTGGCTCTTCTTGGTGGGGATGGTGGTGTTACGCTCAATGATCTTGGTCATGACACCGCCCATGGTCTCAATACCCAGAGACAGGGGAGTAACGTCCAGAAGGACCATGCCCTTAACATCACCGGCTAAGACACCAGCCTGAATGGCCGCGCCGATAGCTACGCACTCGTCAGGGTTAATGCCCTTAAAGGGCTCTTGCTTGAAGAAATTCTGGACTGCGTTCTGGACGGCAGGAATCCGGGAGGATCCGCCAACCAGCAGGACCTTGTGGATATCGGAAGGTTTGAGGTTGGCATCGCCCATGGCCTGCTGTACGGGGCCCATAGTCTTATCAACCAGGTCAGAAGTAAGCTCATCAAATTTGGCCCGGGTGAGGGTCAGGTCTAAGTGCTTAGGACCGGAAGAGTCTGCGGTAATGTAAGGCAGATTGATGTTGGTAGAGGTGACCTGGGACAGCTCGATCTTGGCTTTTTCCGCAGCTTCTCTCAAGCGCTGCATGGCCATCTTATCACTGGAAAGGTCAATGCCCTGGTCTCTCTTGGTTTCCGCGACCATCCAATCCACTACCCGCTTATCGAAGTCATCGCCGCCCAGACGGTTGTTACCAGAGGTAGCCAGAACTTCAAATACGCCATCGCCAATTTCCAGGACAGACACATCGAAGGTACCGCCGCCCAAGTCGAAAACGACGATCTTCTGCTCGTGTTCCTTGTCCAGGCCATAGGCCAGGGCTGCGGCCGTGGGCTCGTTGATAATACGCTGGACATCCAGACCGGCGATACGGCCGGCGTCCTTGGTGGCCTGACGCTGGGAGTCACTAAAGTAGGCAGGTACGGTGATAACCGCCTGGTCTACCTTGGTGCCCAAGTAGGCTTCCGCGTCCGCTTTTAGCTTTTGCAAAATCATGGCCGAGATTTCTTGAGGGGAGTAATCTTTGCCATCAATATGTACCTTGTGGTCTGTACCCATTTCCCGCTTGATGGACTGGATTGTCCGGTCGGGGTTGGTGACGGCCTGACGTTTGGCAATTTGCCCGATCAAGCGCTCACCGTCTTTGGAGAAGGCCACCACGGAGGGGGTTGTTCTGCTGCCTTCCGCGTTAGGAATAACGGCAGCTTCGCCGCCTTCCAATACAGCTACACAAGAGTTTGTAGTTCCTAAGTCAATACCAATAATTTTTCCCATGTTCTTATTCCTCCTGCAGTTGCTACTGCTACTTCTGTCTATGTTTTTTTACTAGATTTACTAGTTAGAAACGCGGGCCTGGGCTCGCGTCTGTTTTATGTAATGTTAGTTGGCTACCCGGACCATCGAGTGGCGGATCACCTTGTCATCTGCTTGATATCCCTTGAGCAGGCAGTCAATGACTGCATTCTCACCATACTGGGGGTCTTCCACGTGTTGGACCGCCTCGTGCAGGTTGGGGTCAAACTGGACATCTTGAGTGGGAATTTCTTCCACCCCCAGTTTAGCCAAACAATCTTGTCCCTGGCGTACCAGAAGGTCCATGCCCTCCTTCAGCTGTTTGGCGTTTTCGTCTTCCAGCTTGCTGTAGGAATCTTGGGCCCGGTCCAGAGCATCTAAGAGGGGCAGGAAGTCACGTACCAGGTCCAGCTTGGCCAGGCTGTAAATTTCTTCCTTTTCCTTGCGGCTGCGCTTGCGGAAGTTATCAAATTCCGCGGCCAAACGCAGGTTCTTGTCCTCCAGGTCTTGCACCAGATCCAGGGCATCGGCTAAGGCCTTCTCGCTTTCAGACGTTCCGGTCTCTGCTGCGTCCGCAGTCTTGGCCTGGTCAGAGGCCGCGTTTTCCAAGTCAAGGGGCTGGGCATCTGCCGCCTGTCCCTCAGCCTGGCTGGGAGAATCAGACCGCTGGTCGCTGGTTTGGTCTGGGGTCAAGTCAGTCTCGAGGGGGTTCTGGGCCTCATCCCTATGCTTCTTACTCATCTTTTTGCTCTACTCCTTTATCTTCAATGGCTTTATAGTCTTTTTTACCGAAATGGGTCCAATCCTGGATCTTGCGGTTAATCGTCTTCTTAACAAAGGCGATTTCCGAAACGATCTGTGAGTATTGCATCCGTTTGGGACCTACCACCGCGATGCGGCCCGAAACCTTGTCACCCATGCGGTAGCTGGTTGTCACAAAGCTGCAGTCTTCCATACCCTCCAGACCGATCTCCTGACCAATGCGGATGGCAAAGGCCGGCTTCTTCTGATCACCTTGACCCGCGTTGTCTGCATGGTCCATCTCTGCAAGGTAACCGGCCACGAGACCGTTTTGGCTGATGGTGTCCAGGACCTTGTGGGCTTTTTGCGTATCCGCAAATTCGGGCTGCTTTAGGAGCTGGTGGGAACCCTGCATATAAACGTCAATGTTCTCCGCTTGCTTAATTGCCACATAGGTTTCAAAGAGTACCCGATTGAGGAAGGGGTCAGGAATTTCTTCCTGCTGGCCGGCGTCAGTCACGGCCAAAAGCGTGATTTCATCCAGCTTTTGGCCCGCCAAAGAGCTTTCTACAGCCTGGGCAATACTCTCCAGCTGCTCCTGGTTTAAGGCATCCGGGATGTATATTAAGCGGTCACGCACCACACCCACCGAGAGCACCACTACCACGATGGCTTTGCCCGGCTCAATCATGAGGATCTTGACCTGCTTAAGAGTGGACTCTCCATAGGTAGGAGTCAGCACCAGGGAGGTCAATTGAGTGGTATCGGCCAGACTGTCTCCCGCAGACCGAATCAAGTCCTGAAGCTCATCTGTAGACTGAGCCAGAGCCTTGCGGAAGTAATCCTGGAGTTCGGGGCTGGGATCGTGTATTTGCAGCATATCGTCCACATAGGCCCGATAACCCTTATCGGAGGGAATCCGGCCGGCTGAGGTATGGGGCTGTTCCAAGTAGCCCATTTCCTCTAGCTCCGCCATCTCGTTGCGGACCGTGGCCGAGCTCACCCCCAAGTGGTGGCGGGAGAGCAAGGCTTTAGACCCCACGGGCTCATACAAGGCTACATAGTCTTGAATCACGGCCGAAAGTATGGCACGCTTGCGGTCATCCAAGGGATGCTTGGCCATCTGCTCCACCTTCTCTTCCTGCTGGTCATTAGCCTTCGGAAAATCTTGGTCATAATCTTTATCTGCCAAGGTCAAAACTTGTCCTCCCTTCTGGTTTTTCTCAGCCTTACAGCTGCTTGCTAGCGTAAATTTCTTAGCTTCAAAGCTACCTTCTAGCGTAAAGGCGCCGAACTTAAATCAACTTGCCTACCGGCAAATCTCTATTAAGGAGCTCGGCGCTGGGTTTTAGCACTCATTCACTTTGATTGCTAAACCACTTTAACACCCTGATTAGGGGTGGTCAAGCAAGGCAGGGGGAGGGAATTTGAACTATTGTGAAGTTAATTGACAAAGTAAATAATGTAAAGACAAGCTTAAATAGTAAGCTGTTATCAAGAAATAAAGAGAAGAACTATGTCCGAGATAATTAATCCTTTTGCAGGGGAAACTCCCTCCGCCTTTTACCTTCATGTGCCCTTTTGCCATCAAAAGTGCCGCTATTGCGATTTCTACAGCTTTGTTCCTGGATACGACGCCTTGCAGCTTTACGTCAGCAACTTAGTAAAGGAAATCGAATTGACTCGCAAAAACTATGGAGGAGCTGACCCTCTCCTTCACTCCATCTATTTGGGCGGCGGCACTCCTAGCTTGCTGGCAGCAGAAGGCTTAGCCCAAATCCTGGAGACCCTGCGGGCGAATTTTACCCTGGCAGCTGACTGTGAGATAACTCTGGAGGCCAATCCGGAGTCCGTCAGTTTGGCTAAGCTGCAGGCCTACCGCCAGCTGGGAATCAACCGGCTGAGCCTGGGCCTGCAAAGTACCGACAACCAGGTCTTAAAGCTTCTGGGCCGGCTCCACAGTTACGAAGATTTTCTTGCCGCCCTGGCCGCGGCCCGCCAGGCCGGCTTTAGCAATATTTCCGCCGACCTCATGTTTGGCCTGCCCGGCCAAAGCTTGGCTGACTTTAAGCGCAGCGTGAACCAGGTTCTGGCCCTGCCCCTCCAGCATCTCTCCTACTACAGCCTGCAGCTGGAGGAGGGCACCCCGCTGGGCGATTATTTCTTGCAAGCCGCAGACCCCAGCGGGAAGTTAGCCAGCGAGGCCAGATACTTATCCCATCCTAGCTTCCCGCCCCTGCCCTCAGAGGAGGATGAGCGGGCCATGTATCATTACCTGCTGGACACCCTGCTCCAGCACGGCTTCCAGCCTTATGAAATCTCTAACGCAGCTAAACCTGGCTATGAGTCTCGGCACAACTCCCTCTATTGGCAGGCCAGGCCTTACTTTGCCTGCGGGCCCGCCGCCGCCTCCTATGTGGGAGGCCTCCGCCACACTAGGGCGGCCGACTTTAACCAATGGGCCGCGGCAGTCACCGCCTGGGAGCAGTCGGGGACCCGTCCTTCCCAGCTCTTCGCCGACCAGGAGCCCATAGATGGTCCCGGCGCCCTGGCTGAGTTCTTTATGCTGGGCTTTCGCATGCTCCGAGGCGTCTCCCTCAGCCAGTGCGAGGCCTTATTTGGGCCAGGTGCCTGGAAAAAATATCAGGCCAAATTTAGTAAACTCCGCGCAGAGGGTTTGATATGCCCTACTAGTCAAGGTTATAAGCTGACCCAATTGGGCCTGGATTTAGCCAACCAGGTCTTTATGGCCTTCATTTAAATAACCTCCAACCACAGCAGCTGCAGGCTATAGGGCTGAGAAGGCAATAGATCATCCAAATTTATTTTGCCTTCTCCTCCTCGGCGCGGTTTAAGATAGTATCAAAACGTTGGAGGAAGCTCTGCAGGCTGGGGGACCGATTCCGTCTGGCATCCATATAGGGGGCAATCCGCTGGGCCCACTCTCCCTTATAGATGCCTACCGCGGGATAACCCAGCCGGATCAGCTGCTGGGCTTTTTTCCGTCCCTCCAGGACAAAGGCCAGTTCCTCCCAGGTCCCGCAGACAGAGTCCTGCTGGTAGCGGGACCAGCGGGCGCGGTCTGCCTGGGGGTAGGCCTTTTGGATGGCAGCAAAGTCCCCCATGAGCCAGGCCTCCAACTCCTCCACCGCGATACCAATCACAAAATAGTGGTCAGGGCTCAGGCTGCGGAAGAGGTATTCCAGCTGCCGGTAATAGGCGTGGGGGTCGTTTTCGTCCGCATCGTGGACCACGACAATGAGGATTTTATGGTTTGGCGCAAGGGATTGGTAGGCCCGGAGTTTGGCGGGCAGGAGGTCATAGAGGCCGGCTTTAGACGGCAGAGGCCGGGATTTGAGGTCAGGCGGCAGGAAACCTAAGCCCCGGTGAGGATGGTAATAAATTCTGTGGTCCCGCCCGCGGGGCCTCGCTTCCAACTCAGCCCCCAGCAAGTGGCGGAGGACCGGCACTGAGGACTTATCTTCGCAGAGAACTTCAATACGCATAGCTATTGCGCCTGGTCCAGGTAGCCGCCGTACCAGAGCATGCCCATGTCCAGTCCCTGGTCATACATGGCTTTAACGACGGGGTCGAAGGCCACAGACCGGGCCCGGGCCCCATCTTGGTCTGGCCTTTCTAGAATCCAGACTTCCTCGGGCCGCAAGGCCTGTAAGAGCCCCGCATTGTGGGTGGTATAGAAGATTTGGCTGTCAGGATTGCGCAGACTATAGTCCCGCATTTCCTTCATAAGGGCTTCCAACATTCGGTAGTAAAGACTAACGTCCGGTTCATCCAGACAAATTAAGGGGAAGTGGTCCCGCAGAAGAACCAGGAGCTCAAAGAGCTTGAGCTCGCCCGTACTCATCTCATCCAGGGCAAAATCTTGGTGCTTGGCCTGGTATTGGGGAATCTTGGCTAGACTTTCCTGGAGCCACTGGTCATAGGCTTCCCGGTCATTAGCCGCCATGTAGTTGAGGACATTTTGCAGGTTGTCTCGGCGTTCCTTGAGGTGCTTATGCCCTCCCTCTTCCGGGATTTGTGGGGTCTTTTCCGTATGCAGCCTATAGACAAAGATGCCGCGCAGGCGCTGCAGGATAAAATGCAGGTCTGGGTAAGCCCGGTCTAGGCCCCAATAGGCCAGGCCAGGGCTCTTGGTTTCATAGCGGCGGAAGGTCTGCACCTGGCCGGGAGAGGTCACGAGGCTCATTTCATGGCCCTCTTGCTGCAGGATGACCTCCTCCTGCCAGCTGCCTTTTTGTAGAGTCAGGCGGCTGGCAATTTCTTCCGCTAAATAGGGCCTCTGGTGCCGGTCGGCTTTTACCGCAAGTTTATAGTAGTAATAGCTGGAGGCAAGTCCGGGCAGGATCCCTGCGGGCTCCGGGCCTTGACTGTCGCCAGCTTCTTCCGAAGTTCGCTCTTGATCCGGCCCGACCAGGAGCAGGGCAAAGCTGAGAGGGTCCTGGGAAGATTGGGCAAAGTCTGATCGCAGGCGGGCAAAGCCTCCCCGCTTGTCCAGGGCGGCAGCCTGGGGCACACCGTAGAGGATAATATCCCTTAAGAAAGCCAGGCTCTCAAACAAGGTTGATTTACCACTTGAGTTAGGGCCAATTAAAGCTACCAGGGAACCCAAAGGAGAGACGGTCTGGGCCCGTCCGGCTAAGAGGTCTTCCCGCGTAAGACCCAGGCTGAAATTTCGGAGCAAGCTGAAATTACGTATTTGTAAGCCAACAATCATGAGGTCTCCTCCAACTTCTCTTTCCAATGATGTTAAAAAGGCCCTCGGAGGAGGGCCGGGCTAGTCCAGGAACTAGGTCAAATTTACTTTACAGCATGCGGGAATCTTTAAGGTCCGTAGGTTGGCGGCGGGGATTCACGCTGGGGGCAGGGCCTCCCTCCTGCTTGTCAGTTTCTGGCATAACCTTTTGCGGGTCGGTCATAAATTCTTTGAGTGAAACCGCCAGACCGGCCAAACCTTGCATCTCCGAGGGGATAATGATTTTGGTGGCCTTACCGTCTGCTACAGAAGTCATGGTATCCAGGGCTTTAAGACTGATCAAGGCCTCGTCTGCCTTGACATCCTTAATCATGCGTAAGCCTTCGGCCGTGGCGCTTTGTACCTCGCGAATAGCTTCGGCCTTACCTTGGGCTTCCAGAATATCTCTTTGTTTCTTGGCGTCCGCGCGCAGGATCTCTGCTTCCTTCTCACCTTCTGCTACCAGGATAGCGGCTTCTTTCTTACCTTCGGCCAGGAGGATTTGCTCACGCTTTACCCGCTCGGCCTTCATCTGCTTCTCCATGGCGTCCTGGATTTCTTTGGGCGGGATAATGTTCTTCAGCTCTACCCGGTTTACCCGAATGCCCCAGGGGTCGGTGGCCTCGTCCAGGATCGTCCGCATGATGCTGTTAATGTGGTCACGGGAGGTCAGGGTTTCATCCAGTTCCAGGTCACCGATAACGTTACGCAGGGTTGTCGCGGAGAGGTTTTCAATGGCCGCGATGGGGTTTTCGATACCATAAGAATAGAGTTTGGAATCCACTACCTGGTAGAAGATAACCGTATCAATTTCCATGGTGACGTTATCTTTAGTGATTACCGCCTGGGGTGGAAAGTCCGCGACTTTTTCCTTGAGGGAGACTCGACGGACGACCTTATCAATAAAGGGCATTTTAGCGTGTATGCCGGCATGCCAAGTGTCCTGATAAGTACCCAGCCGCTCAATTACGTAGGTATGGGCCTGGGGGACCACCCGGATATTGCGGATAAAGATGATGAGAATGATGACCAGAATAATAATGAGCGCGATGAGGTTGGGGCTCATGAGCGAAGCTTTTAGCAGCATATTTTTCTCCTTCTGTTTGTGCCTTAAGCGGCCGGGTTAAGAGGACTGACCTAGGAGGCCTGATTAATATATGAGGTTTACAACGGGCGAACTACAGCTTTGACTCCCGACAGACGGAGTACTGAAACCTTAGTGCCGACTTCAATACTGCTTGCAGGGTCTTCCGCCACGGCAGACCATTCTTGACCCATAACCTGGATCAGGCCAGGCTTTTCGTAAGCCACGATGGGCATAATCACTAGGCCTTCTTGCCCTATTACGCGGTCCGCGTTGGTAGGCGTATTTCTGCCTTGACCACCTTGCATTTTGGGTTTGAAAACGAGGATAAAAACTAGTAAGCCCACGATGGACACAGCAAAGAAAATTACGGTTTGGGCTACCGTGGAGAGTCCCGCGAAGCTGGCAATGAGTGAGGCGATCGCGCCCACCACAAACCAAATGCTTACCAGGTTGACCGTAGCCACCTCAAATGCGAGGGCGATCAGCATGATGACAAGCCAAAAAATCCACATATTCTATCCCTTCTAAGGCTAGATTGCGCTAATGATTAAGCACTAAGCCTAGATAAAGTATAGCATGCAAGATTTTAAATTTTGGTAAAATATGCCACCTAAATGCGGCTAACGGTTGACCTGCCAGCCCAAAGGAGCGGAAGAAGCCAGCTCACTAATTATAAAAGCCAGGTTGTTAATGCGGATCTCCAAGGGGTCGGTGGTTTCCACATAGGACATATCTTCCTTGGCGGTAGGAGACTCCTCGACAGGCTGGCTGTCTCCCTTGCCAAAAAAGTCAGCCCGCTTGATCTGGCCCTCGGGTACAAAATATTGGAGGAGGAGCTTGCTGGAATCGTAGGGAGTACCGGCAATCATGCCGCCCGTAGCGGAAAAGCTGGGGTCGTTACTCTCCTTGACCGGGTCCTCGCAATTTTCCAGGTTATAGTCTGCCGACTCAAAAAAGACTACCGGCACGCCCAATTCATCAAAGGGGGTATGGTTGCCCTGGGTTTCCGTCCATTCACGATAGACACAAGGTCCTACCCCAGGCAGGTTTTTCTCGCAGCCCGCCTGGTTGGTAAAAAGGGCGAACCCGTTATTGGTCAAAAGCAGGTTGTTGTAATAAACATCTGTACACAAATAGAGGGGATGGCGGAGGGCATAATTCTTTTGCTCGCCCCCCATGACGGAATTTTGGCCGGCATGGGCATAGACCTTATCGCCGGCGTAAATCCGCTCCAGGTTAACCATGGCCTCAATATTTTGCAGGTCCTCGGAGCTGAGGCCTTGGGCATAGGCCTTGGCCCCCGCGAAGCCATCATGGCCGGCGCCAAAAAATACCAGGCGAACCGGGAAACCTGCGGGCTGGGCCTTAAGCTGCATGGCCAGGGTTAGGAGGCTGGCTACGGCAGCCGCGTTATCATCCAGGCCATCAGCCTCCACCATGGGTGGCAGCTGAGGGCCCGTATTAATAGGGTTGCCCTCTTCATCCAGCTGGACCTCGGTGGCCTGCTGGTCATAGGCTTGGGCTTCCGCCCGGCTGTAGGCCGTATCGTAGTGGGCGCCCGCCAGCACATACAAGTCCTTAAAGTTGGCTGGCAGCTGGTTATAGCGAGAACCATACAGCAGGTCGTCCGTTTCCTGCTCAACCTGCTGGAAACCCTGGCCGGGAATATTTACCACAATATTTTGCGACTGACGGGACTGGCCTTCTGGGCTGGTATAGGAAAAAGACTGCACCTCAGGATCATAACCGTAGCGTTGGAGCTCCTGCACAATAAAGTCCGCGGTTTCCGCTTCCTCTGGGGTGCCTGGCGCCCGGAAGGGGTAGGTTTCCACCAGGCGCAGGGCCAGGTCGCGGCCTCCAGAACCATAACGGGCCACTTCCTGGACTTCTTCCGGCTTAAAGGCATCACAGGCCAGAAGAGGCAGGCTAAAGGCCAAAAGGCAGACCAGGGTCAAGACCAAGCGGACTTGCCGCCGGGCCAGCTGGGCCAGCCGGGTACGGCGCGTTTTTTCAACAGGGTACAGGCGAATTTTCATGGCCTCAATTCTAGCTTTTCAGTGGGGGCGAGGCAAGACCCGGCCCCACCTGCCAAGCTGCTTTCTACTTTCCGAAGTCTCTTACAAGTTGCCAAGTTTACTGCCTTAAACCCGCTTCATACTCGTAAGAGAAAGTCCGCGGCTGCCCGCTCGGGCAGGCGGAGGGGGATGCCCTGCCAATGCAGGAGGCTGGCCTTGGCCTGGATGAGTCCGGCCGGCTGACCAAAGGAGGCTGCCAGCTGGTCTAGGCTGCTGCCCGCTTCCGCCAGGTCCAAAAAGTCTTGGTCCGCAATCAACAGGTCGGCGGCAAAAAGGTTGGCTTCTATTTCCGGCTGGGAGGCCATGTCCATAAAGCTGTGGTCCTGCAGGATCTTCAGCCCCGCCAACAGGTCCTGGTGCAGGAGGTGGTGACCCAATTCATGGGCCAGGATCAGCTGACGGTGGGGCCGGGACAGGTCCGCCTTAATGAAAACACAGGGCCGGTGCTCTACCAAGACGTACATACCCTTGAGTTCCTGAAAGTCGGGGCAGGTGTAGAGCGACAGGCCCAGCGGCTTATAAAGCCGTTCCGGGTCCCGCGTGCCGTACTGGTCCCAGAGTTCTTGGGCCGCCGCATGGCTTCTCTGGAAACTATAGTCCCACTTCATAGACGCTCTCTAGGACTCGCGGCTAGCCTTGCGGCCGTCCCAATAGGCTCTTTGAATCGCCTGCATGGCAGCATCGCGGTCTTCTTCACTGAGACGGCCGCCGGCAAACAGCGCGGTCAGCTCCTGTACTAAGGCATCGGCATTGCGCAGCTCTCCCCCTGCTGCCTGCATGGCAGGTTCATCACTCAAAAGGTAGTCCGCAGTTACACCTAGTTCATCTGACAGCTTAGCGACCACCGAAGCTTGCCGGGGATAGCAGCGGCCCGTTTCATAATTGATGAGGCTGCGGGTAGACACTCCTATGGCCTTGGCTAGTTCTTTTTGGGTCAAGCCATTTTGTATACGCAGATTTTTAACCTTTTCTCCAAAGCTCATATGCTCCTCATTTCCATTTCTTAAAGTGCAATTATTTGCATTGACACCTGCAAATGATTTCACTATCATGCAGGTGAATCATGTTTCAGTTGGTGTTTATTATAGGTTCCTGCCATAGCCAGGTCAAGTGCTCAAGATAGGGCTTTTAATGGATGTTTGAGGTGCATGAAGTGAAGGATACTTGCATACTGCATTGTGACATGAATGCCTACTATGCTTCAGTTGAGATGAAACTCAACCCCCGCTTAAGGGGGAAGGCAGTTGCTGTAGGCGGTTCACGTGAAGACCGCAACGGGGTCATTTTGGCCAAGTCCCAGCTGGCCAAGGAAGCCGGCGTGAAAACTGGGGAAATTATCGCCGAGGCCAAGGGTAAGTGCCCTGAACTCATTGTGGTGCCGCCCCAGTACGATGCCTATATTTACTATTCTCATAAGGCCAGAGAACTTTATTACCAATACACCGACCAGGTGGAGCCCTTTGGTCTGGACGAATGCTGGCTGGACGTCACGGGTTCTCGCCAGCTTTTCGGGCCCGGCGACCAGATAGCCGACGAACTCCGCCGGCGCATGCGGGAAGAGCTGGGTCTGACCATTTCGGTAGGCGTCAGCTATTCCAAAGTTTTAGCCAAGCTGGGTTCAGACCTCAAAAAGCCCGACGCCACCACGGTTATTCGGGAGCAGGACCTCAGCACCATGGTGTGGAAACTGCCGGTGGGAGATCTTCTGGGCGTAGGTCCCGCCACCGAGGCCAAGCTGCGCGACCGCGGTATTTCAACCATTGGCCAGCTGGCCCAAGCCTCGCCCAGCCAGCTTCAGGCCAAGCTGGGCATCAACGGCTGGCGCCTGTGGCGCTGGGCCAACGGCTGGGATGAAGGCCGGGTCCACCGCTGGGGGGAGAAGCAGCCCGTCAAAACCATTGGACACGGGCTTACCCTGCGCCGGGATATTTACAGTAAATTGGAGCTCAAGTCAGTCTTCTCGGACCTCAGCCAAGAACTCTCCCGCCGCATGCGGGCTGAGGGCGTCAAGGCTGGGGGCGTACAGATTTCCCTGCGGACCGCTTCCTTCCAATACCGAGAACTCCAGGCCCCCCTCCCCTATCCCAGCCAGGCCGCAATGTACCTGGCCCAGGCGGCCTATGCCCTGGCAGTCAAGGAACTCCACTTTACCGAGCCCTACCGGGCCGTGGCTATCCGGGCTATTTACCTGGTGCCGGTAGACCAGCCCCTACAGCTGAACTTTTTCTCCGATGCTCAAGACCTGGACCGTCTGGAGCGGGTAGAACTGGCCTTTGAAGACCTGCAAAACCGCTACGGCCAAGATATTGTCCACTGGGGCTGGCCAGACTACCGCTTAAAGAAAGCTCAGGCCACCCCCTGGGACATCTGTCCTCCGGGCATGCCCTATTAACAAAATTTAAAAAGGGCGCCCCCGGCCGAGGGCGCCCCACTTAACTCATCTATATGTTAGTTTGGAGATTGGCGTTCTCATGACTTAGTTGTCGAGACTTAGTTGCCGAGGCTTAGCCACGCTGCAAAACCTTAAGGCTGGATGTCCGGCTTACCCGCTCGCGGCTTTGCCCCTTGATGTGGCCAATCACGGCGTCTCCCACTCCGCCCATGCTGATTTCCGCCGTTTCTGTAACCAGGCTTTTGGCCTTGAAGTCACCAGCGCCTGATAGGTGCAGGGTGAGATGGTCGATTTCACCCTGGCCAATATCCAAATCACCCGCCCCGTTGATCGTAACATCCAGCTTTTCGCTCACTTCATCAATATCTACATCGCCAGCCCCATTTAAGACAATCCGGGCCGGGCCCAGGTGCTTGGCACTGATATCGCCCGCGCCGCTGACCTGGATCGCACTGGCACCCAGGTCCAGAGCGTCTACATCACCTGCGCCATTTACCACCAGGTCTGATTCGGCAAAGTTGACCTCGGACCGGATGTCCGATCCACCGTTAATCTTGAGTTCCAGGCGGCGGAGGGAGTCTGTAGGCAGTTCAATGCGCAGGGTATGGGGATTTTTCCGCAGGAAATTGAAGTTGAAAAAGAGTCCATCTTGCTGGGGCTTGCAACGGAAGACCAGGGTATTATCTTCCCGGAAGACATCCAAATCTTCCTTGATCTCGGCTAAGTTAGGGGCGCCCCAGCGGAAAATGCCCTCGGGATTCTTCGTGATCTCAAAATCTAAGCGGCCTGAAGTATCAATTCTCAGGCAGTCAATGCCCTCAAAGCTAGGCTGGGGCTTATCCTCCTCTGTAGTCTGGGCCGGCTTGCCCAGGAGTTCATCAGTCAAATTAGAGGCCCCCTCCACAATATTGTTGCTGACGTCTGCGAGCTTGGCCGTCAAGATAGAAATGCCCTGGTCAGCGTATTCCTGCTTGTATTGTTCAAAGAAGGTGTCAGCGGAAACCAGCTCAATATGGCCAGCGCCTTTAAAGTTGAGTTCGCCTGTACCCAGGTTAGCGGAGCTGCCATTCGTAAAGCTGACAAAGACGTCCGTCATATTCTGCACTTCCAAGTCAGAATAGCAGGCCAAATCTTGGTAGGTCAGGATGAGTTTCAAACCCTGATATTCCTCAGGGAAATAGTAGTGGATGCCTTCCTCTGTCTTGGTCTTGCCAAAGAGTTCATCCATGGTGAGGCCCAGGCTTACCGCGATATCCGGCAGGAGGGTGATATCTGGCATGCCCCCTCCCCGCTCCCATTTAGAAATAGCCTGAGGCGTAACACTGAGCATTTCTGCCAAGTCTTCCTGGGTCAGCCCCATTTCTTTACGGCGCTTGGCAATTTGTTCACCGATTTTATTACTATCGTATTGCATATTAAGTCCTTTCTCCTGTGGTGCTGCAGTGCGCTGCAGCGGTGTGGTCTAGCAGTCTCCTGTGCGAGTTCTCCTTAATTATTGGTGCCACTCAACGCAAAGGCCATCAACCATTAGTAGAAAAGCCTGCCTCAATGCTTAATTTTACTCAACGTTTCGTTGTTAAGCGATTAATTTAGCAGCTGCTGCTAACACTAACCACCCACGAGATTCAACTTTGGGAATTTTCGTAAAGCTTGCAAGATAAAGCGCAAAGTCACAGTAAGAGTGGAGCCACCAACCTCCAGCAGCAAACTTTTTAGGAAAACAAAATCAAGATAAGGATTTTAAGCTCTGCCGCAAATACAGCTCGTGAGCCAAGTACTGGGCCTCAATAAAGCCCTGGCGTTTACGGCTCTCCTCCGTATAGGAAAGGTCGCGCAGGCGTTGAACACTCACAAAGAAAATATGTAAAGCCACTAGAGAAATAGCCAAAAGCAACAAGCAGGTATCTACCGCAGCCAAGCCAAAACTAGCAAGGGAGAAGCCCAGGCCCCAGACCGTGTCATAGGAGGAAAGAAGAACTTCAAGGAGGCTGGCACACAGAATCAAGAACCAAATGAGAGGTGTAGTCATAGCTGCTCCTTACGTGGGGCCAGGGGCCCAAGGCCTTCCCGGAACTTATGCCTTGCTCGTCTGCTCGTGGATCTGCAGGAGCTTTTGCGCATCCTCAGCATCCAATTTACCAGCGAAAGTAAGGTCTTTCAGAGCTTCCACAAAGGCATCCTTAGAATCTGCTTCAGCCTGCTCGGCCTTCGCAATCAAGCGGTCAAGACGTAGGCGGATCGTAGGATAAGAGAGGTCGTAGATACCAGCCAGTGCCTTTAAGGAACCAGAATTAAGCAGAAATAATTTCAGGAACTGTAAGTCTTCCTCATTCAAGGCATAAAGCCAGGAAGGCAACTGGCGGTCTTGCATACGGTCTCCTTAAACTTTTTTAAGATTATACCTGAAGAAAATTAAAGTCAATAGTCAAGTTTATTTCAATAAAGTTAAAATATTTCCAGGGAAAATGCCTAGAGCAGGGATTTGAGGTCGAAGCTAGGATGGTTGGTAATACTGCTAAAAGCGCAATCAGCCAACCAGAAAAGTAGTTCAAAGCAGTTTTTGAAGCTTGCTTAAACTAAGGCCGCCCTCCCCCTGACCCGTAAATGCTCTAAGACCGCTTAGCGGCCCCGAAGGCGCCCTTGACTGCTCAAGGGGGTCGGACCATAAACCCATAAAGTTGACAAGCCTCAAAACCGTAGTAGCAATCTTCAGTGACTGCGGTGGTTTAGCCCACGAAGCCTTGATCTGATTATTGTGTTATCTATTTATCACAACAAAAAAGAGGGGCCTCCGACATATGTGTGCGGGAGGCACCCTCTAAATTGCTAGTTTGCTAACGTTTGGCCGGAGAGCGGCTCCGGCATCTACCAGCTTAGGCTTTTTTCTTAATGAAGAATAAGAGGCCAGCCGAGAGCAGGCATAAGCCAAGGCCGAGGCTCTCTTTGTGACCGGTTGCGGGCAATTGTTGAACCTGTTCTTGAATGCTGTTAGGTCCCGTTTATTCGTTGGTGAAATAAGCCGTAATGGCGTTCACAGGCTGCCCATCGCGGAGGAAGGTCCGAGTGCTAACCAACTGGTCGTCCTGTTCGTAGACATGGTCGGTAAAGGTATAGACCGTGCTGGCGAAGACATAAGGCAGATTGGGGTTGGGAAGCTCTGTGATCTTATAGGTGTAATCACCCGGTTTGGTGTAAGTTATCTGGCCGAAGACACCAGACCCTGCACCCTTTATCTGGATATAAGTAGCTGTCCCCTCCGGGTTTCTGCGGTTATTGTCCGTGTCCTGAGGCAGGGGCAGAGACCAGGGTTCCGGTAGGGTCGCATTCTGACCAGCCAGAGCTTTATAACTCACGCTCTCTAAGCGGAAGGTAAAGGTGTCCGGGGCAGCCGGCTGTCCACCCTTAATCTGCTTAACCACCGCAGGAGGGGAAACCGTCAAGGGCTTGGGCAGGATGGGTCCAGGAAGGACGATCTCCGGAATTTCGCTGGGTTCTGGAATGGTTGGCTCGGGCTCAGGTTCAGGATCAGGATCTTTATTCCACTGGGCCACGAAGGTGTGGTCTTCAGTTACGGTGAACTTCTCTCCTGGGTGATACTCAGAACCCTTCCAGTAATCAAAGGTATAGCCCTCGCGGGTGGGAGCATCAAGGATGGTAATTACCTCACCCTGCTCATATTCGTCAGATTTCACAGTCGTACCATCTCCAAAAATGCCACCATTGGCGTCAAAGAAAATAGTGCCAGGTATCTTATAGTTAACGTCAAAGTTGTTTAAAAGACTTTTGTTTTTAAGAATCCCATGGGTCACATCTGAATCAGCGGAAAATTTAAGATTTGTGAAATCATTAAAATTACTGGGTGAGGGAAAGAGCCCGTCTCCAGCTGTATTGCCGGTAAAAGTAGTCTTATTGTCCGTGGTCAAATTCTTGTAGGCATCTTTATCTGTAATGGGCGACTCGTATTGGCACGGATCTACGAAAATTGCCCCGCCCTCTCCTGTTGCTGAGTTGTCCGTGAAAGCCGAGCCTTCTATTGTTGCCTTGTGAATTTTATTGATATAAATTGCACCGCCAGCACCATTTACATTATTCCCAGAGAACACAGAGCTACTTATACTAATTGAAGATAGCGAATAAATTGCACCACCTTTACCATTTGCAGTTTCTATGAAATTATTAGAAATAGTCGCATCCTTAATCGAAACATTTGTTCCAGGCATAAAATACATGGCACCGCCGACCCCGAACCCACCATCTTTAACTTTGTTGCCTGTGATTTTCCCACCTTCAATTTCTATAGAGGCATTCCCCCAAGGGACCAGAATAGCAGCCCCCCTCTCCATATCAATACAATTCATAATTTGGGAGTTGGGTAACATAATTAATTTAGAACCTTCAGAGACTGTAATGCCTGACGAATAATTTTCTTCTGTTGAATATCCGTTCTTGATTATAGTGCCTTGGCCTAAAGTAAGTGTGCTAATAACACCACCGATAGGATTACCAGAATCATAGGCCGCGTGTTCAACATTAATAGAAGGCCTTTCCAAATTTCCATCAATAATAATATTGCATAGGGTAACATTTGCAGCTTGATTAATGCCAACCATTAATTTTTGCCCTTTCGAGCTCATATCGGTTAAATTGGATTTTATCGTATGACCGTTGCCTTCAACCTTCCAATATGCAACCTTTCCATGCGCGCCATAGAACGTTAAGTTCTCACTGTTTGAGGTGAAAATTAAATCATCATTAAAAGTTAAAACATAATGATTGTTTTCTACTATATAGCTTCCTTCTCCAAAAGCATCGTCTGTATTACCTCTTAATAACTTATTAAGTGTTTCCAGATCATTCGCTTCGTAATATATGTCGTGGTCTTCATCACAAGTAATAACATACTTCGCTGGGGCGGTCGGATCGCTGGGTGCACCAACCGGAGTTGGAACATTGAACTCATGATTAGGAAAATCAACGCCAGGTATTTGTTGGCTTTCGCCATCGATAAATGGGGCCACCTAGGGCTGTATCCTCCTGATTATTGGGATTATCGGAATTAGGCAAATTGAGACCCGGTTCTTCCGGATCTTCTCCCGGGGCTGTAGGATAGCCGTCAAATTCAGGTTCATCTATCAGATCTAAATCTCCAGATATTTCGTCCTCCTTAACTTCTACCTGATCTTCAGCCTCGATCACGTCCTGATTGCCCTGTTCGAGGTTCTGCTCAACATCGTGATCAAGTACATACCCGGATCCATCAGCCGGCGGCTCATCTGCCAAATCATTGGAGCCAACTTCTGGCAGGTCATCAGCCCAGGTCATGCTGGGAATAGCTGTGAACACCAAATTCAAAGATAGAAGGATAGTTAACAGTACCGCAAGTTTATTCTTCTTCAACATAAGCGCTCCTCGGACGTACTTGTTGGGTGCTCACTAGCACGGCGACTTTAGTTTGGATAAATTGAATTAGCTGAATGTTTATCCGTTTCCAGGCCTGCTAAGAGTCACCTAATGATAAGAGTTGTCACTCTTGAATCTATCAAAGTACAAGAAAAACAATTTTCTTATGTTAAGTTTAGATGTCAACGGATTGCTGAAGGGAACTTGAGGGATTGAGCTTGAGGAATTGGTCCGATTGATGATCCGAGTTTGAACAAAACCAGAAGATAAATCTGCAGGCAAAGCTAGGGTGGTTGGGGATACTGCTAAAAGTACGATCAGCCAACATTGTTCCAGGTCGCTGTAAACATTGAGGCAGCAAAAATTGTTGGTAATACTGCTAAAAGCGCGACTAGCCAACACTTTTCAAGACTGCCGCGAACACCGAGGCGGGAAAATTTGTTGGCATTACCGCAAAAGCTGCGACCAGCACACACTTTTAGGCCATGCGAAAGCATGTGAGATACAGAAAATGGTTGGCTGATCGCCTAAAGAGGACATTTGCCAGGTTGTGAGTTTGAGCTAAACGGGATATACCCAACTATGTATAAGGCCACTACAGGTTTCGGGGGCGAATAATGGGTGGGTATTCTAGCTCAAACCGCATTCTACCAACCATTTTGGAGACCTTAGTAGCACCTTTGTAGTTCCTTCGTAGCGCCAAGCCCATCCGTCCAGCCCCAGCTGAGTCTGGGCGAGTAAAAGTGTACGGATAAAAGAGGGCGAGTAAAAGTGACGGTCAAAAGTGGACGGGTAAAAGTGGACGAGTAAAAGTGTTAGACTATAAAAAATATGTATAGAGGAGGCTGCCTCATGCAAATTATCAGGCAGGCCATGGCTGGCACGCTGGAATCGAGTGATGTTCTAGTAGAAATAAGCCCCGCAGACAAGATTAGTATTGAACTGGAATCTCCCGTGAAAGCTCAATTTGGGGATTCGATCTTAGCTACCGCGCAAGAGGTGTTGGAGGCCCAGGGTGTGCAAGGCGCCCAAGTGCGCTTGCAGGACCAGGGTGCTTTGGATTGTACCTTAAGGGCTAGGCTGGAGGCCTGTATTGCCCGGGCCAGTAAGGAGGAGGATCATGCGTAGGTCTATGATGTTCCTGCCGGGCAACAGCCCCCGCATGCTCATGAATGGGCCCGTGCTGCCGGCAGACAGCTTGATTTTCGACTTAGAAGACGCCGTAGCGCCAGATCAAAAGGATGCCGCCCGCATCATGTTAGCTCATGCCCTAACCAGTTTAGACTTTGGCCAGCGGGAAATTGTCGTCCGTATCAATGACCTGGAGTCTTCCTACTGGCAGGCCGACTTGGACCAGGTCATGCCAGCCAAGCCCGACCTGATCATGCCGCCTAAGGTGGCAAAAGCCGAGGATATTGAAAAGCTAGTGGCCTATTTGGATAAAAAAGAAGCGGAACTGGGTATTGAAGCCGGCAAGACGGGAATCCTCCCCCTGATAGAGCTGGCCTTAGGCGTAGAAAATGCCTTTGCCATCGCCCAGGCCAGTTCCCGTGTAGTCGCCCTCTTCTTGGGCGGCGAAGACCTGTCCGCCAACTTGCGGTCGCCCCGCACCAAGGAAGGCTGGGAACTCTTTTACGCCCGCACCCGTTTGGTCAACGCAGCCCGCGCGGCGGAAATTGACGTAATTGACACCCCTTTCACCGACACCGATGACCTGGAGGGTCTGCGCCAGGACGCAGAGTTTGCCAAGAGCTTGGGCTTCTCCGGCAAGTCCGTCATTTCTCCTCGCCATCTGGATATTATCAATGAGGTCTTCTCCCCCACCCAGGCCGAAATCATCTGGGCTCAGGAAGTCATGGCCGTAATTGAAGAAGGCAAACGCTTAGGCAAGGGCGCGGTTTCCTTGCACGGCAAGATGGTAGATAAGCCCATCGTCATGCGGGCCGAACAAATCCTCGACAACGCTCAAGCCATGGGCTATCCGCTCTAGGAAGGAAGAGATCAGCATGGATAAACTTGTTAATACCTTAAAAGAAGCTCTGAAGGCTGCCGGCCTTAAAGACGGCGCCACCCTCTCCTTCCATCACCACATGCGCAATGGCGACTATGTGCTTAATATGACCCTGGCCGCCGCAGCAGAACTCGGAGTCAAGGACCTCACCGTCAATGCTTCCGCGATTTTCCCGGTCCACGCTCCTCTCATCGACCTGATCAAGCAGGGTGTAGTGACCGCCTTGGAATGTAACTATATGTCCGGCCCTGTGGGCGAAGCTGTCTCCCAGGGCATTTTGGCTAAACCCGTCATTTTCCGGACCCACGGCGGCCGGCCCGCGGATATCGCCTCCGGCCAGTCCCCCATTGATATCGCCGTCATCGCGGCCCCCGCGGCAGACAAGATGGGTAATATCTCCGGTAAGTTTGGCCCCTCCCAATGCGGCTCTTTGGGCTATGCCTTCGCTGACGCGGAATTTGCGGACCAAGTTATCGCCGTAACCGACCACCTCATGCCCTATCCCTTGGTGGAGTATTCCATTCCGGAAACTCAGGTCGATTACGTGGTCCAGGTAGATAAGATCGGCGACCCCAAGGGGATCGTGTCCGGGACCACCAAGATTACCCGCGATCCCATCGGCCTCCTCATGGCCCAATACGCCACCCAGGTAATTGAGGCCTCTCCTTACTACAAGGACGGCATGTCCTTCCAAACTGGGGCGGGCGGTGCCTCTCTAGCCACTGCGGCCTTCCTCAAAGACCGCATGCTGGCCCAAGGCATCAAGGGGTCCTACGGCATGGGCGGCATTACCTCCTATCTCGTAGATATGCTGGATGCAGGCTGTTTTGAGTCCCTGGTAGACGTCCAGTGCTTTGACCTCGGCGCGGTAGAGTCTATTCGTACTAATCCTAAGCACCGCGAGGTTTCTGCCCTCCACTACGCCGCGCCCCGACCGGCCGTGGCATCATCCTTAGTCGACAACCTGGACTTTGTCATTTTAGGCGCGACCGAAATGGATAAGAACTTTAATGTCAACGTTCACACCAACTCCCAAGGAGTCATCATGGGGGGATCGGGCGGCCACTCCGACACGGCAGCCGGCGCGAAACTTGCCATGATCATTGCCCCCCTCACCCGGGCCCGCATGCCCCTGATCCTGGACCAGGTAACCTGCCTCTCCTCTCCCGGCGAGACCATTGACATCCTGGTCACCCAGTACGGCATTGCCGTGAACCCCCGCCGCGAAGACCTCCTCCAAGCCTTGAGCGGGACCAAGCTGCCCCTAAGGTCTATTGACGACCTGCAAAAGGAGGCCGAAAAACTGGTGGGCAAACCTCAACCCCTGCCCCATGGCGACAAGGTTGTAGGCCAGGTCCGCTACCGCACAGGGGAAATTATTTCAGAGATTTATCAGGTGAAATAGGGAGCAGGGGCTCACACCGCAGTATTAGCGGAGCCTAGCTCTTGTAAAACAAAAATGGTGGGAAGGCTGCTAAGCGGCATTTTCCCACCATTTTTACTCTTGCTGTCTTTCCTCTTATTTCTAGCTCTGACTGGCAATAAGAGGAAATGTGTTTTAATCGGGTTTCTTAATCCTCGCTGGTTGCAAGGAATCGGCTAAAATTGGTTAGCTGAGAGTTAGGTGCTAATTAGCCTAGCTTTTTCCTCAGAATCAGGAGGGCTAAGGCCGCGGCGCCCAGGAGGTACCAGGTCGCAGGTGGCAAACCTTGTTCGCCCGTCAGGGGAATACTGGGCATCTGTGTTATGTGCTGGACATCCTCACCGGGCTTGAGCACATACTTGGTAGATGTGGGCACCGGAGTCCAGGGATTTACCGTAGTGGGCCTGATCGGGACTGAGGTAGGCAGAATCGGCTCTGTAGGATTCGCGGGCTGCGGCTCACTGGGTGTAGAGTCTGACGGCGTAGGCTCGGAGGGCTCTGTAGGTTCCGTGGGCTTAGTTGTCGGTTTCGTCGGATCAGGCTTACCCGTATAGGTATTCGTGATCTGGAAGAATTGCTCAGTCTTGAGGGCATTTTGCACGAACTTAGCCGGCGCAACTTGTGCGCGATACCCCGGTACAGATTTCTCCTTGATACTGTACTTGCCCCGCTCGGATTTACAGCATGTGGCAGCCCCAGTTCCCAAGTCGGCTCCTCTTCCCCAGAAAGCTAAAGTGTCAAGCAAGAAACCCTCAGCCCCTCGGACCAGGAAGATAGCTGCGGGATTTCTCCTCGTGTTTCAGGAGAAGGCATAGAAGAGACGCCTTCAGAAGCAAAGAACCCCGCTAGCACAAATTCCGAGGAAAGCGCCACAAGCTCCAAGGCTCGTGGCGATATTCGCTTTACAGTGCAAGACGTTGAAGGCAAGGAACTGCAGTTTAGTGCAGAAAATCTGCATAAGCCCACCATCTTGCACTTCTGGGCGGAGTTCTGCCCCATCTGCGTGAATGCTTACTCCTTTCCCTGCTACTACGACACAACTTTAGAGGCGGCCTTGCTCTTTGAGATCGGCCACCTCCCCTACACCGTTGTGATCTCTGCAGATGGACAAATTTTAGAAAATACCACGGCCCATCAGATTTTGAGCATTTAGCCAGCCTGGTAAGTCCCTAGGGCAAGCTAGCCTTACTGCAGGCTTAATTCCAGACTACAGGGCTCTTCCTTAAGTCTCTTGATTCCAGGTTCCAAACTCCAGGTGCCTGTTCCCCGGGCTCCAGGCTCCTGATTCTGGTCCCGGGCTGCAGACGCCTGATTCTGGTCCCGGGCTGCAGACACCTGACCGCAGGC
>CAYNNG010000001.1:115837-116977 GCA_964398655.1 uncultured Oscillospiraceae bacterium
CCCGGGCTGCAGACGCCTGATTCTGGTCCCGGGCTGCAGACACCTGACCGCAGGCTTTGCCCCAAAGAAAAAGCCCTGGAACTTGTTAGTTCCAAGGCTTTGGTGGATCCTATTGGGTTCGAACCAATGACCCCCTGCACGTCAAGCAGGTACTCTAACCAGCTGAGCTAAGGATCCAAACGCTTGATTAATTTACCCTATCATAAGCGTTAAGTCAAGCGTTGGTAATTTTTTCAAGTCGCAATGCGTAAATAAGTTAATTGCCTGCTACTCCCCTGCCAGGCGATTGATCTCCGTGCCGATTTCCACCAGCAGGGGTTCATAGGACACACCCCGCTCTTCATAGCCTTCCTGGTAACGGGAGAGCTCCATGGCCTTAACCAGCATGTCCCCTGCCAAGACCATGGCCTGGTCCAGCTTGATGCCCCGGAAGAAAGCAGAGGCGACAATGGAGGCAAAGAGGTCTCCGGTGCCGTGGAGCTTGTAGGGCAGAAGGGTGTGGGCACTTTCGTAGTAGGCTTGGTTTTCACCCTTGATCGCGTTGATGATCTTGCCATCTCCCCGTTCTATACCCTTGAGAATCACAGTCTTAGCGCCTAGAGCCAGCAAGTCGTCAATGACCTGTTCCGCCTCTTGAGGACTGAGCTCTTGTCCTTGATAGTCGCGGCCCAGAAGAATAGCTGCCTCTGTCATATTGGGTAGGATCAGGTCAGCCCGCTGGCAAAGCAGGGTCATCTTCTCACACATCTCATCCGTATAAGTCTTATAGCGCTCGCCATGATCCGCCATACAGGGGTCTACAACCAGCTTCCATTCTGGATGACGGTCAAAGAGCTGGCTGAAAATATCTATTTGTTCAGCAGAACCCAAAAAGCCCGAGTAGGCTCCCGCCATTTTAACGTCCAGCTTGTCCCAGACCTCTAAATATTCCGGCAGGTGTGGCGTCGTATCCACAAAGGAAAATACCGGGAAAGCGGTATGAGCTGCCAGGTAGGAGGTCGGAATAGGACAGGCATCCAGGCCAGCCGCGGACAAGACGCCTAAGGCGATCACCAGAGAGCAATTGCCATATCCACAAAGATCGTGGATGGCGGCTACGCGGGGAATAACTTTATGTTGAGACATATTTTGAGACATATT
>CAYNNG010000002.1:0-102289 GCA_964398655.1 uncultured Oscillospiraceae bacterium
CAAAAGTTTCATAATGATCTGCTGGAGAGTCTGCTTACCGGCAAGATGATATCTCAGGATGAACTGGAGCGCAGCCGGGTCTTTACGGGTCTCTGTTCTGAGTGCAGTTATCGGGTCATCAGCTTTTCCTTTACTAATGATGCTGATGATAGCGAGCAATTTAATGAGCGGGTTAAGCGGACAAATCTCTTGAAGTACTGTGTAGCCAAGACTATGCCGAAGGCCCTCATCCATTTTACTTTGGATAGAATCTCTTTAATCCAGCTGGTAGATCCTGCGCAGAGCCTGAAAGACTATAGAATTTGGTTCCAAACCTACTATGATCAGCTTAGCAAGGAGCTGCAAGAACAAGTTCCCCATTTAACCCTAGTGGCGGGGA
The DNA here is from genome assembly GCA_964398655.1 of uncultured Oscillospiraceae bacterium. Lineage (GTDB taxonomy): Bacteria > Bacillota > Clostridia > Saccharofermentanales > DTU023 > SFFI01. The sequence continues at coordinate 380 of CAYNNG010000002.1, forward strand.
TCGGGCGTATGCCCTGCGTTCAGGCGATAATATCTTTATCTGCAAGTCCCACTTATCGATGGATCTCAGTAATCCCATGCATGCTGGTCAATGGGATCCCGATAAGCTACCTGCTACAGGCGGTACGGATGAGTACTTTATTGACTTCCTCTTAGATCAGCTTGAAGTCAAGGTACCTGGTATTGTGGACAGTGGTCTGGTTTCCTCCTGGCTCTCTTATCGTGCGGAACCCAAGGACTTCTGGCCCATCCTGGGCGAAACTCCCGTAGAAGGATATATCCTGGCGACCGGATACGGCGGCAACGGTGTCATTGAAGCCCCCGCCGCCAGCCGTGACCTTGCCAAGTTAATTATGATTGGTGAATCTACTCCCTTGCTGGAGAACTGGGCCTTTAGCCGCCTTATTCCCTAGGAAATTTGGTCTTACGCCCTTAAGTTTTTAAGGGCGTAAGCTTGCTTAGGAGAGAAAGGAGAGTTCCGTGAATATTGCAGTTATCATAAAACAGGTTCCAGTATCCAATAATGTATCCGTGGATCCGGAAACTCATGCCCTGATCAGGGACAGTGCGGAAGGGATGATTAACCCCTCTGACCTTAATGCCATTGAAGCTGCCCTGCGCCTGCGTGAACAAGAGGGAGGCAAGGTTGTGGTCTTTACGATGGGCCCGCCCCAGGCAGAATCCTCTCTGCGGGAAGCCATGGCTATTGGCTGTGATGAAGCCTGCCTAATTACTGACCGGGCTTTTGGCCGCGCAGATACTTTAGCTACGGCTCGGGTAGTGGCTAAGTCCATTGAGTACTATGGTGACATTGACCTGGTCATGGGAGGCGCCCTGTCTTCAGATGGTGCTACCGGCCAAGTTGGCCCTATGGTTGCTGAATGCCTAGACCTGCCCCATGTAAGTGAAATGCGGGAAATTGCCGCCTTTAACCCCGAGCAAAACAGTTTGGAAGTCATCAAGGACTTGGGACATCACAGTTATCGCCTGCAAGTTAAGCTGCCCGCGCTCTTGACTTTCCAGTTCGGAGCTAACGAGCCCCGACTGGCAACCTTGCGCAGCACGCGCGCAGCAAAATCTAAGCCACTCGTACATGTTAAGAACGCTGAGCTTAAGTTGGCGGATTCAGAAATCGGTGCAGAGGGCTCGCCCAGCCGGGTCATTGATTCTTGGGAACCCAGCGGCGGATCCTGGGCTCACATGCTTACCGGCAGCTTAGAAGAGCTCAGCCAACAGCTCCAAGCCTTAGTTACAGAAGAAGAGGAGGTCTAATGATGCCTCAAGGTATTTGTATTTTTGCCGAAGCAGTTGATGGCGTTTTAGCCCCCTGCTTTGCGGAACTTCTCACCGCTGCCCGCGAGCTCAAAAAGACTACGGGTGAAGAGATTATTGCCCTAGTAGTAGGAACGCATAGCGCTGATATTTGCGCGGAAGTTGAGGCTTTAGGGGTAGATAAAATCCTGGTCTATGCCACGGAAGAAGACCCGCTGTTTCAGGATGACGCCCTGGCACAGGTCGTGGCAGAAATCCTCAAGGATGACCAGCCCTCGGCAGTTTTAGCGCCAGCCAGTCCCATCGGACGCTCCATCTTTTCCCGCGTAGCTATGAGGCTCAATTGTGGTCTTACAGCTGACTGCACAGAGCTCTTGGTGGGGACCCGCCCGGATGGCAGCCACTATATCAAACATAACAAACCTTCCTTTGGCGACAATGTGTATGTGACGATTGTGATCCGTGAAAACTTCTTCCCCCAAATCTTGACCCTGCGTCCTGGCGTTTATGAGCCGGCGGAAGCCCAGGCAGGTGCGGCGGAGCTTGTTTTCTATAATCATCTGCCCTTGCCCGCCTCTGGAGTTAAGGTTCTGGCTACGGAGGCTAAGCTGGCCGTAACGGATTCCATTAGCTCCGTAGAAAAGGTTGTGGTCTGCGGTAAGGGCATGGAATCGCCGGAGAGCCTAGCCTTGGTCCAAGAATTTGCGGATAAGATCGGGGCAGCCTTAGCTTGCACCCGCCCCCTGTCCGATGTGGGCCTCCTGCCATTCGAGCGCCAAATTGGCCAGACAGGGGCAACTATCCGACCTAAACTCTGCGTCTCTATTGGTGTCTCCGGAGCTATACAGCATACAGAAGGCATCAAGGATACCAAGTGCTATATCGCGATCAATAATGATCCTCAGGCCGCGATTTTCCGGGTAGCTGACACGGGCATTGTGGCTGATGCCAACGAGCTGCTTAAGACTTACCTCGGAAAATAAGTTTCAGATTTATTTACTCTCCAACTCCCCCTGTCCGGGTTAGCACTCGGATGTGGGGGAGTTGTGTTTAAGGGCGCAAACTTAGCTGAGCGTGGGCTTTTACCCACATCTAGCCGTTGAAGCCCTGTCTAAAATCATCTATACTTGCTGAGGTTATTTTTATTTTATGGGAGGTAGACTATGACTTTCATTGACAAGGTTAAGGCGCAAGCCAAAGAACTTAATCAAACTGTGATCTTAGTGGAAAATGAAGACGAACGCGTGCTCCAGGCAGCCGTGGCCGCTACCCAAGAAAAGCTCGCAAAGATCATTCTCATAGGTACCAAGGAAGAATCTCAGGCGGTATGCCCAGATTTGGACTACACAGGGATTGAGTTTATTAACCCCGCAGACTATCCGGAATTAGACCAATTTGCCCAGCAATATTATGAGATGCGCAAGCATAAGGGTGTGGACCTGGAAAAAGCCCAGGCTACAGTCCGGGATAAAACAGCTTTCGGCATGATGCTCATGAAGAATGATAAAGCTGACGGTCTGGTGTCCGGTGCCGCCCACTCTACGGCAGATACTCTGAGACCTGCCCTGCAAATTCTCAAGACCAAGGCTGGCACTAAACTGGTATCTGCCTTCTTTGTTATGGATACCCAATTCAAAGACCTGGGCTCAGACGGTATTTTTGTTTTCGCGGACTGCGGTTTAAATGAGAATCCCGATGCAGATCAGCTCTCGGAAATTGCTCTTGCCTCCGCCGACTCTTTCCGTTTCTTCACGGGAGAAGAGCCTGTTGTGGCCATGCTGTCTTACTCCTCTTTTGGCTCTGCCCACTCGGAACTTACCGAAAAAGTCGTAGAAGCTACTAAGTTGGCCAAAGAAAAGGCACCTGAACTTAGACTAGATGGTGAAGCCCAAGTAGATACGGCCCTCGTACCTGCGACTTCCGAGCGCAAGGCTCCTGGCAATAAAATTGCCGGCCAGGCTAATGTCTTAGTCTTCCCCGATCTTAATGCCGGTAACATCGGCTATAAGCTGGTACAGTACCTGGGTGGCGCGAAGGCCTACGGACCTCTGCTCCAGGGTATTGCCAAGCCCGTTAATGACCTCTCCCGTGGTTGCTCTACCGAAGATATTATCGGTGTAGTAGCCTTGACTGCCGTGCAGGCCGCAGGCGGTAAAAACAAATAAATTACTGAAGCTGAAAGGATACAAGATGATCGTATTAGTAATTAACGCAGGTTCTTCCTCTCTCAAGTACCAACTCCTGGATACCCAAGATGGCCGGGTCATGGCTAAGGGCCTTTGCGAAAGAATCGGCATTCCCGGTTCTCGCCTGAAACATGAGCCAGATGGCAAAGAAAAATATGTCGTAGAAACTCCCATGCCTACCCACCAAACCGCGGTACAGCTGGTCTTAGATGCCCTCGTGTCTCCTGAACACGGTGTAATTAAGTCCATGAAGGAAATTGACGCTGTGGGCCACCGGATCCTAAACTGCGCTGACTATTACACCGAGTCTGTGTTGATTGATGATGATGTCAAGGAAACTATCCGCAAGTGCTTTAGCTTTGCGCCCCTGCACAACCCTGCCAACTTGATGGGGATTGAGGCTTGCCAGGAAATTATGCCTGACATTCCTATGGTCGCGGCCTTTGATACCAGCTTCCATCAAACCATGCCTCCCCAGGCCTACATGTATGGTCTGCCTTACCGCTATTATGAGGATCAACACATACGCCGCTACGGCGCACACGGTACCTCCCACCACTATGTCAGCAAGCGGGCTGCCGAGTTCTTAGGTAAAGACCAAGAAGGCCTGAGGATGATTACCCTGCACCTGGGTAACGGTTCTTCCATTTCTGCAGTAAAGGACGGTAAGTGCCAAGATACCTCTATGGGGCTTACACCTCTGGAAGGACCTCTCATGGGTACGCGTTGCGGCTCTATTGACCCGGCTATTGTGGTTAACATCATGGAGCAGGAAAAGCTCAGCCCTCAGGAAATGGACCATTTGATGAACAAGGAATCTGGCGTCATGGGAATTTCCGGAGTTTCTTCCGACTTCCGTGACCTGGAAGAGGCCGCAAAAGCAGGCAATGAGCGTGCTCAGCTGGCTTTGGATATGTTCAGCTACCAGTGCAAGAAAATCTTGGGCTCCTATGTTTTCGCTATGGGCGGAGTGGACGTTTTAGTCTTCACTGCAGGTATCGGCGAAAATGACAGCAATACCAGAGCGGCTATTTGCTCTGGCCTGGAAGACTTAGGCATCAAGATTGATCCTGCGAAGAATGATGGCCTGAGAGGCAAGGAAGCGATTATTTCTGCTGACGACTCCAAGGTCACCGTGGTGGTAATTCCCACCAATGAAGAGCTGATGATTGCCCGGGATACGGAAGCAATTGTCAAGTCTCTTTAGAAGCTAGATAGTTAATTATGGCGAAAGACGATAAATTAGTTAAAGAGATTACCCCCAGGGACGAAGACTTTGCCCAATGGTACACGGATGTAGTTAAAAAAGCGGAGCTTACCTCCTACTCTCGTGTGCGGGGTTGCATGATTCTCCGCCCTTATGGTTACGCGATCTGGGAGAATATCCAGAAAGACCTAGACCGGCGTTTTAAAGAGACGGGGCACCAGAATGTTGCCGTGCCTCTATTAATTCCGGAATCTCTTTTGCAGAAAGAGAAGGACCATGTAGAAGGCTTTGCGCCTGAGGTGGCCTGGGTAACCGAGGGTGGCAATAATAAGCTGCAAGAGCGGCTTTGCATCCGACCGACGTCAGAGGCGCTTTTCTGCGACCACTATGCGGATATTATTCAATCCTGGCGTGACCTACCTAAACTCTATAACCAGTGGGTATCTGTTGTGCGTTGGGAAAAGACGACCAGGCCTTTCCTGCGGACTTCGGAATTCTATTGGCAGGAAGGTCACACTGCCCACGCCACCGCCGAAGAAGCCTTAGAAGAAACCCGCCGCATGCTGCAGGTTTATATCGACTTCTACCGGGAATGCCTGGCTATTCCTGTAATTTCCGGACTGAAAACAGATAAAGAAAAATTTGCGGGGGCCGAGCAGACCTATACCGTTGAAGCCATGATGCATGACGGAAAAGCCCTACAGGCAGGCACCTCCCACTACTTTGGTGACGGTTTTGCTAAGGCCTTCGGTATCCAGTATGCGGATGAAAATAATGAACTCCAGTATGTCTACCAGACATCCTGGGGTGTCTCCACCCGTTCAATTGGCGGACTGATCATGGTTCACGGCGACGATGATGGCTTAGTCCTGCCTCCCAGAGTAGCTCCCCATCAAATCGTGCTCATTCCCATTGCCTTGCAAAAAGCAGGGGTGAGAGAGGCGAATGAACAGCTTTTAGCTCGCCTGGAAGGCCATTTCCGCATGACCTCAGACTTCTCTGACCGAATGCCGGGCTGGAAGTTCTCGGAGTACGAGATGAAAGGCGTGCCTCTGCGCTTAGAGTATGGGCCCAAGGATATCGAAAAGGGTCAGGTTGTCGCAGTCCGCAGAGATAACCGGGAAAAATACTTCCTGCCTCTGGAAGGCCTGGAAGCTAGGCTGCAAGAGATTCTTGACCAAATGCATGAAGACATGCTGGCCCGCGCAGAGAAGTCCATGCAGGACCGAATCTATGAAGCCAGTGACTGGTCAGAGCTTGAAGATATACTTAAGCAGAAGACAGGTTTTGTTAAAGCCCACTGGTGCGGAGACCCCGCTTGTGAGGAAAAGGTTAAAGCAGACTTGCAGGCCACTTCCCGCTGCATTATTGATGAGGAGTTGGAAGAGGGAGCGGTCTGTGCCATTTGTGGCAAACCCGCTCAGCACCTGGTTTACTGGGGCAAAGCCTATTAAGTCTTAGTTTAGCTTGGAGTTAAGATAAAAGTCCGGCTGCCGCAAGGCAAGCCGGACTTTTATTCTTCGCCTAAATCTTCGTCTTCGTCTCCATTACCGGCTTCAAGTTCTATTACTTCGTCTTGGCTGCCTTCTACTGGGGTTTCCAGGTAGTTAATGTGATGGAGTTTTTGCATGCGGAACTTGTCCTGTTTGGCTGTGGCAAAGGCAATAATTGTGATGAGGGCTGCCAGGATAAGGAAGGCATAGAAATTAATTACCCGGGTCAAAATCATGGTGGATTCAACTTTGCCAGGCGGGAAGAGCCCTGAGAACATGGCTACGAATCCACCTTCTGTAATTCCGACCGCCCCCGGTGTAGGAAAGCCCGAAACTGCCAAGGTGAGCACGGCCTGCAAAGAGAAAGACCGGAGAAAAATGTCTGGGGAAGCGCCTAAGGCCATTGCGGCAGTAAAAGGTATAAGGTTGTAGACCGCAAATTGTATAGCGTGCAGGAGCAAGAGCTTGAACAGCAGTCCGGGTGCTTTCAAGAGGGAAAAAGCTCCGGCGCTGTAGGAGCCTAAAAACTTATCTAGGTTGCGCTTATACTTCTTGGCTTTAGGCTTTAATTTACCCTTGGTAACCCAAGCTAATACTTTATAGGATATGGTGCGGAGCTGTTTAGGGAAGAAGAGCAAAAAGATATTTAGGAAGAGCAGGAAACCGTTAAACAAGTAGCCAACAATCAGGGCATAGCGCATGGCATAGAGGTTTTGGGAGATAAAATCATACTGGCTAATCAGCAGTACCGTAGCGTAGGTGATCATGACTATGTTGTTGAAGACCGTGTTTACGCAAAATATAATGCTAGAGCCCGCCAGATCTATCCCACAGCGGTGGAGATAGAGCATTTGCATGGGCTGACCCCCGGAGGATGAAGGGGTGATGTTGTTGAAGTAGAAGCCGGTGAAAGCGGTATTAACGGCTATGCGGTAGGGCGCGCGGCTGCCATTTAGGTGTGAAAGCAGGGAGCGGATGATTTCTGCCCAAATTAATTGGTAACTGATCATTAGGGCAAAACCCCGTGCCACCCATCGAGGATTGGCAGCCTGGAGGGAAGTCCGTATGCCTTCAATCGAGGTATCCTTAAGGATTACGCGGAAAGTCACATAGAGAATGAGGAGCAGGGCTGTAAAGGAAAAGACGTACTTCCATAGGGTTCGCCGCTGCTTAGCCTGGCTACTGACGGTTTTCATGCTTGGCCTTACTCCCTTGTCGCAGTTTTACATCTCCCTGGTGCTAATTCTAACATATAGCTAAGACTGGGTGATTTGCTGGAGCAGAATGCTTTCTAAGCCTTCTATCTGAAGCTGGTCTCTTACGGGAGGGAAAACCTGGTCGGGTTCTTCAGGCAGCGACCAGTGGGCGAGGAGGGGCTGCCAGGTGCCTGCGGGCAGGTCTAGATACCAGATGCTGCTGAGAGCGTTATGCATAATCAAGTAGCTTTGACCCTTAAAGTTGATCTGGTAAGCGATATGTCCTTCTTCCACGCGATAGGTCTGCACAGCTTGCGCAATTTCTCCATAAGCTGTAAGTGAGAAGACCTTCAGCTCTTTACGGGTGGCTAGGAGACGACGGAAAAGCTGGCCAAGTTCAGGGTATTGGGCGGCCCGGTCGTAATCTAAGGCGTTGATGTCATCGGGAGACTTGTAGCTGTTATCTAAGCCCTGTTTGGTCCGCATAAATTCTTGGCCGGCGTGGAAGAAGAGAGTGCCAAAGGATAAGCACTGGATAGAGAGGGCCAAGGCCTGCCGCTTAAAAGATTCTTCGGGACTGATTTCACCCAGGGACAGGCGAAGCTTATCGTAGAGGGTGGCATTGTCGTGGCACTCTGTATAGATTACAGATTGACTGGCGTCCAGGTAGTAGCCGTGGTCCGGCTGCCCGAGGATGTTTTTGTAAACTTGCCAGGTTTTGGACAAGCTGGTATCTCTGCTTAAAAAGCCTTGGGCGTCGTGCCCAAAGTTAGACCCCCGCAGGACATCACGGAATTGGTCGTTGAAAAATCGGATGCCGGGCAGCTTCTGAGCCTGGCTTTGGTTAGCGGGAGTAATGCCTGCCGGGTGATTGCCCATTTGCCAGCCTTCACCTAAGAGTATGATCTGTGGGTCGATTTTATTCAGGGCCTGGCGCACACCCTGCATGGTTTCTACGTCATGTATACCCATCAAATCAAAACGGAAGCCATCAATTTGGTAGGTACGGGCCCAGTAGCACAGGGAGTCGATCATATATCTGCGGAACATGGCTTGCTCGGAGGCAGTTTCGTTGCCACAACCTGTACCATCGCACAGTTGGCCATCTTCCCGCAAGCGGAAGTAGTAGCCGGGCACGGTCTGATTTAGGGGAGACCTGCCTAGGTCGTATACGTGGTTGTAAACCACATCCATAATAACCTTGAAGCCTGCCTGGTGTAGGGTATGAACAAGGGTCTTGAACTCAATCACCCGGCTTACGGGGTCTTGGGGTTTGGTCGCGTAAGAGCCTTCCACCACGTTATAATTTTGCGGGTCGTAGCCCCAGTTATATTGGGCATTAAAGGAGAGGTCGCCAGCCTCATCCACGGTTGCGAAGTCGAAACAAGGCATGATTTGGATGTGGCTAACACCCAAAGAGCGCAGGTAATTCAGGCCCGAGGCCTGGCCTTGACCGGTATGCGTACCTTCTTCGCAAAGTCCTAAAAATTTGCCCTTATGATAGATGCCGTTGTCTGGCCCTATCGTTAGGTCGCGGATATGAATTTCATAAATCGCAAGTTCATTTTGCTTAAACTGCAGAGGTGCTCGCTCGGTTGTCCAGCCTTCCGGGTTATAGGCATCAGGATCTAGCAGAACAGAAGGTTTGCCATTGGCTCTAGCCGCAACCGCATAGGGGTCGGCGGACTCTTGTACGGTTCCATCGGGAAAGGTCAGAAGATAGGTGTAATCCTGCAACCAGAAATCACCTTGAAGGTCTAGAGACCAAAGTCCGGGGTGCTGGCTGTCCGGCTGCAGGTCCAAGAGCCATTTTTGGCCCTGGCCTAAACTGAGCTGCACACGGGTAGCGGTTGGCGCCCACAGGCGAAATTTACTCAAAGCTGGGCTATAATAAGCTCCAAGCGGACCCTCGTAATCATATTTATCATTAAATGCCCGCGAATGTAGGTAAGCTAAATTAAACACAAAGTGGTCCTGAGCCTTTCTCAAATAGTTAGTAAAGTATACCTCATATCAGGCTGACTTTAGTTAAATGACCAGCATAGAGGAAAAGGCCTTGACAGGCTGGAAAGGCCGTGAGATAATCACTAACGCTGTTTTAGGAAAACTCTATTTTTAGAGACAAGCTGTTTAGCGAAGTGCTAATAAGCATATTTAGATAAAGGGAGGCAGAAACATGGCAGTACCTAAGAGAAAATGGTCAAAACGCAGATCTCGGATGTCGCGCGCCCAGGAAAAACTTACTCAAGTTAATCTTTCCGAATGCCCTCAATGCCACGAACTTAAGCTCCCCCACGTAGTCTGCAAAAACTGTGGTTACTACAAGGGAAGAGAAGTCGTAGCCATTGACAAAGAGGCCTAGGCCTCCAGGTCTTTTTAGTGAAGCTTGAGCAGCGGGGCGTCTTGTCCAGCTGCTTTTTTACGTTATGAGGTAAGCAATGTCCAAACCCGTAATTGCCATAGTTGGTCGACCCAATGTAGGGAAATCCAGCATTTTCAATGCCCTGGCAGGGGAGCGTATTTCCATTGTGCATGACAGTCCTGGTGTTACTCGTGACCGCATTTACGCTGAGCCGGAATGGTTCGGGCGTGAGTTTGTCTTGATTGATACTGGCGGACTGGAACCTGGTTCAGAGGACCCCATTTTGCAGCAGATGGCCCGCCAGGTTGGCTTTGCGCTGGAGTCTGCAGATGCCATCCTCTTTCTCTGTGATCTGCGTGATGGATTAACCAACCAGGACCGCGAAATTGCCTCTTTCCTGCGTAAGTCAGACAAGCCTATCGTCCTGGCACTCAATAAGGCCGACCAAATAGGGTCTATGCCTCCCGAAGCCTATGAATTTTTCGAACTAGGTTTTGGTGAGCCCATCTGTGTTTCAGCCCTGCATAAGCTGGGCCTGGGCGATATGGTTTCCGCGCTCCTGGACCAGGTGCCAGAAACGCCAGTATCCGAAGAAGACCAGCATCGTATCTCTGTAGCCATTATCGGCAAGCCGAACGTGGGGAAATCCTCTCTGCTAAATAATCTCTTGGCCGAAGACCGGGCTATTGTGTCTAATATCCCTGGAACTACGCGTGACTCGCTCGATGTAAATATTGACAATGCCTATGGCTTTTTCCGCTTTATCGATACGGCCGGCCTCAGGCGCAAAGCCAAGGTCAAAGAAGCTGTAGAAAAATACAGCACTATGCGTACCCAAGCCGCGGTAGAACGGGCTGATGTCTGTCTAATTCTTTTGGATGCTACAGATGAGATTTCCGAGCAAGACACGAAAATTGCCGGTCTAGCCCACAACGCGGGTAAGGCCTCACTTTTTGTGGTCAATAAGTGGGATCTCTTGGAAAATAAAGACCAGAAGTTCCAGACTTGGCAGGATGAGATCAAGCAGCGCTTTGCCTTTATGCCTTATGCGGAAATGACGGCCATCTCAGCGGTGACCGGCCAAAGGGTAGAGGGACTATACCAAGCGATTGTCGACATATATGAGGAAGCTTCCAAGCGCCTTTCCACGGCGGTGGTTAACGAGGTGCTCGCAGAAGCCCTAGCCATGCACCGGCCGCCTAGCGACAAGGGGAGGGCCCTGAAGATCTTCTATGGCAGTCAGGTCTCGGTCCGGCCCCCACATTTTATTTTCTTTATTAATGACAAAAAACTCATGCATTTTTCCTATGAACGCTATTTGGAAAATCGTCTGCGTGAGGCCTTTGGCTTCCGCGGCTCCCCCATCTTTATCAGCTGGAGGGAACGCAAACGTGATGATTACCTTAAGGTAGATGGCAAACAGAGCAGAGATAGGTCTGGAGAACAGGAATAATCAAGATGAAAACAAAGAGCTTACGAAACATTGCAATTGTCGCACACGTCGACCATGGTAAAACCACCTTAGTCGACGGTTTGCTGAAATCTTCAGGACTATTTAGGGCCGATGAAGTATTACCCGACCAAGTGATGGACTCTGACGCGATTGAGCGGGAGAGAGGGATCACGATTTTAGCGAAGAATACAGCTATTAACTACGGCGACACCCGCATTAATATTGTGGACACCCCAGGACACGCTGACTTTTCCGGCGAAGTTGAAAGAGTCCTCAAAATGGTTGATGGCGTCCTGCTCTTGGTGGATGCCTTTGACGGCCCCATGCCCCAAACCCGTTTTGTCTTGGCGAAGGCTTTAGCCATGAACCTCAAAACTATCGTGATCATCAACAAAATTGACCGGCCCGACGCCAGACCCAGTGAAGTTGCTGATATGGTGTTAGAACTCTATATGGATTTAGGGGCTACGGACGAGCAGATTGAATTTCCTATCCTGTATGCCTCAGCTAAGAAAGCTGCTTCCTTTAGAGAATTGCCAGAGAAGTTGGACGAAGAAACTCTGAATAATGCTGACATGCGGCCGATCTTGGATACCATTGTAGATACTATCCCCGAGGCCAGAGGTGATGACTCTGCACCCTTGCAGATGCTGGTGTCCAACATTGACTATGATAACTATCTGGGCAGACTGGCTACCGGCCGTATTCAAAGAGGGACGCTTAAGGCTGGTGATCAAGTAAGCCTGATTTCTTCAGCCGATGGCAAGGTCCACTCGGAAAAGATCACGAAGGTTTTTGTCTTCCAAGGTCTGGGCCGGCAGCCAGTAGATGTGGCAGGCAGCGGGGAGATCGTTTGTCTGGGCGGTATTGAAGAAGTCCAAATTGGCGACACCATTTGCCAGCCTGACCATCTGGAAGCCCTGGATTTTGTAGAAATTGAAGAACCTACAATTGCCATGGTGTTTCAGGTTAACGATAGTCCTTTTGCTGGGCGCGAAGGAACCTATGTAACCTCCCGCCATATCCGGGACCGCCTGGAAAAGGAAATGCTGCGCAATGTGGCCATGCGGCTGGAATATACCGACCGCGAGGATAGCTTTATTGTTAAGGGCAGGGGAGAGCTACATATTTCTATCTTGATCGAAAATATGCGGCGCGAGGGTTATGAATTTCAGGTTTCCCGTCCTTACATTTTGCAGAAGGAAATAGATGGGGTCTTGATGGAGCCCCAGGAGATCCTGAGTGTATCGGTGGCAGAAGAATATGCGGGCGCGGTTATTGAAGGACTGGGCCGGCGCAAGGCGGAAATGCTGGCTATGCATCCGCCCTTTAAGTCCTCGGTCCGTTTGGAATTCCGTATTCCCTCGCGTCAACTGATTGGTTACCGTTCTCAGTTCATGACTGACACGCGGGGCAACGGGATTATGTCCTCAATCCTGGATGGATATATCCCGGTCAAAGGGGAGAGCGTGGGACGCAACCACGGGGTCATTGTGGCATTTGAAGAGGGTGAGGCTACCCAATATGGCCTCCATAACGCCCAGGACCGTGGTGAGCTCTTCATTGGCCCAGGTACCCAGGTCTACGAAGGTATGATCATCGGGACTACCATGCAGACCGAAGATGTCCAGGTTAATGTTTGCAAGAAAAAACAGCTAACCAACATGCGGGCCGCAGGTTCGGATGAGACCTTACGGCTCTCACCTCCAGTTGAGATGAGCCTAGAGCAGAGCATGGAATTTATCTCGGACGAGGAAATGATTGAACTCACGCCCACCAGCCTGCGTCTCCGCAAGAAAATTCTTGATACCAAGCAGAGGCTAAAAGATAGCTCAAAGAAATAAGGGCTGGGCCTGTTCTTTGACCAAAATTAGGACAGACCTAGACTTGCCCTGTATAATGCAGCTAGAAACACAAGTACTCAGACAAGGAGTTTATTGTGGCAAGCAAGATAAGTAAAACCTTAATCGTACTCTTGATTATTGCAGGCTTGGTTGCCGTGCTCTTTTCTAGCTTTTTATTTGGCTATAACTATGTCCGCTCTCAGGATGAGGATTATCGGAGAATGTCCGCAGAGGCAGAGGCCAATGAAGGTAACTTGGTGACGGAAGATACACCTGGCGCCATACCAATTTTTATCCCTCGGTCTTCTGATATAGATGACATTACCCGCATCCTGGAAGAGGCGGGCTTCATCTCTAATCCGGTTATCTTCAAGCTGATGTCTAAGTTTAATGGCTATAACGGCAACTACCAGGCCGGTACCCACTATCTCCTGCCTGATATGTCTTACGATGCCATCATGTTTGCCTTAACTCGGCAGCCTAAGCCTCTGAAGATTACCTTTGTAGAGGGTGAGACCTACCTGGAAATGCGCCAAAAGATGGTGGATTCGGGCCTAAATATTGATGTCCAGCGCATGGACAGCCTGGTCCGCAATCCTAATGAGTTTTTGGATTACGACTTTGTGCGTAAGCTCTCTGCCTCCTCCAGCCGCGAATGGATTTTGCAAGGTTATCTCTGGCCAGATACATATTGGTTTGACCCTAACCTGGACGAGGTCTCAATTTTACGTTTGTTCTTGGATAATACAGAGCAGAAACTGCAGGCGGGCAAATATGAGGAGAAGGCCGCCAGCATGGGGATGACCCTGGATGAAGTCATGAATCTGGCCTCCATCGTGCAAAAAGAAGGCAATATTGAAGAAATGTCCAAGATCGGCAAAGTCTTCCTCAACCGCTATAATCAGCAGATGCCCATGGAATCCTGCGCGACTATTAATTACCTCCGAGGTGAAGAAGGTTTGGATCCGATTCCCTGGGCTTTAAGTTCCGACCTCGTGAAATATCGGAATAACCCTTACAATACTTACAGCTTTGCCGGCTTGCCTCCGGGACCGATTAATAACCCGGGAACTCTAGCGATTGAGGGTGTACTGTGGCCGGCCAATAACGACTCCTGGCCGGGAGCAGACAGCTATCTCTACTTCTGCGCAACGGGTGAAGGAGATAACGTCTTCGCTACAAGCCTGGAGGAGCATGAGGCGAATATAGCCTACTATTCGGCTCAATGGTATGCCGACGAGGGCCAAGAAGCGCCGGGATTTGGTGACCATGATACAGATGAGCAAGGCTAAACTACCAAGGGTAACAGCAGCCAGGCTAGACAATAGAAGGGCAAGAGGGGCAAGGCCAATGTGTCTTGCCCCTTTTTCGTGGGTTGAGCTTTCTTCCTGAGGCCATACTGGGAGATGAGGACCAGAAATCCCATGGTCAGCAGGCAAAAAACAGAGGCCAGGGCAGCTAGGACCAAGCAGGCCCACAAACCTTCCAGCGGGGCGAGAGCCGCCAGTACCAGAAGGTCGGCTGCTCCCAGATAAAATCTTTCTTGGGCTTTTTCCCAAGCCCGCACCAAGAAGACTAACAGGCAAAAAAAGAGGCTGGAAGCGAGGGTTTGGCCAAAGGGCAGGCGTGAATCCGTCTGCAGCAGCCACTGCAGCCAAGCGGCCAAACTTAAGAGCAGAATTTTATGCAGACCTACTTGCTGGCTGCGGAGGTCTTCCTGAGCCAGGCTGAGCAGAAGCATAAGACAGAAAAAATTAAGGACTTTAAGCAACATGGACCTACTCCTTTGCCCTAGCATGACCTAAAGCTAGGGGGTGGTGTACTACTTTCCTGCGACAAACGCTGGTAACTGCTCACAATTGTCGTTGGAAAAGCCTAATTTGACCCTTGCTCACACGCTTGGCTATAATATTTCTGCTATTCACACAAAGGAGCACAGAGTATGTCTAGAGATCCTCTTAAGCTTAAAACTAAGGACGAGCAGGTGGCTTTTTTACGGGAAGCCATTATTGCCCATGTCCGTGCCGAATATGGTAAAGAACTGAACGAAGCCAACCAACAGGAAATTTGGATTGGCCTGGCTAAGGCAGTAATGGAAATTATTGCCCCACGTTGGGAAAAGAGCCGTAAATCTTATGCCACAACCCGACAAGCCCATTATCTATCCGCAGAATTTTTGGTTGGACGCAGCCTTACTAACAACCTCTTAAATCTCGGTATTTATGATGCCGCCAAAGAGGTATGCGCGGAATTAGGCCACGACTTAGCAGACCTGGAGGAGGAGGAAACGGATCCTGGCCTCGGTAACGGAGGCCTAGGCCGGTTAGCGGCTTGCTTCCTTGACTCTTCTACCACCCTGGAATATCCGGTTAATGGCTACGGAATCCTCTACCGTTATGGTCTCTTTAAGCAAAATTTTGAAAATGGTTTCCAAAAAGAATATCCAGATGCTTGGATGGAGCGTGACTATCCCTTTATCAGCAGAAGGGAAGAATTAGCCTGTACAGTTTCCTACCAAGACCTAGAGGTTTATGCTGTGCCCTACGACCTGCCCATTACGGGTTATGGCACAAAAAATATCAATGTGCTGCGTCTCTGGAAGCCGGAACCCCTGCAAGAGTTTGACTATAACCTTTTTAACTCACAGCGTTTTGATGATGCGGTAATTGAGCGCAACCGGGTACAGGATATCAACCGGGTGCTCTACCCCAATGACTCTTCTTACGATGGCAAGGTCCTGAGAGTCCGCCAGCAATATTTCTTTGTCTCTGCCTCTTTGCAAAGCGTTATCCAAGAATACCAGCGCTATCATGGCAATGACTTCTCTAAGTTCGCAGATTACCATGTCTTCCAGCTGAACGATACCCACCCCGTCTTCGCCATCCCCGAGCTCATGCGGCTCTTGATGGATGAACATGGGCTGTCTTGGGACGAGGCCTGGCAAATTTGCCATAAGTGCTTTGCCTACACCAACCATACAATCTTGGCTGAAGCCTTGGAGAAATGGGAAATTTCCATCGCGCAGTTCCTCTTTCCCCGGATTCTGGAAATTATCCGGCAGATAGACCAGCAGTTCCGGGAGGAGGCCAGGAGCAGAGGCTTGCAGGCCTTTGAAATTGAAGCTATGGCACCGATCCATGACAACCGTATCCATATGGCCTCGCTGGCGGTCTACACGGCTTTTAAAATCAATGGTGTGGCCAAGCTGCATAGCCAGATTTTGAAGGATGAAACCCTGCATTCTTACTATGAACTGTGGCCCAACCGCTTTACCAATAAAACCAACGGAGTTACACCGCGTCGCTGGCTCTATAACTCTAACCAAGATCTGTCTGATCTCTTAACTGAATTGCTGGGCTCGGATGCCTGGGTGACCGATCTGGACCAGCTACAGACACTTGAAAAATATAAGACAGATGCCAGTGTGCTAGATCAGCTGCAGAAGATAAAAAATCAAGACAAGCAGCGCCTAGCAGCTTACCTTAATAAGAATTTTGCCATGCAAGTAGATCCGGAGGCCCTCTTTGATGTTCAGGTCAAACGTTTACACGAATATAAACGTCAGCTGCTGAACGCTTTTGAGATCTTGGACCGCTATAACCGAATTAAGGCAGGGCAGAAGGTCTCAGACACACCTGTGGCCTACATCTTCGGCGCGAAATCGGCACCCTCGTATTTCCGCGCCAAGGCCATTATTAAATTTATTAATGAGTTGGCGAAAAAAGTTAACCAAGACCCTGAGGTCAACCAGCTGATGCGGGTACACTTTATTCCTAATTACAATGTCTCTAAGGCGGAGCTGATTTTCCCTGCCTCAAATATTTCTGAACAGATTTCTACGGTAGGCAAGGAAGCTTCCGGCACCGGGAATATGAAATTTATGATGAACGGGGCCCTTACCCTGGGTACCTGGGACGGGGCTAATCTGGAAATTGCCGAGGCGGTGGGGGAAGAAAATGTCTTCATGTTTGGTACGCACCTGAAAGACTTCCCCGCTACCCTTGATTATTATAATTCCCAATGGCAGTACGCCAATATTGAGGGACTTAAGCCAGTAGTGGACAGCCTGATGGATGGGACCTTTGACGACGCGAATTCCGGCATGTTTGCCGAACTTTACCGGTCCCTGCTCAAGGGCAGTCCTTCAGAGCGCGCAGATGTCTATTATGTTTTGGGAGACTTTAAAGACTACCGCAACCGGCGCTTTGAAGCGCACGAGGCTTTCCAAGACCAAGAGACCTGGCTGCAAAAATCTTGGATTAATATCTGCAATTCTGGACGCTTTAGCTCTGACCGTACGATCCAAGATTATGTCGACGAAATTTGGCATTTGGATAAACAGCAACTGCGCTAGCTTGCAAATAAATCAAGGCGCTAAGCCCTAAATGATGCCTCTTAAAGCTCCGGTTCCCGCCGGAGCTTTAACTTTAGCGGCCTTGACAAGACGGGGCCGCTCTGACAATATCGGCAATGCGGCTCTCTACTGAGCAATTTAAAGCCTAAGGCTTTTTTCGCCAGCCCTCCCTAGGGCCTGGCACTAAAACACCCAAGGAGGGATAAAAACATGGCAGAATTTAAATATGAAGTAACCAAGGAGTTGGGCGTGTTGAGCTCTAGCAAGTCTGGTTGGCAAAGAGAACTCAATATGGTCTCTTGGAATGACAACAAGGCCAAATTGGACATTCGTGACTGGGCCCCAGAACACGCCAAGATGAGCAAGGGTGTTTCGCTTTCTCATGAAGAGGCAGCTATTCTGCGTGAGATTTTAAACGAACTTAACCTGGACGAACTTTTTGCCTAAAGCGTAGCTGCGCACGAGACTAACAAAAACTCCGAAGCCGGATAAGTAAAAGGGGAGCTCAATGAGCTCCCCTTTGTATTATTCGTATGTTACGCGGTGATCTTAATTGCTGTCGGGAATAGGACCAGTCCGCTCCGGATCGGGCTTAGCATAAACCAAAAGTCTTTCGGTCTGCTCGTTGTAGATCAAGGGGTGGCAGGTGATGAGTAAAACCGTGTCCTCATCAAAATGCTCATAAACCCGTTCTGTCAATTCGGTATGAGGAATGATGTCTTGCTTATAGACATTGTAGTGGTAACGGGTATTGGTGGGTAGGTAGTCAATGTAGAATTGATCGCCTGGCACAATTTCATTTAGGCGGTTAAAGTCGCGTCCCGAGGTAAGGAAACGGTGGCCCCAGATTGTAGTTAAGCCGGGTTGGCCCAGAGGAGTGCCCACACCGGAGTGAATACCTGAGCCAAAACGCAGAGAAACCAAGAGGTCATTGCCTTGCTCTTCAGAGAGGGGAGTGGTTACTTGGATTTTGGGGATCACGAGTTTGCCCACATAGGTAAGCGATACCGTATCCGAACTTGTGTTGTCCAGACTATTATCCACAAAGTCCACGCCTACAGAGTCTTCATTGCGCTCGCCCTGCACGGGGGCGAAATTCTTTGCAACCTCAACCTCGATGGGAGTCTTCTGGGCTTCCATGTTGTTAAGGATTTCTTCAGAAAGTTTTTCCGCATTCTTCTCATCGAACTTGGGCTTCAAGAAGAAGAACAGGCCTACTGCGACTAAGGCGACAATTACGATATCAAGAGAAATTAAAACCCAGCGGGGTACGCCGCCTTGCTTATTCTGTGCTGCTTGCTTCCTGGCAGCCTTGTCCCGTTTGGGGGGAGCATTTTTCGCTCCTGGCTTCCTGGGCTGCGGCCCAGATCCCGGATAAGGTCTGGGAGGCATAGGCTGACCCTGCATCCTTGCGGGGGCGTGAGGACGGCCGTTAACGTTATGGGGGCGCTGCGGACCAGCTGGACCTTGAGGTCTAGGACCGGGCTGCGGTCTGGGCTGAGGCCGGGGTCCTCCTGACCTGGGAGACATGGCCGGTCTGTGTGGGCCATTAGCCTGAGGGTTCCTGGGGCCTCCAGCTTGCGGTCCGTGAGGACCAGGGTTTTGTGGCCGGACAGGTCTTTGCCCTGGGCCTTGAGGACGAGCTGCGCCTGCCTGTGACCTGCTTGCTTGGGGCCTTTGGGGTGCAAACGGATCATTTTGGCGATATTGGTTCATTAACTGTTACCTCTTATTCAAAGCTAGTTTCGTGCATGATCTAGCTAAACTATGCTATCTTAGGAAAGCAGACCAGCCTCAACTAGTCTGCCACTTATATTGCCATATTATGGCATGAACTCAAGCGAGGGTAAAGTGATGGATATTAAGTCTGGTAAATTATCTGTAGAATCAGAAAATATTTTTCCGATTATTAAACAGTGGCTCTATGCAGAAGAAGAAATCTTTCTGAGAGAACTGGTTTCTAACGCGGTTGACGCAATTAGTAAGCGCAAGCACCTCATCTTGCTGGGCGACGCTCCCGCGGCTGACCAAGAACTTGGTATTGAAGTAAAACTGGATACAGAGGCTAACACCTTGACCATTAGTGACCAGGGTATTGGGATGACCGCTGAAGAGGTTGACCGGTACATAAACCAGATTGCTTATTCTGGTCTGGTGGACTATGTGGAAAAATACAAGGGCGGAGCTGATGGCGGTCAAGCGGTGATTGGTCACTTTGGCCTGGGTTTCTATTCTGCCTTCATGGTTGCTGACCAGGTAGAAATTCAAAGCCTTTCCTGCTTGGCAGGGGCAGAGCCTGTGTCCTGGCTGAGCAAGGACGGCTTGGAATATCAGATGGCTGAGGGCAAGAGAGACAAAGTGGGAACGGATGTAATTCTGCATCTGGACCCTGAGGCCCGCAAAGTTTATATCGGCAGCAAGCTGCGCGGCTTGCTAAAACGCTACTGCGGTTTTATGCCCTATCCTATTAATTTCCAAGTGGACGGGGAAGAGGCAGAGCAGATTAATGATACCGAGCCTCTCTGGCTGCGCAATGCTAAAGCGATTAGCGCAGAGGAGTACATCAAGTTTTATCAAAAAACTTTTGATACCACTCTTGAGCCGCTCTTTTGGATCCACTTGAACTTGGATTACCCCTTCCGTCTCAAGGGAATTTTATATTTTCCGGCCTACACAGGCCCCTATCTAGAGCTGAGCAACCGCATCCTAATTTACAGCCGGCAAGTTTTTGTCTCTGATGACTTGCGAGAAATGATTCCTGACTTCCTCTTCCTCCTGCAAGGGACTTTGGATTGTCCGGATTTACCGCTTAACGTCTCACGCTCTTATCTGCAGAATGACCAGACGATCCGGGCTCTTTCCAAGCACATCGTTTCCAAGGTAGGGGATAAGCTGGCCGAAATTTATCAGGATGACCCCGAACGTTATCAAACCATGTGGCCTAAAATTGCGGACTTCGTCAAATTGGGCTGCCTGCAGAATACGGCCTTTGCAGAAAAAGTTAAGCCCTGCCTGCTCTTGGAAGAAGTGGATGGCAGTTTCCAGGCCCTGGCTGACCAAGCAGATGGACCTATCTACTACGTCTATGATGATCATCGCCTCGACCTTTATACCGACCGCTTGCATGCGGAGGGCAAAGCGGTCTTCCGGATGCATAAGGGCTTAGATTTGCAATGGATGAGCCAGATAGAGGCGCAAAGTCAGGGTAAGCACCGCTTTATTCGCGCAGACTCTTTGGCGGATCCAGAGCAAGGTGCGGTGGGCGTAGCTCTGCCTGAAGACTTACTTAACCGTTTAAGGAAGGTCAGTAAGCTAAACGATCTGGAAGGCCAAATCAAGGCACAGGGAACAGAGGCTCCCCTCCTCAGCCTAGTGGAGGACGAAGCTGCCAGACGTTTCGCAGACATGCAGGAAATTTATGCCAAGCTGGTGGATGAAGAAGAGAGAGCTACTATGGAAGAAATGGCTAGTCAGCTCAAGCCGCGGCATACGGTACTGGTCAATACAGATAACCCTCTGTACAGCAGCTTGGCGGACCGCAGTGCAGAAGACCAGGAAGACTTGCTCCAGTATGCTTATTACTTAGCCCTGTTGGCCAAGGATGAACTGAGAGGAGATGAGCTTAAAGCTTTCCTTAAAGCCTCCGAAGACCTGTGGGCCAAGTAAGGACGTGTAGGTCGGTAAATTCAAGATCATACGGCAGCTGGTCTTTACTCCCTATCTATAAGGATCAGCTGCTTTTTCACTTAGACAAGCAAATAGACGATAAAATACACATGTTAGTAATGAGTTTCAGTTTATGGGAGCTTACAACTGCATGACAGTATTAGCACAGATCTACAATATAGACAAAATTAGTCCGGGAATGCACGGCTAAAACTGTTTTAATTGCACAAAAAATCTTGGTAACTTCAGTTGACAAGCCTATAAGGGATAATTATAATCATCCCATCGAATTATGTCCTTACTGCAAGAACTTGCAGTTGAGACCAAAGTTCGAGGTTTTTATGCGAAAAAGAATATTAGATTATGTACTTATATTTGTGGCCTTCAGCCTAGTCGCCTTGGTCGGCTTTGTAGCTTTTGTGAAGAGCCGAGACCAGTCCAGACGGGCTGCGGAGTTTGTAATCCAAAGGTCGACGAGCGCTTCCACGCAGCAGGATATCCTGCCCTCTAATCTGTCGGCGGCTGCGGAGGCTTTGAGCCAAGGAACTGAGCTACAAGAAACTGCCCAAACCACAAAGCTTGAGGAAACTCACAGCACGGAGACTCTTGATCTGCGTGAAGTCTTTGATCCTGCGGTGGCTTTTGGCCTAGAGATGGAACAAAAGCTTGAT
Source organism: uncultured Oscillospiraceae bacterium (assembly GCA_964398655.1). GTDB lineage: Bacteria > Bacillota > Clostridia > Saccharofermentanales > DTU023 > SFFI01. Next base: position 22,083 of record CAYNNG010000002.1, read on the forward strand.
AGCCAGCGCCAGAACCAGCCTCAGGTTCAGGAGCCGGCAGCCGCGGCGGCTATGCCCGCAGCGGTTAGCACGCCTGATCCTGGCCCAGAGATAAGCAGTGTACAGGTCTCAGAGACTATCAATGTGCCCTTTGAGACAGAATATCAAGAGTCAGATCTTTTGCCACAGGGTGAAGAAGCGGTTATCCAACAGGGTTATGATGCGATCATCGAAGTGGATTATGAGCAAACCTATGTTGATGGAGTTCTCCAAGAAAGCCGCGAGATTGGCCGCCGCTATTTGGCCTCCGGCCAGCCTCATATCGTGATGATTGGCACAGGTTTAGCCGTGGAGGAGGAAGAGCCTATGCAGCAAGCCCCAGCTGAGGTGCCTGAATATAGTGAAGAAGACCTCTATGAGCCTGAATTCTCGGAGGACGATACGGATCTATCTGATACTACAACGCCCGTGCCTGGCGTAGCGGATATATCCTTTGTTGGACCGGGTTCCAATTCCGCCGCTGAAAGTAACTTTTATACCGTAGCTAGCCTCTTAAACCGCAACGGTGCGCAGAACTACGTATCATTCAGCGACAATAACAATGGGACTATTACTGTGGATGGTGTCACTTTTGCCGTGGCTTCTGGTCCGCAAAGCTTCTCGACTACCTCTTATGATGGTTATGAGTGCTATAAGCTTTATCCTGATCCAGGCGCAATTAATGAATGTAACCGCACAGCTTCCGGTCTTTTAGCCCAACGCGGCATTGTGGCAGCCAGCCAAGGCGGTTACCCCATGGGTACGGTCCTGTTCATTGAGGGTTATGGCCTTGCGGTGGTGGGAGATCGTCATGGCATGGGCTCAGACCTCTTGGACTTAGCTTTTGATGCCCGGGAAATTTCTCAAGGCGTTTACCTGCCTACGGGCAGCCGAACTGTTTATGTCCTCCAGTAAAACCGGAGCGGAGTCGCAGGACTCTGGATATCCCTCAGCCAGACAACTCTGTCAGCACTATCAACTCCAGCCGAAAAAGGCTTGGGGGCAAAACTTTTTAGATAGGGGACCCAGCATCCAAAAGATGCTGAGCCCCTTTAATTTATCCGCCCGCAGCCAGGTTTTAGAGATTGGTCCAGGCCTGGGCCACTTAAGCCAAGCCATCTTAGCTACGGGAGCCAGGCTCCTGGCTCTAGAGATTGACAAGGACCTGGAACCTGTTCTAACCGACCTAGCTGAGGCTTATCCAAAATTTCAAGTGATTTACAGTCCTGCTCAGGATTTAGCTTGGCAGGAGCTCTTAGCTGGTCGCACGGAACAGCTCTATGTATTTGGCAACCTGCCCTATTACCTTTCTTCTGAGCTGTACAGCAAGGCTCTCCTAGAATTATGGGAGGCTCAGGGCATGTCTTTTCTCTTACAAAGAGAAGTTGCGGAGCGTTTTGCTCATGCTCCAGGCTCTAAACTATATGGCCCTCTCTCGGTTCTGGGCCAGACTTATGGTCAAGTGCGCTTAGGGGAGAGACTTAGGGCATCAGCCTTTTATCCACCACCCAGTATTGAAAGCCGGGTGCTAATCCTGAATCAAAGGTCCAGCCCTTTACTGGAGCCAGACCTGCTGGCAGATTACTGGACCTTCTTGCAGACGGCCTTTAAAACCCGCCGTAAAACTTTGGTCAATAATTTCCAAGGATCCCCCTGGGACCGGAGTAATGCTAGCAACTACTTAAGTTCTGTCTTGATTGATGTTAAGATTGAGCCTGCCGTTCGAGCGGAGGAGCTTAGTGCGGCCCAGTTTGTGCAAATTTTTGAGATTCTCCAAACTGATCTCCACACACAGACTGAGGCAGATAGGTGAGTTGTGATGGCGGAAGATTTTATTACGGTAAAAGTAGGTAGCATGTACTACCGGATTACAGCAGAGGATGACCCGGATTATGTCCGCCGAGTAGCTAAAGAGGCGAATGACTTATTAGGAGAAGTTAAAGGTCGGCATCCTGGTCTTAGTGATGTGGCGGCTGCCGTTTTGGCTCTTTTGAACAGTATTGACCGAGGCTGGAAATTGCAGTCCGATGACCGTGAAACCCTTGAAGATTTAAGCCGACTCCAAGCAGATTTAGAGGAGAGTCAGGCCGAGGTCCTGCGTTTAAGGGAGCAGGTATGGAACATCAAGAAGGACTTACTCTATTACCGTAATCTTTGCGATATGTATGAAGAACGTCTGCAAGCTATGCCCCAAAAACCCAGTGCATCTGCGGCAAAAACGGCGGAGACTAAGCCCAGGCCCCTAGACGTAATGCAAACCAGTTTTGAAGATATGGCTCACAGTTTGCAGGATACTGAGGAATAAGTTTTATGGATACGCAGGTTAAACTCAAGATTAAGCTAGAACTTACAGACCTAAATCTGATGCCTAGTAAGGCCAGCCCTGATTCCGCAGGCTATGACCTCAAGGCCAGGCAAGAATACTTCATTGCCCCCGGACAGACTGTCTTTGTAGCCACTGGGGTAAAGTTGGCCCTTCCAGAAGGTTCTGAGGCTCAAGTTAGGCCTAGATCCGGTCTTTCGGCGAAATCCCGGCTTAGATTGAGCAATAGCCCAGGGACCATTGACGCGGATTACCGGGATGAGATCAAAGTCATCCTGCATAATGATTTAGCTCAGAGTGAACTGCCTAGTCTGGTGGCGGCTTCTAGCCCTCTCCTAGAGCGCTTTGGGCCTATCTGCCAAGAATTGAGCCTGCTAGACTATTTGGCCAGGCAAGGACGAGAGGTCAGGGAGCTTGAGAATTTGTATCCACAAAAAATTTTGCATAGCCCGGTATATCTCGATCGCGAGGGCAGGCTATGGGGCACTGAACATATTTTGCAATATGAGCGTATAGGGCAACTGGTGTGCCAGGCCTTGGACCAGGGACAATTTGAGCTGGTCCCCGATGTAAAAGCTTTTGGCTCAGACCGGGGGGGCGGCTTTGGCCACACCGGCCGGCTTTAAGCTTCGGGCCCGCTAGCTGCTGAAAAAAATAGGTCTAAAAAGTCATCTAGGTCGTTCAAGTATTTCTCTTGGTCTAAAACAAAACCTTGCAGGTGACCGGCTTGAGGAATTTCCACCACATAACTGGACTCGGATTTTAGCCGTACGCACTCGGTAATAAACGTATCTGTGGTTGCTTGATTTAACACCGTGTCTGGCAAATTGCGCGTGATCATGATAGGCACTTCAATGTGGCCCAGCAAGGGGATGAGGTTGACCCTCTCCGGCCCGGAGGAAGAGATACGTACAATATCGGGGATATAGCGCCGGTAAAAATTTCTTTGCAAAAAGCTGTGGTCAGAAATATCCAGGCGAATGTAGTCGTAAGCTGAAGCAGCTGGGGTATCCAGAATAAAGCCCTTGACGTCTTCGCGTGAAAGTAGAGCTTCAGGATCCTTGGCCTCTGCTAGGTCCTGGGGTGAGGGCGTTTCTGGCAGGTCTTCCCAAGCCAAGAGACTGGCTGTAACCCCGCTGCCCACTCCGTAAAGGATATAGTTCTTGCGGCCCGAGAGGCGGTAGCAAGCGGCCATGGCAGCCTGCACATCACGATATTCCGCGTAGCCGTAGCCGGAGGCATCTCCCTGTGACTGCCCGCAATGACGCTGGTCAAAGGCCAAAACATTGAAGCCTTTTTCTAGAAAAAAACTAAAGAGCTTAGCGCTATCTAGACCAAACTCCAGTTTGTTGGACCGCACCTGGTGGATAAAGATGATATTGCCGCGGAACGGCACGTCCTTATCAGCCTGAAAAAACCAACCGTTGAGCTGTAAATCTGATCCGGCAGGTTGGAAGACAACCTGTTCATAGTTGGGCATTAGGTGGGAGGCGATGGGGTTGAATTCTTGGGCGGGTAAAGACATCAGAGTTTTAGCCGCATCAAAAAGGCTGTAGATGAAAAGCCCCAAGATGATTACGGCCAACAGCAGTATTACTGCTAAGACTTTGGGCCAGATCCTCCGGCTGCGAGGGGATTTATCTTGACTAAGGGAGATCAGATCATTCATACGTGCATATGCCACCTTCTGCCAACCGTTGCGGCCAAACTGAGCACAAGTATAACATGGTGGCGGGCTATGCTAAAATAAGCTCTTAGGCCTGGCTTAAGCCGATTGCCCAGGCTTTAAGGAAGTTACAACGATGAAAAAAATGTTTTTAGCTATAGAATCCTCCTGCGATGAAACTGCAGCTGCCGTAGTTGCTGAAGGTAGGGAAATCCTCTCTAATGTGGTTCAATCTTCTGCGAGTTTGCATGAGCGCTTCGGAGGTGTGGTGCCTGAGCTAGCCTCAAGGGCGCATGTAGAGTCTATTGTTCCTGTGGTTGCCCAGGCCTTGAAGGACGCAGGTATCTTATTGGATGACCTGACGGGCATAGGGGTATGTGCGGGACCTGGCCTCCTGGGTTCTTTGATTGTGGGGGTATCAGCGGCCAAAGCTCTAGCTTTTGCTACGGGCAAGCCCCTGATACCTGTACACCACCTAGCTAGCCACATTGCAGCTAACTATCTGGCCCATCCGGACTTGAAACCTCCATTCTTAGCCTTGGTAGTTTCGGGAGCGCACTCTCATATTGTAGAAGTCCAAGATTATAATACTTTTGTGATCTTAGCCCGAACTCGGGATGATGCGCCTGGTGAGGCCTATGACAAGATTTCCCGCGAATTGGGCTTGGCTTATCCCGGCGGACCCAAGCTAGATAAGTTGGCCAGGCAAGGAAATGCCCAGGCCTTAGATTTGCCCCATCCGCATTTTGAAGACTCCCTGGATTTTTCTTTCTCGGGAATCAAGACGGCCAGCCTTAACGCCCTCAATAAAGCTAAGCAACAGGCCAAGACGCGTCTGGTAAGACGGGAGGATATCCTGGCAGACGAAGATCTGGCTGCTGCTTTCCAAGAAGCCGTAGTGGCAAGCCTACTTGAGCATGTGTCCCAGGCCTTGGATCAAACGGGCTACGATAAGTTGGTTTTGGCTGGGGGGGTATCGGCTAATTCTTGGCTGAGAGACCAGAGCGAAGCCTTATGTCAGAAACGAGGACTTAAACTCTACTTACCACCTCTGGCTCTTTGCACAGACAACGCGGCCATGACAGCTGCACAGACCTACTATGCTTACGAGGCAGGGGAGCGGGCAGACCTCGAGCTTAATGCCACGGCCATGTGGGAACTGGGTACGCCCATGCCCCGCTAGTATACTTATACGGTGACGCAAAAAAGTTGATAATGTGGAAAAGTTAAGTTTGGAGCTCACAGTCCAGACCTGATAGGTTGATAAGTTTGTGGATAATGTTTATAAGTCTAGCCTCTGTATGATTAGTGTATTGTTTTTGAAATAAGTTTGTAAAATTTGAAAGAATGGACCTACATGAAAAAGGAAGCAGTAAAAGTTTTAGCGCAAAATCGCAAGGCCAGGTTCTCCTATGAGATTCTGGAAAGCTTTGAGGCGGGTATTGTCCTGACGGGAACAGAGGTGAAATCTGCCCGGCAGGGTCGAGTCAACTTGCAGGATGCCTACGCCACAGTGGATAAAGGTGAAGTCTTTATCAAGGGTATGCATATTTCTCCCTATGATCAGGGCAACCGATTTAATCCCGATCCCTTAAGAAAGAGAAAGCTCTTACTGCATAAACGGGAAATTCGAAAATTGGCCGTGAGTGTGCAGCAAGAAGGGCTAACCTTGATTCCTCTGCGTTTGTATTTAAAAAGAGGGTTGATTAAGCTAGAATTGGCTATAGCAAAGGGTAAGAAATTGTACGACAAACGAGAATCCATCAAGAAACGCGAGACGGAGCGCGAGTTGTCAAGAAATTATCGCTAGTTCCTTGAACTTTGAGCAGGAAAGGGGGGAGGCCTTATCGCATCGGTAGTTGCCTGCGGCATGACACAAGCCGGTACAGCCAGGCGCTTGAACGAAGATAGTTTCCAACTCCAGGGCCGGATCTATCCAGATACCCTCAATTCTCGCGAGCAAAAAATTGACCAGTCTGACGATTACTGGCAGATCTTTGCGGTTACCGATGGTATGGGCGGGGCTGGTGTAGGCGATATTGCCAGCCGGGTGGTCCAGTCTTACCTCATGGATCTGCGGTCAGATTTTAGCCTCCTTGACCCCTATAGTTTTTCTTTCGCCGCTTACATACAGGATTTTTTAACCAAGGCCGACCAAGGCCTGCAGATGCGCCTGCGTAAGCAGGCAAACCAGGCTGTCGGCTGCTCTTTAGCCCTTCTTATGATGGCCGGGGAAACTTGCTATACCATGGCTGTGGGCAATTGTCGCATTTACCTTTACCGGGAAGGGTATCTCTACCGCATGACGGAAGACCATGTGCTGAACGATGACGCATCCGACCGCCCCTTACTTTTTCTGGGGAATCATCCGGGAATTCACCAGCTGCGTGCCCAGAACTTAAAACATATGCAAGTGCAGGCGGGCGACCACTTTTTCCTCTGTACGGACGGTATAACGAATGCACTGGACGACGAGGACATAAAATGGGTTTTAGATAAAACTTCTCCTATACAAACCTATGTAGAATCTCTCTTCCAAAATGCCCGCCGCTATGACGCGCGGGACAACCAGACGATCTTGGGTTTAAAAATTAAAAGCAGAAGAGTCTTTACAGGACCAGAAGCCAGTGACCTGCTTTATCCTGATCGCAATCATCCAGGGACCAGCCAAGCTAGCTCTTACCGGGAAACTGGGGCAGACGCCCCTCAGCTAGGCAGTCAAGCGACGGGAATTTATCGACAAGCTGGTTATGTGACGGACACGTATGGTCCTGTACAAACTTACGTACAGAAGCGGCCAGGAATTTCCAGCGAAGCCACAGGCATTTATGCCATAGCCCAGGGTTTTCATCCTCAGACTCCAGATGTGGGGAGACCTCCAGCCGCGCCAGACTGGAGCGATCAGCAGCAAACCACTGGTAGCTATATCCCTTTAAATACTTTAACGGGGACTAACCGTCAGGCTACAGGCGTTTATGATCTCCCTACTGGTGGCTTGGGAGCTTGGGAAGAGATGAACCGGCAGGCTAGTCAACGGGAGGAAACTCTGGCACAGACTAATACTCCGGGACATAGCCTTCTAGATCTCTTGAGGCAAAACCTGGGTTTGTCCGTGATGGCCCTGGTCCTGCTGGTTTTAGTACTTATCCTCTTTATCTTCTTATAGTTCTAATAGTTTGAGTTATAGGCAGAGCTTTTGGGTACAATTGTCCCTTGTCCTGACGGCCTGACCTTGCTATATTTAGTATGCTTCAAACACCCATATGGGGGTGAACTGGTTTCGACGGGATCGTAGAAATTAGGGAAGCGGGCAGAGGGCTCCGCTGGCCTCTTTAAAAAGCGGAACAAACATTAAATGCCAACAAACCGGCACTTGCAGCTGCATAACATTGCCTGCCATGGAACCAGACCTATCTGCGGGCTGGACCTCCATGTAAAAGAGCAGACCTTTACTCTTAGAGGTTAAAGAGTGACCCTGATGGCCTAAGCTTTGCCGCCATTTAGTATCCATGAAGCTACCGGACACCTGCCGCCCCGCTGTTAGGGACAGGTAGAGGGGAATACTCCAAGTAACAGCTGCGCCCGGAGACGCCTTAATGGACATGGTTTCGGACAGGAGTTCGACTCTCCTCACCTCCACCAATTGAAGGCCCCTAGTCCGATGACTAGGGGCTTTTGCATATTTACATAGTTCTATTGACCATAATCAGTCTGCACATTATAAATTCTCCACCCCTACTTTGGTTTGCTCAGAAGTCGGACAATTTTGCAAGTAGCGGATGGCCAAACCACCCATTACTTGCAGATTTGCTCAGTTGACCACCCAATACTTGCAAACTTGCACGGCGGCCCACCCATTAGCTGCACTTTTGCCGGAGAGTCGGGAAAGTCAAACTGAAGGGGTCGGGAAAAACAAACCGAAGTGGTATAGCCCCGGGACACCTCATATCTATGGTGAATAAGTTTGAGGAGTACCCATTGACCTTACAGTTAACTGCAATGCTATAAAATGGTCAGAAAGGAGATGTGAGATATGACGATCAAAGAATTTGCTGACTTGTATGACTGTAATCCTCAAACCCTACGCTATTATGACCAGGTGGGTCTGCTGAAACCGGTTAAGGTAGATGCTTGGACTAAATACCGTTACTATGCTGAGGACCAGGACCTGCAGTTCGTAAAAATTAAAAACTTACAGCTGGCGGGTTTTTCCATCCAGGAGATCAAAGGCTTTTTGTCTGCCGATGACCATACCATCTGCTTGGCCTTGGCAGACAAGATCAAGGAGCAGGAACTTCGGCTGGAGCAAATCCGGCATATCCAGCAGTCATATCTTAACGAAATCCAAGCTATGAAAGACAAGGTTAAAGCTTTCCGTGAAGAGGTCCTAGACCTGATGAAAGAATACGATCCAACCGAGGAATTTGGGATCAGCTCTGAGGCCTACCGTGAAATTATTAATGGGGTAGCCAGGAGCATTGAGGAAGGTGAACTGACCAAGGATGATTTCTCTTATGAGCTGACATCCCAGGAAGAGGAGAGTGCCCAGGAGGAAGAGCAATTCCTCAAGACCTTGCATGGACTATAAGCTGGTCACAGCCAAGCATGGCTGGACCTATGCCAAAGAGGTTATAAACCACATGCAGCTGCCCGCTGACGGCAAGGACTATCTGCTGGTCTTCGCGCTTTCTCCGGATAAGGAAAATCAAACGGCTTTTGCAAACACGGTTCTTGCTTTAGTTATGCAGAAGAATTCGGAAACTCGTCTTCGGAGCTCCAAGACTAGTGGTAACCTGAACTGCAATGTGACTACATCTGAGAACGATCTAAACCACTTCTGGTTGCTGCAAGCTCGCAAATAAAAGCTGCGTATTAATCTAAGGCCTTAGAAGACCTTATTTTTAAAGCCTTTGGAGCTTTTGGACGCCAAAGGCTTTTAATTTCGGCAAATGTGCTAATATACGGAGGTATCTGCTGTTATCAGCATATGAGGAGGTTATTTATGCTGGAAAAGTACTTCAAACTTCAAGACCATAAGGTCACAGCAAAAAGTGAAATTGCCGCCGGTCTCACCACCTTTGTAACCATGGCCTATATCTTAGCGGTTAACCCGCAGATCTTAAGCGCCACAGGTATGCCTGCAGGTGGTGTCTTAATTGCCACGGCTCTATCATCGTTCGTGGCCTGCATGTGCATGGCCTTCATGGCTAATCTGCCCTTTGCCCTGGCCCCGGGAATGGGTCTCAATGCCTACTTCGCCTACGGCGTAGTCTTGGGCATGGGTTATAGCTGGCAGATGGCTTTGTTTGCCGTGTTCATTGAAGGTGTGATTTTTATTCTCTTAAGCTTTGTTGATGCCCGAGAAGCCATTTTCAACGCTATCCCTATGTCTTTGAAACATGCGATCTCCGCGGGTATCGGCCTCTTCATCGCCTTTATTGGCTTACAGAGTGCCAAGCTGGTAGTCAATAATGACGCTACCCTGGTCGGACTCCAAAAATTTAATGCTAACTTCTCCACCGAAGGTATTGGCGCCTTGCTCTGCCTGATTGGTGTCGTGATCATCGGTGTCTTAAGCCACCATAAGGTTAAAGGCGCAATCTTGATTGGTATTTTTGCCACCTGGGCCCTGGGCATGGTTAGCCAGGCTGCGGGGATCTATGTGCCTAACCCTGAGGCGGGTTTCTTCTCGCTTTATCCTGCTTGGTCTGCTCCCGACTTCTCCGGTTTTGGTGAGATTTTTGGCCAATGCTTCAAGCTGGACTTTAGTCAGGTTAAGTTCCTTGATATGTTCTCCATTGTTTTCGCCTTCTTGTTTGTCGATATCTTCGATACTATTGGCACCTTAATTGGCTGCGCTACGAAGGGTGATATGCTGGATGAACACGGCAAGCTGCCCAAGGTCAAACAAGCACTGCTGGCCGACGCTATCGGTACAACCGTGGGCGCAGTCATGGGTACTTCCACAGTCACGACTTATGTGGAAAGCTCTGCCGGCGTAGCAGAAGGCGGCCGCACAGGTTTAACTGCCTTTACCACGGGTTTATTATTCCTGCTGGCTATTATCCTTTCGCCTATCTTCATTGCTATTCCGGGCTTTGCCACCGCGGCTGCCCTTATTTATGTAGGCTTTGCCATGTTCACTTCAATTCTGCGAGTAAACTTCGATGACTTGACTGATGCTATCCCCGCGTACATTGCTCTGCTGGCCATGCCTCTGTTCTACTCCATTGCTGAGGGTATCTCTCTGGGCGTAATCTTCTTTGTACTTATGAAGGTTTTCTCCGGTAAGCGTAAGGAAGTTTCTCCCTTAATGTTCATTCTCTTCCTGGTCTTCGTAGCCCGCTATATCTTTATGCAATAAGCAGGAAATAAGTACTGCCTCCCCAGCCGGGGAGGCAGCAACCAGAAGATTAATTCTTAATTAAAGGGCCTTTTAGCTTTGGCTAGAAGGCTCTTTCGTTCTTTTTGATGCGGTTAGGATCGTTTTTCCTACGGACAAAGAGCTGTTTGCTGTGTCCCTTGGTGACTTCTTTGTTATCCATTTCGTAACGGCCGATGGACAGAAGCAGGCTGGACAGTTTAGCAAAACCGTAGTTACGGGCGTCAAAAGAAGGCTGCTTTTTGGTCAGCAGCTGGCCTAGTTCTCCGAGATAGGCCCAGCCATCTTCATCTTCTATGTCTTGGATGCTCTGGTCAATCAGGTGAATGAGCTTGTCATCCACATGCTCCAGAGCCTTCTTCTGAGCTTTACGCTTGTTGCTGGTGGATTTATTGCTGTCCTTACTGGCACTAGTTTTGCCGCGAGAGGCAGAAGTGGATCTGCCAGTCTTGGTAGTTTTATCTGGCTCGGACTTATCCGCGGCCTCATCGTCATCAAATTCATCCTGGAGGATTTCTAAGTAAATAAAGCGGTCGCAGGCCGCAATAAAAGCATTAGGAGTTTTTTGCTCGCCGATGCCATACACGGTTTTACCGGCTTCACGCAGGCGCGTGGCCAGACGGGTAAAGTCACTGTCACTGGAGACGAGGCAGAAAGCTTCAGCCCGGCCGGAGAAGAGGATATCCATCGCGTCGATGATGAGGGCGGAATCGGTAGAGTTTTTACCTGTGGTGTAGGCGAACTGCTGCACGGGACTCAAAGCGTAGTCCAGGAGATGGTTTTTCCAACCCGCGAGGTTGGGCTTGGTCCAGTCGCCATAAATGCGCTTGATGGTTGGATTGCCATAACGGGCAATTTCTTGCATCATAGGCTGCACATAATGGTGAGAAATGTTGTCCGCGTCAATAAGCACGGCGATGCGAATTTCTTGATTACTGTTTTCTTCCATGGGGACTCCTTTCTAACTGGTTTTGGCTTGCTTGGTTGCTGAAGCAATTAGGGGAGGGAGCAGGGCCTTCTGCTGCCACCCAAGCCATGCAAACTAATTAATTATAGTATGAATTTCTTTTCCTGTCAGATGCGTAGACTGATGTGAGGGTAGCAGCTAGGTTAGATATAAGTTAGCTTTAGACAAAAATTGTCATTCAAATTTCGGTATATCTTGCTAAAATTCCCCTAAAACGTAGAATGAGAATTGCTAGCTCAGTTTACGGTTAAACCGTGATCTGGCTTTGCTCGGCAGTGTGTGGTTCTATCCCCCTCGGGAGGTAATAATGCGTTATCTGGCGGTAATTAATCTAGGCTCTCATGAGATCTCGCTGAGTATCTGTCAGCTGCGTAATTGTGAGTGCCCTAAGCTGATAGAAAAGGTGGGCCGGGCCTTGGCTTTTGGCGCGGATACCTATTCAGAAGGCGCTATTTCGGAAGAAAAGATTGTGGAGCTCATGGAGGTCCTGGCAGACTTCCAGCTCAAACTTCAAGAGTATCCTGGGATAGAGTTGGTGGCTGTGGCGGAATCTGCTATTAGAGAGGCATGCAACCGTCTTTTTATTTTAGATCTGATTCAGCGCAAAACTGGCTTTAAAGTTGAAATCCTCTCAAATAATGAGCAGGTCTACTATCAATTGCTGGCCTTGTCTCATAAGCTGCAGGACTTTGACCAGCTGGTTGCAGAAGCTACTTTAGCCGTGGAGCTGGGGGCTGGCTCCATTCAATTTACCCTTTATGACCAGGGCAGGCTTTTGAGTACACAAAACATGAAGCTGGGGTCTTTGCGCATTGCTTCCGTCTTGGAAGAACTGCGGGAGCACGCGAGCAACTTTGAAGATTATGTCCTGGAATTTATTTCGGGCGACCTGGCCTACTATAAGTCCCATGAAAACCGGGTGGACCAGGTTAAGAACTTAGTAATCAATGGGAGCAATCTTTACTATCTGCGGCAATTGGCTGGTCTCAGCCCTGAGAGCGCAATTTTGTGCCAGCGCGACCTGCAAAAGGCCTTAGATGTTTTAACGCACAAGAGCTCGCAAGCCTTAATTCGTGAAAACCACATTCCTTCAGAGCATGTAAAGCTGCTCCTGCCTACAGCCTTGATTGTCGGAGAGGTCTTTCGTTTTACTGACCTGGACCAGGCTTATTTGCCTGATACCAACATGGAGGAGGGGATCATTTTAGCCTATGCCGTGCGGGAGTCCCGTTACCAAGTCCAGCATGATTTTGCGGCAGACCGCTTAAATTTGGCCAGGTCCCTGTCGCATCATTACAAGACAGACCAGGCCCACTGCGGCCAGGTGGAAAAACTAGCCCTGCAGATCTTTGACGAGACAAAGAAGCTGCATGGGCTGGGAGCTAAAGAGCGTGAAATGCTGCAAATGGCAGCCATCCTGCACAATGTCGGAAAATATATCAGCATTACTAAGGATGACCAGCGGTCGTACGATATTGTGAAGTCAGCGGAAATCCCTGGTATGTCCGATCAGGACATGGATTTTTTAGCCCAACTAATCTATGTCCATGACTTTCATAAGTTTCAGGACCTGGAAGTAGGGAAGTACCAAGGACCAGCAAACTCCCTGCGCTTGTTCAAATTGGCAGCTATCCTGGTTCTCGCCAATGCCATGGATATTAGCCACCGGCAAAAAATTGCAGAAGTTAAGGTCCGCTGCAAGAAAGACCGACCACGTTTTTTCCTCTACTCTTCCGAGGATATCACCCTTGAGCTGTGGAACCTAGAGCAAGCCAAGGAATTTTTTGACCAAGTCTTTTTGACCAATATTGAATTTGTGGCCCGTATTCTGCCACAGACTTAAGGAGTATAAGTCCATGTTTTACCAAGAGGTGATAGATACCTTTGATCGACCGCAAGCTGAGCCTGCTCTGGCAGCTGGTGAGTCGGCTTATATTAACCGCGAGCTTTCCTGGATGGAGTTTAATGACCGCTGTTTAGAAGAGGCCCGCGACCGCAATAATCCCCTATACGAGCGTTTAAACTTCCTAGCGATCACTTGCAGCAACCTGGACGAGTACACCACCATTCGCATTGCTTCCTTGATTAATATTATCGAGGCAGGTGGTACCCGCCCAGAGCCGGCAGGCTTAAGTCCCCAGGCTCAACTCGAAAAGCTTTTGGAGAAGAATAAAAAATTCTTTAAAAAGCAATATTCTACCTATAATCGGCAAATCATTCCTGCTCTAGCTGAAGAAGGTGTATTCATCTTGCAAGCGCAAGACCTGAGCGAGGACCAAAAGCACGATTTGGATACCTACTTCACGAAGCGGGTATTCCCTGTGCTCACTCCCATGGCGGTAGACTCTGCGCGGCCTTTCCCGCTTTTAGCCACCCGGTCCTTGAATCTAATTGTGATGCTCCGTGAAATGGGGGAAGAATATCCCTTGGGCGAGGAGGGATTCCCGCCCTTCGCCCTGATTCAGGTGCCGGCTAACCTGCCGCGTCTGGTCAAACTCAAGACGGCCGAAGTCGGAAGACACGAGTTTATTCTCTTAGAAGATGTGATCCGCTTATTCTTAGACCGGCTTTTTGACAACCAGGAAATTTCGGCAGTCTATGCTTTCCGGGTGATGCGAGACGCAGACTTTGATATTGATGAAGATGAAACTGCTGACCTCTTGGCAGAAATTGAAGAACGCTTGGAGCTGCGTAAAAGAGGCCAGGTCATCCGTCTGGAAATTGAACATGACGCTCCCAAATCCGTACGTCAAATCTTCAAGCTGGTCTTAGACCTGCCGGATGAGCAGATTTTCCGCATCCGCGGACCTATTGACTTGGTCTTTGTCCGGGAGATTACCAAGGCTGTAGCTCGGCCTGACTTGCAATATCCGCCCTTTAGTCCTCAGCCTTCGCCGGGTTTTCTGGCAGACCCAGATCCCTTTGCTTGTATTCGCCAGGGTGATATCCTCTTGCACCACCCCTATGAGAGCTTTCAGCACACCATAGATGTTATCGAGAAGGCGGCGAAGGATCCCCAGGTCTTGGCGATCAAGCAGACCCTTTACCGTGTGTCGGGCCAATCGCCCATTATCAAGGCCCTGGCCAACGCTGCCCTGGCGGGCAAGCAGGTAATGGTCTTGGTCGAACTTAAGGCCCGTTTTGACGAGGCCAATAATATCCACTGGGCCAGGCAATTAGAGCGTGCGGGCTGTCATGTACTCTACGGCCTTAAAGGCTTGAAGACCCATTCCAAGATTACTCTGATCGTGCGGGAAGAGGAGGATGGGCTCCGGAGATACGTGCATGTGGGTACAGGAAACTACAATGACACCACGGCTAAAATCTACACCGATATTGGCATCTGGTCCTGCAATGATAGCCTGGGTGATGATGCTTCGAACTTCTTTAACATGATTTCCGGCTATTCTTTGCCCCACAACTGGAAGCAAGTCATACCTGCTCCTCGCTGGCTAAGAGATGATACAGTGTTCCGCATCCGTCAGGAGGCAGAGCATGCCCGCAAGGGTCGCAAGGCTATGATTGTGGCTAAAATGAACTCTTTGGTGGACCCGGGGATTATTGCAGAGCTGTATGCGGCTTCCCAAGCGGGAGTAATCATCCGACTCATCGTGCGGGGCATTTCCTGCCTGCGGCCGGGCATTCAGGGCCTGTCAGAAAATATAGAGGTGCGCAGCCTAGTCGGACGTTTCCTGGAGCATTCGCGTATCTTCTACTATTACAATGATGGGGAAGAAGACCTCTTGATCGGATCCGCAGACTGGATGCCGAGGAATCTTGACCGCCGCATTGAGCTATTGACACCAGTCTACGATGAAGCATGCCGCAGCAGAATTTTAGAAATTTTAAGCTTGGAACTGCGAGATACGGAAAGAGCGAGAATAGAGCTGCCTTCGGGTTTTTATAAGCGGGTAGACCGGCGGGGGAAGGAACTCTTAGATTCTCAAGCAGACCTGTGCCAAGCTGCGATTAACGCTGCGCAAGAAGCTAGACCTGATCTCCTTAACCAAACGCGTTATAAACCACGCACGGGGCCACGTGAATAATTATCCCGATTTATATTTAGAGATTAATCTGGGGCGAACTTTTCTTTAAGCGCCAAGCTAAGTATAATAACCTGTGTACAGACAAGATCCTGGATTTTAGGAGCATATTAAGAAAGGGGTTGTCTATGTCTCAAGAACCTATTTTATTAATTTTAGCTGCAGGCCTTGGCTCCCGTTATGGTGGGCTTAAACAAATTGACCCCTTGGGTCCTAACGGCGAGATCTTGATGGAGTATTCCATCTATGACGCGGTAAAAGCTGGTTTCAAACGCGTAGTATTCATTATCGGAGATGATGAAGCCTTGTTTAAAGAGGCTATTGGCAGCCGGCTGAAGGCAGATTTAGACATTGTCTACCGCCAGCAGAAGCTCGACGACCTGCCTCAAGGCTTTAGTGTGCCTGAGGGCAGAGTAAAACCCTGGGGCACTGTTCATGCGGTCTTAGCGGCCCGGGATGCGTTAGATGCTCCCTTTGCTGTAATTAACTCTGATGACTACTACGGGCCCAAAGCCTATCAGCTGGTTTATGACTATTTAAAGCACGAATCTCAGCCTAACCAGGCCCTATTGGTAAATTATATTTTGGAAAACACCTTATCCAAACACGGTTTTGTGACTAGGGCTATCTGTGATATTGACCAAGACCAGCAGCTGCGTTTCCTGGAGGAGCGTTTCCGTCTAGAAGCGGAGGGTGACCGTGTACGCTACTCCCAAGATGAGGGGCAGACTTATGGCTACGTGGCAAAAGATGCGCCTTGCTCCATGAACTTCTGGGGCTTTGCCCGCAACTTTGTTGATCAGCTTCAGGCAGGTTTTGTGCCCTTCCTGACACAGGCTATGCAGGATAATCCTTTGAAAGCTGAATATCTCCTGCCGGAGCGTATTGGCAGCTTGATCCAGTCGGGTGATTTGCAAGTTACCTGCAAGCAAAGTTCTGATCAATGGATTGGCGTAACCTATAAGGAAGACAAGCCGCATGTAGTGGCATCTATTCAAAAGCTGATTGATCAAGGGAGGTACCCCGCAAAACTCTGGGGCTAAATACAGATGAATTTACGAGACCAAACTATTGACCTCATCAGCCGGGTTCTCAACATGGACCCGGTTGCTATTTCCGAACTTGTTGAAACTCCACCCCAGGCTGATATGGGTGACTTGGCCTTGCCCTGCTTTAAGTTTGCCAAGCAGGAACGCAAAGCTCCGCAGATGATAGCCCAGGACTTGGCCGAGAAAATTTCTGCCCAAGCCCCTCACTTAGCGAAAGTTGAGGCCAAGGGTCCCTATGTAAACTTTTTCTATGACCGTTCTGCCTATGCGGCTTCCATCTTTCAAGCAGGCTCAGACCAGCCGGATAAATTAATTGGCCATGTTAGTGATCCCGCGCGGGCAGACCAAGTAGTCTTGGTTGAGTATTCTTCGCCCAATATCGCTAAACCCTTCCATGTGGGGCATGGCTTTTCCACCATCCTAGGAGACGCAATTGCCAAACTCTATGCTTATCAAGGCTATACGGTTAAGCGGCTTAACCACCTTGGTGACTATGGCACCCAATTTGGCCGTCTCATTTACGCCTGGCTGGCTTGGGGCGACGAAGCCGCACTGGAAAAAGAGCCGATCAAGGAACTGACCAGAGTTTATGTCAAGTTCCACCAGCTGGCGGAAGATAATCCAGAAATGTACGATGCAGCCAGGGACCACTTCCGCCGCTTGGAGCTGGGGGAAGAGCTGGAATATAAATTGTGGGAACGCTTTAGAAAGCTTAGTCTCCAGGAATTTGCACGGATTTATGACCGCCTGAATATTTCTTTTGACTCCTACAACGGAGAAAGTTTTTACTCCGACAAGATGCCGGCCATCGTAGACCTGCTCAGGGAAAAGGGCTTGCTGGTGGAAAGCCAGGGGGCTCAAGTGGTTATGCTGGATGAGTACAATCTCACGCCTTGCATTATTCTTAAGTCAGATGGGTCATCTATTTATGCAACCAGGGACATTACGGCGATTTTTTACCGGGCTGAGACTTGGGACTACTATCGTAACGTTTATATCGTAGGTAAAGAACAAACTCACCACTTCCAGCAGGTCTTCGCGGTCCTAGACAAACTGGGGCATCCAAAGGCGGGTAAGAACTATCATGTGGCTTTTGGCAGACTTTCTTTTGGAGACCAGGACTTTTCAACGCGGGCTGGCAAGGTCATCCTGCTGGAAGAATTCCTGGACGAAACCGTAAAGCGGGTCTCAGAGATTATGGATGAAGGCGGCTTCGATCTGGCTGACCAGAAAGAAGCGATTGCAGAAGATATTGGGGTTGCCGCGGTTAAGTTTATTTACCTCCGGGCTGGACGGGAGCATGATATCGCCTTCTCCTGGGATGAGATGCTGGACTTTACCGGAGACACTGCCCCCTATCTGCTATACGCCTATGCGCGGGCTAGAAGTGTTTTGCGTAAATCAGGAGTCACGCAGGAAGAACTGGCCCAAGCCAAGATTGAACTCTTAACTGAAGATACCGAGTTCCAAGTCTTAAAAAGTCTGGCTCAGCTGGAGCAAGCTAGTGTGGAGGCGGTAGAGGCTTACGAGCCCTCTATTCTCACGCGGCAGATTATTAGCTTAGTGCGAGATTACAGCCGTTTTTACCAATCTGTCTCCATCTTAAGAGCAGAGGATCCGGACCTGCGCCTGGCCAGACTCGCCCTGTGCAACCTATTTGCCTCACAGCTTAAGCTGGCTTTAGGTCTCTTAGGCATTGAAGTCGTAGAGAGAATGTAGCTCATGGAGGATAAGAGCTTGGCCATGCTAGCGGATATTCCCCGCTTTAGCGACTTGAGTTTTGCCCCCTGCCCAGAGGCAGAGCTGGTTCAGCTCACGTCAGACATCCAAGCTCTTATTTCTCAGGAGAGGGGAGCAGAACAGGCTGCCCGCAGTCTCTTATCCTTTCAGCAAATTCTTTTAACCAAGCAAAGTCAGGTGAATTACGCCCGCATTTGTCAGGCCTTAAAGCCCGATCAGAGGCAGGAGGCTAATAAGGTGCTGGAAGGAGCCTGCCCTAGTCTTCGCCTGGCAGAGGCCAAGGGGGCAGTCTATCGAGCCATTGCCAACTATCCTTATGAGGCCATGGAAGGTTCAGCCGAAGACATGGACCTCTGGTCCAGGGCTTGGCGCTGGTCCCGTTTTGAAGAGCTAATTCCTGTAAAAGTCTGGGATCGAGAGAATGACCTGGTTCAAGCCTTACAAGCCCTAAAACCTTCGGCCCTGAGTATATGGGAAGAGGTAAATCAGTCTGGCTTCCCGGGGGACGCTTTGATTGCCCATGATGACCGGCTGGCTTTTTTTCAAGCCTTTATCCGTAAACTGCGGAAAGATCACGCAGAAAGAACCCAGCTGTGTCTGGAGCTGCTGGCGGTCAGGGGGCAGATCGCTCAAGATACAGGCTTTGCTAATTACTCTGATTACCACGAGGCCAGGCGAGGTAAGCGGTCCTTTGGCCGCAAGGCGGAACTCAATTTTATTAAAGACTTTCGCACCCACTTTCTCCCCATCTGGCAGGAGCTGAAGGAGCTAAAAGATTACCGCTTAGGCCTCGCGGCTGAGGCCTGGTTGGATTACCCTGTTTTGTCGCAGCATGGACGAATTCCGCTGATTTCCGAAGGTCCCGAACTGAAACAACAATTTGCTTCCTCCTTAGCGGAGTTGACCGGGCATCCTCAGCACTTTCTTTTGAACCTCATTGATAAGGGCTATATCAGCTATGACAGTCTAGTTAGGGAGAGCTTAGGCACACCCTCCAGCTTGCTCATGTCTGTCCCGGCCTCCTTTTTAGCTCTGCCTTTGGACGGACGCCGGCCCCTGACGCGAAGCTTCCTGGATGCTGGCTATGCCCTGGCAGATATCTCTGCCATGCTCAACTACCACAGTCTGGGGTCCTCTAGGCAGGATGCTTACAGCAAACAGCTTTCTGCCTATTTGTTCTTAGTCCTAGCCCAGAAGGAACTGCCTGCCTTCTATGGTGAAAATGCGGATCTGGCTTGGGATATGGAATGGGCACAGCAATTGCAGATGAGCTTTTTACGTTGCTTCTGCTATGTTTGGGAAAATCGCCTCTACCACATGCAGGGCAGGCTAAATGCTCTCCGCTTGCGTCAGGCTTTCAAGCAGACTTTGGCTAACCAGCTGGGATTCATCGGCCTCCCCACTTTTTCCGATGAGATCTTAGACCTCTTGTGGCCCTATATATTTTCCCTGAATCTGGAGGCTTATCAAGCGCTCGCGCCGGTCCTGGCTCTGGTGACGATTTTAGCGGTTCACCCGCAGCACCTCTCCAGGAGTTTGTTATCAAGCAAACTCAATAATTTCCTTCTGACCAATCCTGGAGGAGCAGTCTTAGACCGTTTAAATGAAGCGGCTCTGCCAGCACCCTTTGGCCAGGATAGTTTGAAAAAAGCCAGCTTCTCGGTTTGCGATCTTTTAGAACTTTAGACTGGAAAAGCAAGAATTCTGACTTATGTTGAAACTCCCCGCAAAATTCATCACGGAAATGCAAGACCTGTGGTCCACCTATGACGCACCGGGCAAGTGGCAAGATTTTATTGAGAGCTTCCAAGAGCAGCCAACTGCGGGCTTGCTCCTGAACAAACTTAAACTGCAAAGTCTAGACGACCTGCCCTTCCCAGACCTTGAACCTGTGCCTTGGGCCAGGGCAGGTTATTTTCTTCCTCTTAAGCATAAACTTTCCGCAAGTGTGTATTACCGACAGGGACTTTTCTACCTGCAGGATCCCTCAGCTATGCTGCCCGCCGACCTAGCAGAGGCTAAACCGGGCGAGAAGGTCTTGGACCTTTGTGCTGCCCCGGGAGGTAAAGCTTTTGCGGTAACGGGCAGCCTAGAGGACCAGGGGCTGCTGTGGGCCAATGAAATCAACGAGAAGCGGGCCAGAGCCTTGAGCCGTAATGTTGAACTTGCAGGCTCTGCCCTGTGTGTGGTGTCCTGCCGCGATGCTCTGGGCTTCTCCCAGCAGTTTGTAGGCTCCGCGCCTTTTTTTGACTTGGTCTTAACGGATGTGCCCTGTACGGGTTCGGCCATGTTTAGGAAGGATCCTCGGGCCTTGCGGTCTTGGGCGCGCTACCGTGGACCGGAGATCCTTGACCTGCAGGCAGCTATCCTTGATGAAGCGGCAAAAAATCTTCGGCCTGGCGGCCGCCTGGTGTATTCTACCTGCTCTTACTCCTGGGCAGAGAATGAGGGACAGGTTATTAAATTCCTTGACCGCCACCCTGACTTTTATCTTGCCCCCGTTAGCCGCCCAGGGGTCAGTCCTGGTCTTGCAGACCCGGAGGGCCGTTATCCCACGACCCATGCGCTGAGAATTTGGCCGCATTTATCTCGGGGAGAAGGGCAGTTTGCTGCTCTCCTGGTCAAACAGGAAACAGGACAAGGGGAGAGGGAAGTTCCGAACCCTAGCTTTAAGGAGAGAAATCCGCGGTATGGGCGGTCAGTCTTGGACGCCTGGGAAAGCTTTAGTCAGATAAACTTAAGTGGCCGCGGAAGATTAGGTGAACTCTTAAACAGTGGAAATTTTTACTTGAGAGTACAGGAGGATAAGCTCCACCTCTTACCGGCCTTGGCTCCCATTTCCCCACATAGTTATTATTTGAAAACTGGGCTCTACCTGGGCCAAGCCAAGGGCGAGGCTGGCTCCTTAGATTTTCAGCCCAGCCAGGCCTTAGCGCAATTCGTTTCGCAAGCTGACCCTAGATGGACCCTGGAGCTTGAGGACTGCACATTGTTAAGAGCAGCGCTGCGCGGTGAGACCTTGCTTAGAGATCAGGTATTAGCTGCCCTCGCAAGCCGAGAGGGGCGTTTATATCACGAGGGGACTTGTGCTAGAGTTGATGAGCTAAACTTGATACAAGCTGGAACCTATGTAGCTTTGGCTTTTGAAGGCCGGATCCTCTTATGGCTCAAGCTTCAAGATCATTTCTTCAAAAATACCTACCCCAGGTCCTGGATTTAGTGCCTGGTAGAAAGCAGGAAGATAATGGAAATTGTCTTAGCTACCCATAACCCCGATAAGGTCAGAGAATTTCAAGAGATTCTTCAGGATCCTGATTTGAGCTTTATCAGCTTACATGAGCTGGGACTTGACGAAGATGTGGAAGAGACAGGAAAGTCTTACCAGGAGAACTCAGACCTTAAAGCCCAGGCTGCCTATGCCCAATTAAAACGTCCCGTCTTGGCGGATGACTCAGGGCTTTCGGTTAACGCTCTAGACGGCTATCCGGGTATCTATTCGGCCCGCTTTGCAGGCGAACATACTTCCTATAAAGATAAAATTGCCCGACTCTGGCAGCTCCTAGCCCCCTTTCCGCAGGAAAGCTGGACTGCCTGCTTTTTCTGCTCGCTTTCGTATATTTCTTCATCTGGAGCGATCTATCATTATCAACGGTCGGTACCGGGACTTTTGCTGCCTGAACGCCGAGGCGACCATGGCTTCGGTTATGATCCTATCTTCTATATTCCCAGTTTGGGGAAAACTACTGCAGAATTAGAACCCCAGCAAAAACATAGCATCAGCCACCGGGGCTTAGCCCTCAGAGACTGGTACCATGACCTTAAAGCGGGTAAGTTAGTCTAGGAGCCGGAGATGGCAGGGAAGAGCAAAGTCAAGAAAACTAAAGCCCAGTATATTTTAGTTGCAGAAAATGCCGCCGGCGAGACTCTGCGGCGGGTAGTACGCGTCAAACGCAAGCTGGCAGACAACCCTCTGCTGTCTATAAATCAGGCTTGCAAAGAAGAGGGCATTTCACGTTCGGCTTATTATAAGTACAGGGAGCATGTCTTTGCCTATGACAGCCAGGAAGGCCAGCAACTTTTCCATTTTCGCATCTTAGCGGTCATGTCGGGCAGTTTCTTGACCCAAATGAGCCAGACCTTGGAGCCTTATGCGGAAAAAATACAACAGGCCAACCAACAACGTGTAGGGCCTAATCTTTCCCAGCTAAACTTAAGTATCTGGCTGGGAAGTGTTAAAATAGCCAAGCAGCTCCAAGAGGCCATGAGTCAAGTCCGCGGCCTGCAAGAATGTAAGCTGGACCAAGACGAAATGCGTTAGACCTGATTGGAGACTGGCAGATCAATTTAACTGAGCACTAGGAAAGGAGGACTTATGCGTTCCACTTGGCAGCTTAACCTAGAAGCCTTTCGCTTCTACCGCCTGAAAGAAGAAAAATTTGTCAAGTTTAGCCTCCTCCTGATCTTAGCCTTGCAGATTTTGGCACGCGTAGCGCCCGTGGGAGACCGAAACTTTTTCCCCTTTACTTACGCTTTGGAAAA
Organism: uncultured Oscillospiraceae bacterium; assembly: GCA_964398655.1. GTDB lineage: Bacteria > Bacillota > Clostridia > Saccharofermentanales > DTU023 > SFFI01. The sequence goes on from CAYNNG010000002.1 coordinate 44,810, forward strand.
CCTGGGTCAGCTAAGCCCGGCGGAAATCTTTGGCCGACTCAGCCCAGGCAATTGGCTGATTATTGGGCTTCATACAGTAAGTGCTTTGCTGGCCTCTGCTTTGTCTCTGATCTATATGCAGATTTTTGTGCTGGAGCAAACCTGCTATAACGCTTTGGGTCCCAGAAGCCAGGAAGACCAAGAACTACGAGAAAATATTCGAGCTTTCCGCTTGCAAGTAAAAATCTTGCGGAGTCTGAGTCAGTCCTTAAATAAGGATTGGACTGAAGGTGGCAGCCCAGACAATTCTTCCTTAACTGAGGGCTATTATTGGCAAGAGAGTCCTCCGGATACTAGTGACCAGGATGCAGGAATTCGCGAGGAATTGCCTACTGCCGATTCCTTTAAGGTGGAAGATTTAGAAGATGCCCTCCAGGCCGCAGGATTCCCGGCCTGCCAGTTAAGTGACCCGCAAAAAGAGACCGCCCTAGGTTATGCTTGGCGCCGCTTTGCTCAAACCTTGCCCCGGCAGTTAGCATTTATGCTGCTCCTGGACCTGGCTTATGTTTTTTCTATCATGCTTTTGGGTCTGCCTTTTTATTTTTACCTTTCGGCTTTTCTGCTAGCCCCCGCACTTTTCATGCAGGGCCTGAGCTTCCGCGAAGGCATGCGCACTTCTTATAGGGAAACTAAGGGGGTAAAACTCTTTATTATTTCGAACTACTTCGTGGTTAATCTAGTTTTCCTGCTGGCAGAAGGACTGGCCAGCTTGATTTTTGCACAGGCCTCCTACAGCCTAGGTGTCTGGCAAAGTCTGTTTTTTGCTTTGCGTTTTCTGGTTTTTGCCCGCTTTGCCGGCTTAATGTACCTGGTGGTCAGAGAGTCTGACCAGGGTGTGAGAGTAAAAATGACCAAGTTGTGAAGACTCGCTTTTCCTTAGCCTAGCCTGACTAAAGAAAGGAGCAAGACCCATGCTTGATCTGGATAGCAAACGCCGCGAACTTGAAGACGCCCGTACAGAAATTGAAGATTTACGGTTAGCCTTGAAGCTCGACCATATGGCTGAAGAAGCCAAAGCCTTAGAAGCTGCTAGTTATAAAGAGGATTTCTGGCAGGATATTGACCACGCGAGAAAATTACAAACCGAACTCAGCAGGCTCAAGAAGAGTCTGGAAAAGTTTGCCCAAGTAGAGGCCGAGTACGAAGATCTTTTGGCCCTGCTTGACCTGATTCAAGAGGAAGATGATTTTAGCTTAGCCCCCGAACTGGAGACCCGAGAGACTGCCTGGCAGCACCAGCTTCAGGAATTGCGGTTGCAAACTTACTTCACGGATAAGCTGGATGACAGCAATGCTATTTTGACCTTACATGCAGGAGCGGGAGGAACGGAGGCTTGCGACTGGGTGAATATGCTCTTTCGCATGTATGCCCGCTGGGCGGAACATGAAGAGCTCAGCTTGGAGGTCCTGGACTCTGTGGATGGAGAAGAGGCAGGACTGAAGAGTATTACTTTTGCCATTCGGGGTGATTACGCATACGGCTTACTTAAGCATGAGATGGGAGTACACCGTCTGGTGAGAATCTCTCCCTTTGACTCCTCTGGCCGCCGCCATACTTCCTTCGCCTCACTTGAAGTTTTGCCAGAACTAGACGATACCATTGAGGTGGATATCAGGGAAGAAGACCTGAGGATAGATTATTACCGGTCATCGGGAGCGGGCGGCCAGCATGTTAACAAAACTTCGTCTGCGGTCCGCATTACCCATATACCCACTAATATTGTAGTGGCCTGCCAAAACGAACGCTCCCAGATCCAGAACCGAGAAATGGCCATGCGCATGCTTAAGGCTAAGCTTTATACCCTAGCGAGGCAGCAGCAATTAGCCGCCATTGACGATCTCAAGGGTGAGCAAAAGGACATAGCCTGGGGTAGCCAAATCCGTTCTTATGTGTTTTGCCCCTACACCCTCGTCAAGGACAACCGCACAGACCTGCAGACCCCGGACGTCGAAGGGGTGATGAATGGTGAGCTCAACCCCTTCATTGAGGCTATGCTGGCCTTGTCCGCTGCCGAGGGCCATAGTTAGGAGGAGGGAGAATCATGACTTTAGAAGTAGGCATCTTAGGCGGATCTTTCGACCCCTTCCACTTAGGCCACCGCCGGCTCCTGGAAGCGGCACTATCCGTCGATGATTTTGATTATTTTTACCTGATACCTACCTCATCTCCGGCCTATAAAGAGCGGGCGCTTTCGCTGTCCATCTATCGTTATGTCATGGCTCAGCTAGCCACAGAAGACTTAAACCAAGTGAAACTCTCCCGGATGGAGCTAAAGCACACAGAAGGACCAAATTACACCGTAAATACCCTAAATAAGCTTCATAAAAAGTGGGAGAAAAAAACTAAAGAGTCTGTACAATTTAAGCTGGTCCTGGGTTCTGATGCCTTGGATTATTTTGCCACTTGGTACAAACCGGAAGAAATCCTGGCCCAGGCCGACTTGCTGATTGCCTTGCGCGGCCTGGATGCTAAAGAGGAAAAATCCTACCGGAAGAAGGCCAAGGCCCTGCAAAGAGCCTATGGAGGTTCCATTGAGTTTTTCCCCATGCAGCCTTTGGAAATTTCTTCCACTGACCTACGCCAGCAATTGCTAGGAAATGAAGTCAAAAAAAAGTCCTACCAACCAGAGGTAGCGGACTTCCTGCGCCAGAACCGCCCCTATGTTTTCTATGCAGACTTCCAGAGTCTGAAGCCAGAGACCCATGACCAGCTCCGAACCTTTGAGCAGGCTATTTGGCATAAGATGCCAGTCCGGCGCCTAGTCCACGTGGCCAATGTGGCCCTTTATGCAACACACTTAGCCTGCGTCCATGGCCTGGATGCAGATAAAGCTGCTGTGGCTGGCCTCTTGCACGACTCTTGCAAAAACATACCCTTGCCCGACCAATACACCTATGTTAAACAATCTGGTTTTAACCATGCGGTTAACGCGGCCATTGCCCACGGTCCAGCTTCTGCCTATTGGAATAAGATGGCCTTAGGGGTTACCGATGAAGAAATTTATCATGCGGTGATGTACCATACTACAGGCCGGCCCGGCATGACTCCCTTGGAGAAAGTGATATACCTGGCAGATAAGATAGAATTCGGCCGCCCCTTCCACGATCTGGATAAAATTCGTCAGGCCGCAGAGCTTGACTTAGACGAGGCCATGCGCCTGTGCTTGCAGGAAGTGCAGCTGGCTATGCGGCGTAATTTTACCAGTATGCACGAACTGTCTGTCAAGCTTATGCTGGAGCTCGGCATGTTCCTAGCCTAGTAGGCTATAATAAACAAAATTAAAATTAAGGAGATAAATAGAACATTGAATTCTGCAGAACTTAGTCAAATAATTGCCGATATTCTTGATGCGAAGAAGGCAGATGATATTGCTGTCCTTGAGGTGGGACAAAAAACCACGCTCACAGAGTACTTCGTTTTGGCCTCTGCGACGACGCCTAACCATGCCAAGGCCCTAGAAGATGAGCTTACCTATAAGCTGAAGGAGAGATATGACTTATCGCCCTTGGCCGTAGAAGGACTGGAATCTGGGCGTTGGATCCTCGTGGATTATGCTTCTGTAGTGGTCCATATTATGTGCAGGCAAGACCGTGAATTCTATGACCTAGATAAGTTTTGGACCAATAAGGAAGCTGAAAACCTGAGCCCGGAGGATCATTCTTTCCAAGAGCAATAATTGCGGGTGCAGTGCAAGCCATTGTTGGCTATTGTCCCTGTTCGTCGAAAGAATTTTGGCTGATAAACTTCTCTCTAGGGGATAATTCCCCTATGGGGAAGTTTTTTATCAGGAACGCACTACGTAGCTTTAAACCAGGCCAGACCAGGCGTCGGGCTGGGAGGCCTAATCCAGAGGGACCTCCGGATTCCCGACCCTACTTTTGGCCAGAAGAGGCCAACTACCCTGGTTACACTGGCCCGGCAGACCGTCGGCAGAGCCTAGAGACTACGAAAACCCGGCAGCTCCCTTATTATGTTTTGCTGCTGGCGGTTTTTTGCTTGTTTATCCTTTTAACCGCACTGCTGCGCCGTGAAAGTGGCAGCCGCTTTACCCCGAATTGGAAAGAGATCAACCTGAGTACTGCCGAGCTGGATTCTGGTCAGGCTGCGACAGAAACACCTAGCCTAAGGGAGCCAGACCTGCCCATCTACATCTCGGGTGCTGTAAAGCATCCTGGCGTCTACTATTTAGCTCCGGGCAGCTTGCTAGTAGACTTGGTTGAGCAAGCGGGCGGCTTTACTGAGTCAGAACCTCCCCCAGACCTTAATCTTGCTGCTAGCTTGCAAGCACATGCTCACGTGCATGTGGCAGGTGCCGAGGAGCTAGCAGCTGGAGCAGGCAGCCAAGTGACTTACCATGCTGAACTAGATGCTTCAACTATAGGTGTAGGAGAGGGCGCAGCGGGAGGACAATCTGGGCTCATTTCCCTGAACCATGCCAGCCAGGAGGAACTCGAAACCATACCTGGAATCGGGCCGAAAACAGCGCAAGCGATTCTGCGCTTAAGAGCTGACCTAGGTCGTGACCTGGTTTTGGAGGACCTCTTAACAATCCCAGGGATTAAAGAAAAACGCTATGACCAAATCAAAAGCTTTTTTTGCTTGCCATAAGATAGGCAAAAAGTGCCGATAAGCCAGAGTTTTACAGCAGATCGCCAAAAAACTGTCTAGGCTTGACAAGGTCCAAAGGCCATACGTATAATGCTAAGCGTGCTCAAAAGTGCTCTGACAGCACGGTGGTATTAGCTCAGTTGGTTAGAGTGCCAGGTTGTGGCCCTGGAGGTCATGGGTTCGAATCCCATATACCACCCCACTTTGCACACGAACATTGGGGTATAGCCAAGCGGTAAGGCACGGGACTTTGACTCCCGCATGCGTAGGTTCAAATCCTGCTACCCCAGCCAGATTCATTAGCTCAGCCGGTAGAGCACCTGACTTTTAATCAGGGGGTCGAGGGTTCGAATCCCTCATGAATCACCAAACAAAAACCCCGTAATTTAGTATTGCGGGGTTTTTTGTTCTCTTTTTCTCATTTATTGGTCTAACTGTTTATAGTTAAAAAGTTCTAAATTTAGCAGCCTGTCTTTTATCTCTACGCCCCCAGAAAAGCCGACCAACTGCCCATCTTGGCCGATAACTCGATGACAGGGGATTAGCAGGGGGAGAGGATTAGCCCCGCAGGCTCCGCCCACCGCCCTGGCGTAGGTATGGGCTTTAGCGGGACCGACAATTCGAGCAGCCAGGTCGCTATAAGACCAGGCTGTGCCGTAGGGAATCTGACTAATTTGAGCCCAGACCTGCTTTTGAAATTTTGTCCCCTGGAGAATTTTATAGGGTAGGTCAAAACCGACAGTTGAACCAGCCAAATAGGACTTTGCTTGGCGTTCTGCCTCTAAAAGCAGAGGGGAATAGCTGATCGGAGCGGCAGGCTTAGCTGCGGTTATTTGCCCGTTTGGCTGATAACGCAGATCTCCACCCAGAAGACCCAGGTCGTTCAAGAGAAAGGCCGGGGGGCCTGGGGAGAAAGTCTGGCGGGGCTGGATAAAATGCACAGCTATGATGTGGTCGTGACTGCTGTCCTCTTCAAACATAATGCCAAAATTGTGGAAGGGGAGATGGATAACAGGTGAAGAAAGGGTCAGGCGGTGCAGGTAAAAGCCCCAAGTAGCGTGGGGCCAGGGACCAGATCCGCTGGGATGCTGCCAGCACTTTATATTCGCCGCTTCCAGCTGCTGGAGGACTTTATCCGAAGGCGGGCTGGCGCTTAGTTCTACGGTCAGATCATATAAAGCGGGAAGATTGAAGAATAGGTCCTCGCAGAGAGCTAGGCAGTCTTCTGCGCTGAGGTTTGTCTCTGGTGCGGGATAAACTAGGGCCCGGCTGCCACTTGATCCTTGAGGTCCCGACTGCAGTAGCACCAGGCTCTGCTCGGCTTGGTCAGACTGCCAGAGAAAGATATTGCTTGGTGGGAAAGCCTGGAGCCAGCTCCGCATGAAGTCTTGCCTCCGCCGGGTAGTTTTTAATAAGTCAGAAGGCAGAGGAAAGTTCTTAAGCTGCCGGTTATCTTTAAGCCGCAGCTTGCTTAAATTATGACCGGACCCAGGTTTCATAACGGAATCTAATATCTCCTTCACTTAGACAAGGCCCCTGGTCTTGCAGGACAAAACTATGCGCAGGGAGGTCGGGAAAGTGGGCATCTGCAGGAAAGACTTGGTATATCCTGGTAAGTTCCACGCGGTGAGTATAGGGGAGGAGGGAGGCGTAAACAGAGGCGCCGCCAATAATGCAAAAGTCATCTTCGGTTCTCCCTGCCTCTTTAAGTTCCGCAAGGCGGGCCAGAAGGTCGTCCAAAGAGCGCATAATCTCTCCTCCGGGGACTTCTTCGGCTTTCAGCTTGCGGCTGAGAATGAGGTTTTTCCTGCCGGGCAAAACCTTTTTCCCGGGGAAGGTAGCCAGGGTCTTGGCGCCGTAGATTAAGACCTTGCCCATGGTAATTTGCTTGAAACGTTTTAAATCCTGGCGGATAGGCTGCAGGAGCTGTCCATCTCGTCCAATGCCGTTGGCTTGATCTATGGCTACTATAGCAATCATGTTTATCCTTATCTAATGTGGTGGCCACTTCTGCTTTTTCCTGCTGGGGCAAGCAGGAGGGGCTGAGCGGGGCTAAACTTGCCTATCAAGAGCTTAGATAGCCACAGGAATGTCTTTTAATTGTGGCCCGTGCTGGTAGTTTTCCAACTGGAAATCTTCCGGTTTAAAGTCGTAGAAGCTTTGGACTTCAGGATTGATTAGCAGTTTGGGCGCGGGGTAGGTCTCTCGAGTTAGGAGTTCCTCCATCAAGGGGATATGGCGGTCATAAATATGGGCATCGGCGATCACATGTACTAATTCCCCGACTTCCAATTGACATTCTCGGGCCAGCATATGGATAAGAATGGCATACTGCACAACATTCCAGCCATTGGCAATTAGCATGTCTTGGCTCCTTTGGTTTAATAGCCCGGAGAGCCGCCCCTGGTCTACGTGAAAGGTCATGGAGTAGGCGCAGGGGTAGAGGGACATTTCTGGCAGGTCCTGAATGTTGTACATGTGACAAATGAGCCGGCGGCTTTCAGGGTTTTCCTTGATATCCTTGATGAGCCTGTCCACCTGGTCAAACTCTCCATCTGCATAACGAGTTTTCTGCGCGAGCTGGTAACCATAAGCTTTGCCAATGGTGCCATCTTCCTTAGCCCAGGCATCCCAAATATGTGAATTTAAATCCGCGATGCGATTAGACTTTTGTTGCCAAATCCAGAGCAGTTCATCTACACATTTTTGCAGAGGAACGGGACGGAGCGTAAGAATAGGGAATTCCTTTTGTAAATCATAACGGTTTATCAGGGCAAAGACTTTTTTGGTACGAGCGGGCGTACCGTCTGACCAAACCGCGCGAACCTTGCCCGTCTGCCAGGTGCCTTGGTCGAGAATTTGCCTGGCGCTGGCTTGAAATACTTGGTCGGCATAGCTCATAAACGCGTAACCTCAAATCATAATAAATAAGGCGTTCTTCAAGAAGCTGCCAGTAGGGCCGAGGATCCTGAGAAAGCCTTGGTACACAATGGATAAAACGATTATAGTTTAGGGCAACTTGCATTTCAACTTATGACAGGCTAGAATTTACCAGAGTTTCGGGGTGTAGCTCAGGTGGTAGAGCGCTTGGTTCGGGACCAAGAGGCCGCTGGTTCGAGTCCAGTCACTCCGACCAGTTTTTCGCTTGAACTTAAGGGAGGGTGCTATGTCTAACCCCCAGCGGACCCCTAAATCACGTAATTTAATGGCTTTTCTTATTGTGCCATTGGGCTTTATAGCTTTTTTCTGCTTGGTCGTTTTCCTGTTATATTTCAATGATGAGCTGGACCGCAGGATGCTTGCGGATGCTACTGACCAGAGCAAGACTCAAGTCAGCCCAAGCTCGCTAGAGGAGGCGGCAGCCGGCCAGATTGTTGAGTTGGCGACTACAAGGGCTGCACCCTCTGCAACTGAAAGGCAGGAAGAAAAAACTAGTTCTGCGGAAGGCTTGATCGGTCCCGAGAATCCTAAGGCTAAGGACAAGATTTTCTGGCGGGATTTAGATGACCTTTATGAGGAGATTCAAGACCGCCGCCAGCATGTGGAGGATTATCAAACACCTATTAGCCGGCTCCTGATCTTCTTAGACGAGCAATATGTTGCAGCCTACGGTCCTGATGACCAGGGACAGGAAGTGCTCCTTAGGACTTTCCCTTGTTCTAGCGGCATTGTACCTGGCCACACTCCCTTAGGCCAGCATACTTTAGGAGCTAAGTGGCCTGACCCCTGGTTATTCGATAATGCGAGAGCTCAATATGGTTACCAGATCCAGGGCAATATTTTGTTTCACTCTCTGCCTTCCTATGATGGCAGCCTTAAGAGTGGACTGAAATTATCTGACCTGAATTCCATGGGCTATGCAGCTTCCCATGGCTGTGTGCGGTTGTTCTGCATGGATGCTAAGTGGCTGTATGAAAATGCTCCTGCGGGCTGTCCGGTTGAGGTTTTACAAAATAGGGGAGAGAAATATGCTGAGCTCCCGGACCATGTTTTTTACCTCCGGCTTAAAGACGGCGCTCCCCAATGGGACCCCACGGATCCTGATCCAGAGAATCCCTATCATGACCAGGAAGTTTTAAAGAAGTGGGCAGTGGAGGAGCCCTGGCTGCAGGAATACGAGGTAATTCCTCCTGTTTGGCCTGACTTTAGCGCGATCCCAGAATCCCCTGTTCCCGCAGAATCTGAAGCAGCGACCAGTCAGGAAACAGAACCAGCCTATACTGGGCCTACTAGCCCACCGCCGCTGAAGCCCACGTCGGCCCCGGAGGTCACAATGCAGGAGACCAGTCCTCCACCCCTTGAACCTGCTAATTAGCAGGCTAAGCAGGTTGGCTAGGCTTTGACCGTCTACTCGTCTATAATAGATCCTGCAATTAAGAGAACTTTACCGAACTGCTAACAGCTCAGCGGGGCTGTTACTGCCTGTGCGCAAAATTATGAAACTACATAGATTAGAAAAAATTTTACTTACGGTTGCTATAACTCTCGTCCTGGTGACAGGGGTGGTCTATGCTGCGGAGACCATCCTAACTAAACCTGACAAGCTAGAAAGCCAGGAAAGCTTCAGCTTCGCTAATCCTTCCAACCCAGCAGAGGCAAGTCCAGAATTAACTGCCAACTCTCAGGAGCTAGGGAAGGAGGGCAGCTCTTCCGCCACTGATACCAGGCAGGAGGAAGAAACAAGTTTGCCGGATGCAGAAAAGGCTAAGCCTGACCCCCGGGTGGGTCTTGAACCTATTCCTGACCAGGAGAGCGACCTAGACCGGATTAAGCGTCTGATTGCCCCGGAGAGCCCTGGTGACCCCGCAAAGGACTATATGATCCGGGTCTTCAAAGATAAACAGTTGGTGACAGTTTTTGAAGATCCCAAGGGGGACGGTTCTTTTGACTATCTGATCAAGGCTTTTAACTGCTCTACGGCGGCTGAGGGCTACGACACTCCCAGTGGACAGCACCAGCTGGGGCTCAAGCTCTACTCTGGCTATATGATCGACGCTTCTTATGGGCAATACTGTTCAGAATTTTTGCAATACCACTACTTCCATGCCGTACCCTCTTATGGTGGAGTAGAAGAATCCGGGGTTAGCTGGGAAGACTACAACAAATTGGGCCAGGTAGCTTCACATGGCTGTATCCGCTTAGAGACCAAGGCGGCCAAATGGATCTATGATTACTGCAAGGAAGCTACGCCCGTGGAAATCTTAGAATCCTCAGAGGACTTTCCCTATCTGCCAGAGAAGGTCGACCAGCTGAGAATGTCACCGGATGGCCCTGCCTGGGATCCGACAAATCCCAATCCCCTCAATCCCTATCAGCAAGATCCCAGCATCCTCTTGGACTACAACCGACAGGATAGCTAGTGACGCGCCTATTGATTTAGGTGTATATATAAATTATCATCTCGTTTGCCAATAGAATAAGTATGCGCTAAATACAGTTTAGGAGGTTAAGTATGAAAGGAAACCTAATTTACGGACAATCTGGTGGCCCGACTTCAGTCATTAACGCAAGTGCAGCAGGGGTTTTTTTGGAAGCCCTGGCGCACAAGGAAGATATTGAAAAAGTTTATGCCGCTCATCATGGCATCGTAGGTATTTTAGAAGAGGACTTTTTTGACATGGGCCAGGAGGATCCTAAAGAACTGGAACTCCTGAAACAAACGCCTTCTTCAGAACTGGGCTCTTGCCGCTATAAGCTTGCTGCTTTGGAAGAGGATGAGAGTGACTATGCGCGTATCCTAGAGGTCTTCAAGAAATATAATATTAGGTATTTTCTCTACAATGGAGGTAATGACTCCATGGATACCTGCTCAAAGATTTCCAAGTACCTGCGGTCTAAAAACTACGATTGCCGCGTAATGGGAGTTCCCAAGACTATAGATAATGACTTAGCGGTAACAGACCACTGCCCTGGCTATGGCTCTGCGGCGCGCTACATTGTCACCACCTTAATGGAAATTTATAAAGACGCTACGGTTTATGATTCTGGACAAATTACCTTGGTGGAAATCATGGGTCGGCATGCGGGCTGGCTAACCGCGGCTTCTGCGGTAGCCACAGCTAAAGGCTGCGGCCCCGACCTGATTTATTTGCCAGAGCGAGTTTTTGATCTGGAGAAGGTTATTGCGGATATCCAGAAAGTTTATGAGCGCAAGGGCAAGGTTATTGTTTGCTTCTCCGAGGGCGTACAGACAGCCGATGGTAAGTTTATTCCCGAATTAGACCCGAATGCTGACCTCTCCGTAGACGCCTTTGGTCACAAACAACTGGGTGGTGCGGCAGAAGCTTTAGCCAAAATTGTGGGCGCCCGTATTCCTACCAAGATCAGGGCGATCGAACTTTCTCTCATGCAGCGCTGCGCAGCCCATCTGGCTTCGGAGCGTGATGTGGAAGATAGCTTCATGGCGGGACAGGCCGCCGTACGTGCTGCTCTGGAGGGGAAAACGGACCTGATGATTGGCTTTGCCCGCCCCCTGAGCGGAGAGTACAAAACAGAAATCCAGGAAATTCCTCTGGAGCTTGTGGCCAATGCTGAGAAAAAAGTCCCAGATGAATGGATCCAGAAGGACGGAAACGGTCTGGAAAATGCTTTCTTAGACTACGTTATGCCCCTGCTCTCTGGTCAGCCGGAACGTATTTTGGATGAACATGGCCTGCCGCGTTTTGCCAAGCTAAAGTTTGTGCAAGCCGGAAAAGGTAAATAAGCATTAGATAAATGTTACGCGCTATACTGACCAGCCACATCAGCAAGGATGACCTTAATACCTTGAGCCTACAGCTCAATGGCGCTCTAATCGGTCAGGCTGATGCGGCAAAATCGGGCAACCGGGTAATTAGCGGCAACCGGGAAATCCACCTGGTTGCTGGCTTTTATGCTAATACAGGGGATAGGGCAGAACGGAGATATATCCAAGAGCAAAATCGCTTGTTTAAGCTGCTGTTTGCCGATTTACAAACCCAGGGCCTGGCTGCGCTGCCAGTCTTGGCCCATAAACATTTCCCAGAGGCGGCTTTCCTCTTGATTGCCTCTGCGGAAATGGTTTTAGTGTGGCAGGATGCGCAAAAAGGCGTCTATTTACTGAGACACAAAGAACTCTATCGCCTGCAGCCGACCCTCAGACCTAGAGGACTGTGGCCGGGGGACTGGATGACCTATGGAGATTTTTACGCTTTTGTTCCTCAAGAAGAGGATCTCTTGCTATTCTTAGCGCCTGAATTTGTGGACCGCTTTAAGCCGGAGCAATTGGAGGAAGTTTTTTCCTCCAAGCTCCAGCTCTTCTCCATGATGTCAGAACTAAACCGGTTGGGCCGGACCTATGGCTTTAACTTTGAACAGTCTTGGCTGGCCATGCAGTTCCAGCGTTTGGAAGTAAACCGCATCTATAAAGGCCACGCAAACGAGTTCCTCAGCGAGGAGGTACGCCGTATTGCCCGCACTGAGGACTTCACTAAGGCCATACCGCGTTCCAAGGTTTCTCGCGTTTTGCACGGCCAAGACCTAATACCTGTGCGCGACCCTAAGCCCATACTGAGACCCGCCAATTTAGGTCCCAGACCGCCTAGGCCTGACCAAGCAGACCGTCCGCGTCTGGGTGACTGGCAGCGGAACCGCCAGGATGCCAGCCGGATTAATTTAATCAATGAAGAGGATCGGCAGAAGCGCCAGGCGATGCTGGATACCTATGCCCAGCGCCGCGACCCCATGGATGATTATTTTGATAAAGTTAGGGAGTTTTCTTTTACGCCCCTCAAAACCAAAATACGGCAGCTGCTGGGCAAATTTTTTAACCTCTGGCCAGGTCAGCCTTTCCTCTCGAAGTTTTTTGCCAGCTCCTGTGTGGTTCTACTCGTGCTAATCCTGGCCCTAGGCGTGCAGGGTGTTACCCGCAAACGTGGACAAGCAGAGCCTATTCGAGATACAGAACCGGTAATCGCTACAGAGCTGCCTGACCGGGATGCTGTAGTCCAGGCCCCTTTGGAGACTAACCTAGAGGTGCAGCAGCTGGTTACGGTCAACAATCTGCAGATTCGCCAGGCTAAAGATCCCAGCTCCGCCTTGATTGCCTCAATTAAGCGGGGAGAAGTCGTGGTGCAATTGGCGCCGGAAGAAGACGGTTGGGTCTATGTCAGAGCGGACCAAGGAGTGGAGGGATATGTCTATGCTTCTTACCTATTTTCCCGCGAAACGGAAACTAGTGAGCAATAAACTCTGGACAAGTCCGGACTAAGTGCGTTATTATGGCTTAGCTTTGAATTTGAGCTTACAGAAACGCGGGTGTAGTTCAATGGTAGAACATCAGCCTTCCAAGCTGAATACGAGGGTTCGATTCCCTTCACCCGCTCCAATGGGCGCATAGCTCAGCTGGATAGAGCAACGGCCTTCTAAGCCGTAGGTCGCAGGTTCGAATCCTGCTGCGCTCGCCAGAGACCCTGGAAACCAATTTCCAGGGTTTTTTCTTATAAGCCTGGGGAATCAGGATAGAAGAAGCATATGTTATAATGCTTCAGGTTATGACGATCCCTGTGGACCTGGCATTTTGGCCAGCTTCCCGCAAAATTCAGCCTGTCCACTTATCGGGCAGGGTCCCGCCAAACACAGAAAGGTAACATATGCCCAAAGCAGGAACTTACAACAATGAGAGCATCAGCGCCCTTAAAGGAGCTGACCGGGTACGTAAACGTCCCAGTGTAATTTTTGGCTCAGACGACCTGGCTGGTTGTGAGCATTCATTTTTCGAGATCCTCTCTAACTCCATAGATGAGGCCCGTGAAGGCTATGGCAAACTGATCACAGTTACTCGCTTTAAAGACTTTTCCTTAGAAGTTGCGGATGAAGGCCGGGGTATCCCGCTGGATTATAACAAGAATGAAGATCGCTATAACTGGGAACTGGTTTATTGCGAGCTCTATGCGGGCGGTAAGTACGACAATGTGAGCGGTGGTACTTATAAATTCAGTCTGGGCTTAAATGGACTGGGTGCTTGCGCTACTCAGTATGCTTCCGAATATTTTGACGTATCAGTCTATCGCGATGGATTCCATTACGAGCTGCATTTTGAAAAGGGTGAGAATATTGGCGGGCTGAAAAAGACTCCTTATACCGGCAAAAAACGTGGGACGAGTCAACGCTGGAAGCCGGACAAAGAGGTTTTTACGGAGGTAGAAATCCCCTTAGACTACCTGCAGCAGGTCCTGCGTCAGCAGGCTATCATTAACGCGGGTATTAGCTTCCGCCTAATTGATGAAATTTCTGGCCAGACCTATGACTATTATTATGCCGACGGGATCAAGGGCCATGCCGAAGAACTTCTGGGCCAGGACGCGCTCTCGGAACTTGCCTATTTCTCCGGCGAAGGCCGGGGTAAGGACCGACAGGATAAAGAAGAATACCTGGTTAAGGCCGAGGTGGTCTTTGCTTTCAGCAACCAGGAGCCGGTCATCGAGTACTACCACAACTCGTCCTGGCTGGAATATGGCGGATCGCCCGAACGCGCGGCGCGGTCGGCTTTTGTGGCGGAATTTGATGCGGCGGCTAAGGCGCAGAACAAATACCAAAATGAAGAAAGTAAAATTTCCTTCAAAGATATTTCTGATAGCCTGGTCCTGATCATTTCCTCCTTCTCTACCTTTTCTTCCTACGAAAACCAAACGAAGAAAGCCATCAATAACCGCTATATCCAAGCCTTCCTCACCGACCTTTTGCGCAATCACCTCCGGGTGTGGTTTATTGAGCACCAGGCTGAGGCTAACCGTGTCTTGGACCAGATCTTGGTTAACAAACGTTCAAGAGAAAATGCTGAAAAACAAAGACTGAATCTCAAAAAACGCTTAACCGGTCAAATTGATAACATCTACCACCGGGTAGATAACTTTGTAGACTGCCGAACCAAGGATGTTAACCGGCGGGAACTCTACATCGTTGAAGGCAACTCTGCCCTCGGCTCGGTAAAAATGGCCCGAGATGCGGAATTTCAGGCGGTTATTCCCTTAAGAGGGAAGATCCTTAACTGCCTCAAAGCTTCCTATAACCAAATTTTTAAGAATGATATCATCATGGATTTGATCAAGCTTCTTGGCTGCGGCATCCATATCGAAGGTAAGAAAAAGCGAGATATTGCAGAGTTTGACCTGGAAAAGCTACTCTGGGAGAAGATCATTATTTGTACCGACGCTGATGTCGATGGATTTCAAATCCGTACCCTGATCTTAGCCATGTTTTATCGTCTAACCCCAGAATTGATTAAAGAGGGCAAAATCTACATTGTGGAATCTCCACTTTTTGAGATTACCCACCAAGTAAAAGGCGAAGACCGGTCCTACTTTGCCTACTCAGACCAGGAAAAAAAGCAAATTGTGGAATCCCTGCCCAAGGGTAAGGTCCATATTCAGCGGTCCAAGGGCTTGGGCGAAAACGAGCCGGAGATGATGTGGCTGACTACCATGAATCCAGATACCAGGCGCCTATATCAAGTTTACCCTGAAGACCCGGCCAGCGCGGCTGCCTGCTTCGATACCCTCTTAGGTAATAACTTGGAGGGCCGTAAACAGTACATAGCAGACCATGGCCATGAATATATGTCTATGCTGGATGTGATTTAGCTTAGGAGATGGAGGTAAGTTAAGGTGGCTAAGAAAAAATCTGGCGGTCAGGCTAATTCGGCCGCCTCGGAAAAAGAACTTCCGACCTATCAAGCTTTTGCTGAAGGCGCTAATCCGGGGGAAACAGAGTTAGTAACCATTACGGATACACTTAAGGATAACTACATGCCCTATGCCATGTCAGTTATTGTTTCTCGGGCGATTCCAGAAATAGATGGTTTTAAGCCTTCTCAACGCAAGGTGCTTTATACCATGTACCGCATGGGCCTCATGCGTGATCAGAGAGCTAAGTCGGCGGATATTGTTGGTCAAACTATGGCCTTTAATCCCCATGGTGACCAGACTATCTATGAGACTATGGTACGTATGACCCGGGGCAACGAGGCCCTGCTCCACCCTTGGATTGACTCCAAGGGCAACATGGGCAAAGTGTATTCGCGGGACATGCAGTATGCTGCCTACCGTTATACAGAAGCCCGCTTGGATAAGTCTTGCGAGGCCCTGTTTCAGGGCCTGGAAAAGAATGCGGTAGATTTTGTCGATAACTATTCTGGCACCTTGCAAGAACCCCTGCTCCTGCCGGCGGCCTTGCCTACCATTTTGATTAACGCTAACCAGGGTATAGCCGTAGGCATGGCCTCCAATATCCCTTCCTTTAACCTTAGGGAGGTGTGCGATGCTACACGAGCGCTGATTGAAGATCCTCAAGCAGATATCCTCGAAATCATGCCTGCTCCGGATTTTTCTACAGGAGCAGCGATTATTTACGACCGTGAACAGATGGCCTCCATTTATGAAACGGGGAGAGGGTCTTTTAAGCTCAAGGCCAAGTGCCAAATTACCAAGAAACCCCTGCGGATAGAGATTTTGGAAATTCCCTATACTACGACGATTGAAGCCATCATTGAAGAAGTAAATAAAAATGTTAAAAATGGCAAACTCAAGGAAATAGTGGATATCCGAGATGAAACCGACCTCAAGGGCCTTCGTATAACCCTAGACCTTAAGAAAAATTCTGACCCAGAATTGGTTTTGAAAAAACTCTATGCCTTGACTCCTTTGATTTCCTCTTTTGCCTGCAACTGCAATCTCCTGGTGGATAATAAGCCGGGGGTTATGGGGGTGCGGGAAATCCTTTTGGAATGGCTGTCCTGGCGCCGCATCTGCCTGTCTAGAGAGTTGGCTTTTGACCAGCAAAAGTTAGAAGAAAAGCTGCACCTCCTGAGAGCCTTAGAGGCAGTGCTTTTGGATATTGACCGGGCTATTCGCATTATCCGCCGGACGGAGAAGGAGGACGAGGTGGTGCCTCACTTGATGGCGGCATTCTCCATTGATGAGGTCCAGGCAGAATATGTGGCAGAAATTAAACTACGTCACCTTAACCGCGAATATCTCTTACGCCGTACCCAGGAGATTACGGCTCTAGAAGACCAAATCCGCGATATTGAAGCCATCCTGCACGATCGGAAACGCTTAGACCAGCTGATTTCTACACAGTTGAAAGGCTATGCCCAAACCTATGGGAAGGACCGCAAGACTCAACTGGTGGCGGCAGAGAAGCTAGAAAGTATTAAGCTTGAGCCGCAGATTGAAGACTACAATCTCAAGCTCTTCTTTACCCAAGAAGGCTACCTAAAGAAGTTACCGCTGACTTCACTGCGATCTGCCGGTGACCTCAAGGTCAAAGACGAGGACAGGATTATTCAAGAGCTAGAAACCAGCAATAAGTCGGAAATTCTTTTCTTCTCCGACCAGGGCAATGTTTACAAGCTGTTCTGTTATGAAATTGATGACCATAAGCCCTCGCAATGGGGTGAATTTGCACCAAATATCTTGGAGCTGGAGCCGGGAGAAAAAATTCTCTTTATCCATGCCACCAAAGATTTCTCAGGCTTCTTGCTTCTAGTCTTTGAGGATGGACGTATGGTAAAGGTCTCGGTGGACAGCTACGAAACTAAGAATAAACGTAAAAAACTGGTCAATGGCATTTATGGCGGTGCCCCTCTCAAAGCACTTTTCTTTATGGCAGAAGAAAATGGCAATGGGGACATGCTGGCGGTCTCCAGTCAAAACCGCATGATCCTCCTGGACACGGATTTGGTCCCTTATAAGAAGACAAGGTCCTCGCAAGGCATCCAGGCTTTAGGCCTAAAGGATAAAAATGTTTTAACCGAAGCTAGCCTGATTTCGCAAGCCAAAGCGGAGGATTATGCCTATTATCGTGTGCGAACCCTTCCGGCCTTTGGACGTTTCTTAAAAGACGATTTGCTGCAGGAGAGACAGCTGACTTTAGACTTGCAGGACTAAGGTTTGACCGAGCGTTTTCCCTGGCTATAAACTTAACCACATCGGTTCGCGGGGAGGAGAATTTTACTTGCGTAACAAGAAGGATGACTACATTTACCCTCAGGCCAAAAAGCCCCGGCTGTCCCGCAAAACTCTGCTTAGCCTGGGCATTGTTTTGGCTTTTATAGCCTTAATCCTCGGACTGGTGTACTTCCGGGAAGCGAGGAATGAGCAAGCGGCCATGGGGAATTTTGAAAGAGCTTTGGCCGACCAGGACTACGCTACTGCGATGGATCTTTATTATCGCGTCCAAGACCAGGCTACAGACCAGGAGCTAAACCCTGCGGACCGGGTCCCCGCCCAAAGTATGCAGGTAGCCATGGAAGGCAAGGTTGCGGAGTTGGTGGAGGCCAGTCTCCACCGTTTAGAAGCAGGGGAGGCCCTAAGCCCGGCGGAGAAAAACTGTATTGAAGATTTGCGCTTTTTGTCTTCCATGCAAGTTATTCCTTTTTTGCGCACGAAAACTGAAGATCTCTTGGATGGCAAGCTAGAGCCCAGCCGCTGGGAAAGTATGCTCTTGGCTTTTTCTGACTTAGAAAATCTGCATAATTACACGCAGGAACTTTTAGAGCAAAAAGCCAGTCTCTTGTCCAAGATAAGTAAGTTTGAAGAGGCGGGGGAACTAGAGCAGGGAGATAAATGGCAGCTCACCTGGTCGGCTTGGGATGAATTAGCTCAAGACTTTGAGGGGTCTGCTTTTGCTAGGGAATATGCCTCTTTCCGTTTGTCCGCTTTCCAGGAAAGAGAGTATGCTCATCTGATGACCCTGACGGAGCAAATGATGGAAGCCGAGCAGTACTATACCGCATATAGTTTACTTACACTCATGCACGAGGTCTTTCCTGACCGCGCTGCTCTGGCAGAACGTCTGGAGGACTGCAGCAAACTAATTCCCGCGGCGGTCGATACCTGGCAGGGTGATATCTTAGTCTTGTCTGTCCGTCCCTTGATTGTAAGGCCCGAGCTAGCTTTTGGCCGCAGTACGGAGGCAGGCTATGCCCAGAGTTCGCTGATTAGCTCGCAGGAGTTTTTGCAGTTGCTGGAGATCCTCTACCGCAATGATTATGTCTTAATATCCAGCCGACAATTCGAGCCATGGCCGCAGAAGAGGGTAGAGCTTAAAGTCCCCAGCGGGAAGAAACCCTTGCTGCTTATCTTTGACCGCTGGCAATATTCTGTCCTCAATCAGGTTTCAGGCACGGCGTCGAAGTTGAGCATTACGGAGGATGGCCAATTAGTCGCCCAAGCGGGGCTTGCTCAAGGTAGGGACTTAGACGCGATCCCCTTGCTAGAGGATTTTCTGGCTAAGCATCCCGATTTCGCCTTTGACGGTGCGAAGGCACTTTTAGCCCTCAATCTTAAAGAGAACCTTTTGGGCTACGCGGTTAGTCCAGACCAGGTGGAGGCCAGCAAAGAAGCTTGGAAGCAAGTAGGCCAGACCTATCCTGAGCTCACGGAAGAAGAAATCCTAGGTCAAAGGGAAGAAGTTTCGCAAGTAATGACCTATCTGCAGGAACACGGCTGGTCCTTTGCCTCTGCGGGTTATGTGGGTTATGACACAGGCTCCCTGGCTTTGGATGATCTCGTGCCGGAGCTGGACCAGTGGTCGCAGCTGATGTCTTCTTGGCTGCCCGAAACGCCCTATTTCGTGTTCCCTAACGGTTCCCATGTCTATAACCGGGAAGACAGTCTTGACCTTATGTTAGGGAGGGGTTTCCGCATATTTTTTGGCCAAGGCCCCAAGCCCTATCACTTTTACACAAGGAACTACGCCCACTTTGACGCTCTAAGCCTGAATGGCTACAGCCTTTCTGCTCCAGAGGCCTATTTAGCAGCTAATTTGCTTGAGGGGCGGGACATCCTGGACCATGACCTGAGGGATGGGGATTAGGCCCTACGAGGCTGCCGGTGTCTTCCGGATGGAAGGAGTTCTTCACATAGAGTTGGAGTTGCTTGGCTTGTAAAGGCCAAATAGCCTCAGGGTGAAGTACACTTGCTCCTTGCTCGGCCATTTCGAGCATCTGTTCATAGGTAAGATAGGGCAGAGGTTGGGCCGCGGGATGCACTCTAGGGTCTGTGACAAAGACCCCCGAAACATCTGTCCAAATCTCGCAGTCAGCTTGGAGCGCAGCCGCCAGCCAAGCCGCAGTTACATCCGATCCTCCCCGTGAAAGGGGGCGGCGTCTGCCTGCAAAATCTCTTCCGTAGAAACCTGGGATAACCAAGAGTTCGTACTCATCCAAGAGGGGGAGGAGCTGGTCTTGCACGCGCTCTAAAGAATCTTCATGCATGCGGTAATGGTCTCCCGTTTTATGGACCAGGATACCAGCTTGACCCGCACCCACAAATTTTGCCCGATGTCCCAATTTGCAAAGGTAGGCGGCCATTACGGACGCAGAAAAGATTTCGCCTAAGGCGATAAGACCATCATAGCGATCCACACTGAGGTCTTTTTCCTCTTCTTTCAGCCTCTCGCTGATGCGCTGGCCATGCAGCATATCGTCTTGGTGGATACCCAGCTCTTCTGTAATTTCTTGAAAGTGAGCCTCAATCTCTTGGCGCAGGAGGATAGATTTATCCTCGTTTTGGGAATAGGCTAAATCGATCAGGAGGTCGGTGATTTTGCGATCTTGAGGAAAACGTTTGCCAGGGGCGGAGCAAACACAAACCCTGCGCTTAGCATCAGCCGTAAGAATTGCCGCAGCTTGCCGAAAACGTGTGGCAGTTGCCAGAGAAGTTCCACCAAATTTTGCGACTAACATTTGCCCTACCTCCTAGACTAAATCTTGGCTTTAAAGCGCCTCATCATAGCATGATCGCCCCACCTCTGCCAGCTTCTTTGTTATAATTCAGCAGATGGCAGCCATGTTTAGTAGGGCTGGGTCGGTGCGTAAAGAAGCGGAGTAGTTAATGGCTAAATTATTTATACCAGATTATTATGTTGAAGAACTCTTAAATGTGGACTGGACCTTCCTTAAGGGCCTGGGTGTTCGGCATATTTATCTAGATATTGATAATACTTTGGAGCTGCACGGTGCCAGGTTAGCTGGCGACAGGACCCAGCAAATTTGCCAGGATATTCTCGAGGCGGGACTGGGCCTTTCTGTACTTTCCAATGCAGCCACGGAAAGAGCCCGCGCTTTCTGTGCTCCCCTGGGCCTGGACTATCTGGGTCAGGCGGCCAAACCCTTGACTTCTCGGATGAGAGAACATATGGAGGGCCTAGGTTTGCAAGCAGAAGAGGTAGCCTTGGTAGGAGACCAGATCTTTACGGACCTTTGGTGTGCCAGAAGCTTAGGAGCCAAGGCTATCTTGGCACAAAGCTTAGGTGGGGAGGAGGGCTTCTGGCTGAGGGTTAAACGCCAACTAGAGAAATTTTTGGTGCTAATTGGCCAGGACCCGCGTAAAGCTCCTGCTTTGCCCCTGAAGCCTTCTCTTGCGTGAGACGGCTCGATAGCATAGAATATTACAAGTTTACTAGATCAATATACGACCAATAATTGGCCAGGCCTTTTATTGTTCAAACTTAGGAGGATTTATGATTAGCGCAGGTGATTTCCGAAATGGTGTTTGTTTTGAAATGGATGGTCAACTCTATCAAGTAGTAGAGTTCCAACACGTAAAACCTGGTAAAGGCGCAGCCTTTGTCCGCACCAAATACCGCAACATTAAAACTGGTGCGGTAGTTGAAAACAGCTTTAACCCTAATGAAAAGTATGAGGAAGTCCAACTTAATCGAGATGACATGACCTACCTCTATTCAGATGGCAACCTTTACTATTTCATGAACACGGAAACTTTTGAACAAATTCCGGTAAATGCAGACGCTATTGGTGATGGCCTCCGCTTCCTCAAAGAAAACATGGAAGTCCGCATGATGTCTTATAAAGGCGAGGTTATCTCCATCGAAATTCCCAACTTTGTAGAGCTGGAAGTAACCGAATGTGAGCCTGGAGTCAGGGGAGATACTGCTACCAACGCTACCAAATCTGCGGTAGTAGAGACCGGCGCGGAAATTCGTGTACCTCTGTTCATTAACCAGGGTGATGTAATCCGCATTGATACGCGTACTGGTGAATACATGGAAAGGGCCAAGTCATAATTCTTGACCTGTCCTTGTAAACATGCCTGACTATAACGAATACCCGCCGATTAAGGGAGACCGTACGCTCTCTCAGGGCTTCATTGCCCAATATGCTGCTGAGGCAGCCCTCAGTGTTTCCGGCGTGGCAAAACTCGATACGGGTCTGGTAGTTTCATTAAAAGAAGCCTTAGGGGCCGAGCACTATGGTAAGGGTGTCCGGGTGCGCTTTGACCGGCAAGATTCCGCTGTGGTAAATATTGATGTTTATCCGATCATGTATTACGGCTACATCTTGCCGGACGTTGCCTGGGCGGTACAAGAAAAGATTAAGTCTGATGTTGAGGAATACACAGGACTGAGCGTAAATGAGGTCAACGTCCAGGTCATGGGAGTTGTAGAAGAAGGAGCAGAACTATGAGCCGCTGGAATCGTATTTTAGCTGTTATTTTTTCGTTCCTAATTGCCTTGGGGTCCTTAATCACGATCCTCATGTTCTTGTCCGAAGACATCATGTCTGCCATGATTGCTTTCCTGCTGCGTATCCAGAAGATCGCTGGCTGGCGGAGCTCCGTCGTGGTAGTATCGATCATCTTATTTATTGTGGCTTTGGTAGCCCTCCTGCTGACGATCATGACAGGCCGGCTGCACAAGGCTCGGGTAAGGTCTTCCAACCTAGGTGACGTAGATATTGGGGTTGACGCGATTGAAAGCATAGCGCTCAATGCGGCCAACAATGCCCAAGCAGGAGTAAAGTCTGTGAAGGCGCGTGTAGCGCCTAAAGACGGAGATAATATCATGGTCAGCCTTAACATCACCTCTTATCCGGATGTGGAGATTCCCGCTATGATGACCAAGGTCCAGGAAAGAGTAAAAAAAGATGTTGAACGTTATACAGGTATTCAGGTAGCGGAGGTACCAATTAAGGTTAGTCAGGTGGAAACCGTATCCGCTCGCATTGAACGCTAGGGGGCTTGCATGCCGGAAAATAAGTCCTTGCTGCAGCAAATTTCGCAAGATATTGAGCACCTCTCTACGGGGGGCAAAGGGGCTATTCTGGGATTTATCTTAGGCCTCCTGCTCATCATCTTCGGCCTGTTAAAGACCCTGTTTGTACTTATTTTGACCCTCATAGGCTATATCGTGGGCCTTCGCCTGTTTACACGTTATGGATCTGTACGAGACTTTTTAGACAAGATATTTCCCCCCGGTTTTTTTAGGTAGAGGCATAAGATGACAAGAAGTGAAATCCGTGAACAAGCCTTACGTTTCTTATATCAGTTGGCCGTACAGACTGGCGATGCTGCCCAGCAGGAGGAACGCTTTTTGAGCTATAACGATTTTACGGCAGCAGACTTAGAGTTCTTCCACATCTTAGTGCATGGGGTGACCGCCCATAAGGAAGAATTAGATCAAGAAATAACTCAAGCTTTGGTGGATTGGAAGTTTGACCGCCTCCCCCTAGTTGACCAAAATATTTTGCGCATGGCTTGGTTCGAAATCAAATATTCTGAAGATGTACCTGCCGCGGTAGCCATTTCGGAAGCTGTACAACTGGCTAAACTCTACTCAGACGAGGGAGCACATTCCTATATCAATGCCGTGCTGGGTTCGCTGTATCGCCAGCATGAGGCCCAGGAATGAGTGTATACCGCCTCACAGTTTCTCAATTAAACGCCCTGGCCAGCGAAATATTAAGTCAAGCCCCACTTGCGGACTGCGAACTTTTAGGAGAGATTTCGGCGGCTACTCTGGCTGCTTCTGGCCATTTTTACTTTACTCTTAAAGATTCTGCGGCGAGTGTCTCTTGTGTCATGTTCCGCCAGGATTTCTCCCGCCTCGCCCAAAGGCCGCAGGTAGGGGACCAGGTAATCCTGCGCGGCAGAGCCGGACTTTATCAAAGAGATGGTCGTTTCCAATTTTATGCTCAAGACTTGCAGCTGGGCGGGCAAGGAAATCTCTGGCAGCAATTTGCTGCCCTTAAAGCGGAACTGGAGGCCAAGGGCTACTTTGCGCCTGAACATAAGCAGAAGCTGCCATTTTTGCCCAGAATTATTGGGGTGGTCACCTCCTCCAAAGGAGCGGCGGTGCACGACATAATTAACGTCAGCCAGCGTCGTTTTCCCGGCATTAAGCTGCAGCTTATCCCGGTAGCCGTGCAGGGACCTGGCTCCGCTAAAGAAATTGCCAGAGCAATTAAAATTTTTAATTATTTAGGTCAGGCTGACCTGCTCATAGTGGGCAGAGGCGGGGGTTCGCAAGAAGATCTGTGGTCTTTTAATGAACGCATAGTGGCAGATGCCATTTACCAGTCTAGGATTCCCATTATCTCAGCCGTTGGCCACGAAACGGACTTCTCAATTGCTGATTTTGTGGCGGATTTAAGGGCCCCCACCCCTTCAGCGGCCGCTGAGCTGGCTGTACCTGTGAAGACTGAGCTCTTAGCAAAAATTCAAGAGTTAACGCAAGCTCTGAACCGCGGTCTGATCCAACAAATTAATAGCTGCCGGCAGCGAGACCAGGCTGCCAACCGCCGTCTTTACCGGGCCTGGAACAATCGCCTGGCGGAGGAAAGCCAAGCCTTGGATGCCCTGGTTAATCGGCCGGTCCTGCAATCTCCGCTCCAAAGCCTAAAGCTGCGCCGCCAGGAACTCTTAAGTCTGAGCAGGGATTTACGCAGAGCTCAGACTAGCGGAACAGAGCGCTGTGCACGTCAGTTGCAAGATCTGGCCAGCAAGCTAGAGCTGCTAAATCCTTATAATGTTCTGCAGAGAGGCTATACAGCAGTCTTGGACCAAGAAGGCAAGATTCTCTCTCGCCTTAGCCAGGTCCAGAAGGGCGGCCTGGTAAATATCCGTTTTATCGACGGTGAAGCCCTGGCAGAAGTTACCGACCTGGTAGACCCCAGCTAGACCTGCTATTTTTTGAAGCATAGTGTGATCACGTATCTATACAAGGAGTAAACATGTTAGATTTCCAAGTTTCTCAGAACCATACCTCCAGCTCCGCGAGTCAGGATTCTCCTGCCCCTCTGGAGAGTTTATCCTACGAGGAAGCGATCTTGGAGCTTGAACAAATTGTTAAGCGCCTGGAAAAGGGCGAGGCGAAATTAGAGGAATCGGCTCAGCTTTACGAGCGAGGTTTAGCCCTGGCTAAATACTGTTCAGGTATCCTGCAGGACATGGAAGAACGGGTGAGCCAACTCAACTTGACGCCAGAAGGGGAGATCACGGAGCAAGACTTTAAGCTAGGAGCTGAATAATGCCTGCTTTTCCCGATATACGCTGTCCCCAAGATATTAAGGCCTATTCCATCCCAGAACTTGAAGAATTGGCGGCTGCCTGCCGGAAGGAGATCATCCAGGCGGTAGCCCGGAATGGCGGCCATCTGGCCTCAAATTTAGGTACGGTCGAATTAACCCTAGCCCTGGCCAATGTATTCAACTTTGGACCGGAAGGGGATAGGCTAATCTTTGATGTAGGCCATCAATGTTATACTTGGAAACTTTTGACTGGCCGGGCTGAAGGTTTTGCGCACTTGAGGCAGCAGGATGGACTGGCAGGTTTCCCCAAGCTTAGTGAGTCTCCCTTTGACTATTACAATGCAGGGCATTCCTCAGATGCAATCTCTATCGCTCTCGGCTACCAGCGGGCTGACCGCATCCAAGGACGCCAGAGGCAAAATATTGCTCTCATAGGAGACGGCGGCTTAACTGGTGGGGTAAGTTATGAGGCCTTAAATGACGCAGGCCAAAACCAAGATCCCATTAAAGTGGTACTAAATGACAACCAGATGTCGATTGACCACAACGTGGGCGGGCTTTCTCAGCATTTAGAGAAACTTCGGGTATCACAGTCTTATCGTAATTTAAAGCATAAAGTCAGCGGACGTTTGAGCCCGCAAAGCTTTCTGCGCTTGGGCTTGGATAATATGAAAAAAGCCTTCCGCCTGCGGCTCCACCAAAGTTCGGCTTTCTTTGAAGCCTTAGGCTTCCGTTATTATGGACCGGTGGACGGACATGACTTTGAAGCCCTCCTGCAGTCACTCAAGGCTTTGCAGGATTCTCCTCACCCCACCATCCTTCATGTGATCACGCAAAAAGGACGGGGCTATAGCTTTGCGGAGCAGGATCCGGCCTCTTACCATGGTGTAGGGCGTTTTGAGATTGCGGAGGGCGTAAGCAAACCACAAGGCCCGCAGTATACCTTCTCAGCCTGCTTGTCCCGTAAGTTAGTAGAACTAGGGACTAAGGATGACCGGGTTTGTGCTATTACCGCAGCCATGGCTCAGGGTACAGGCCTTGCCGATTTCGCCTCAACCTTCCCCGAACGTTTTTTTGATGTAGGCATTTCGGAGCAGCATGCCGCCAGCCTTGCAGCTGGCTTAGCTTTAGGCGGAATGCGGCCTTTTGCGGCTATCTACTCTACTTTTAGTCAGAGAGCTGTGGACCAGATCCTTCATGACATCTGCCTGCAAAATCTCGGGGTAACGCTGCTCCTGGACCGGTCCGGCTTGGTCGGCAATGATGGGGAAACCCATCAGGGCCTTTATGATACCGCGATTTTTCAAGGCTTCCCCAACCTTCAGCTTTTTGCTCCAGCTGACAGTGAGGACTTAAATCTTATTTTAGACTATGCCTTAGAACAAGAAGGTCCTGTCATGGTGCGATACCCTAAAGCTCAGGCTAAACCGGATCTTGACCTAGCGGTTGACCGGAGAAATATTCTTGCGGCCAGGCAATTGAGTCAGGGCAAAGACTACACGCTGCTGGCCTTTGGCAGTCTGGCAGCTGCGGCCCTGTCTGCTAGCAGCACACTGGCGGAACAGGGAGGACCTCAGGGAGAGGTCTTTTCTCTAGTTTGTGGCAAAGGGGCAGACCTTGCAGCTGTAGAACACTCTTTGGCTAAGACAAAAAACTTAGTTATCGTAGAGGAAGCCCAGGGATCCTATGGCTTTGCGGGGCAGGCCCTTATTGATTTAGCTTGTCCAGAACTAAATTTTTCTTATAAAATTATTTCTGTACAGGATCCTCTTCGAGGACAGGCGGGGCGGGGCGAGCTCTTACAGGCTGAAGGCTTGGATGTGCCAGGCTTGACCCGACAGATACAGACTTTTTTTGCAGAAAACTGAGAGGTGTTTCCATGTTAGTAGGCCTCTATGCTAATCCCCAGCGTGATCGTGATTTCCGCTACCGCAGTCAACTCTCTGCGCTCTTTAAGGCCCGAGGGATTGAGGTAGTTACAGATCCTGCGGACTTTGAGCCTGCAGACCTGCTTGTTTCCCTGGGTGGAGATGGAACTTTTCTCACCCTAGCACACTTAGAGACCGCCTACGGTAAACCTTGTGTAGGGGTAAATTTAGGCTCTGTGGGTTTTTTGACCGAAATTGAGCCGGATAATTTGGCCCAGGCTGTGGACCAAATCTGCCAGGGGCAATATGAACTGGACGAAAGACTCATGCTGTCTATGCAAGTTTTAGATGACCAGGGCAAGGTTTTGCAAACACGGGAGGCCCTGAATGATGTAGTCATCATGCGGCTGGCGGGGGGAAGGATCGTAACCGTGGACTTCTGGATTAATTCCAGTCCCGTAGAGCGTATTCCCGGCGATGGACTGATTATCTCTACCCCTACAGGTTCTACCGCTTATTCTTTAGCAGCTGGCGGCCCTATAGTGCACCCCGGCATGGATGTAATTTTAATCACACCAATTTGTCCTCATACTCTGCATAATCGGAGCTATTTAGCACCAGGAGATGCTACAATTGAGCTTAGATTAAGTGACGATTGTTCTTCCGCCATGGTTTCGGCCGATGGAAAGCAATCGATTAAAATTGAGCAAGGTACAATAAAAATACAAAAATCACGCAGGACTTTCAAAATCCTCCGCCTGGGAGGAGATCGTTTTTACCAGGTCCTGCCTCAGAAGATCCAAGAAAGGGGAATGCTCAGATGAGAAATGCTAAGAATCCACGTCAATCCCGCATCCTTCAAATTGTGAAGAGCCAAAACATTTCTACCCAAGGCGACCTGGTAGAAGCCCTGAAAGAAGCTGGTATGCATGTCACGCAGGCTACGGTTTCCCGGGATATCAAAGAACTGGGTATCATCAAGGTTACCACTGCAAGTGGTGAGCTCAAATATGTGCCCATGGCCCAAACCGGTGAAGGGGCTTCTGGCCGTTTCATGAAGGTCTTCCGCGAAGCGGTTACCTCGATTCATACCGCGGACGCGCTGGTCATTATTCAGACCCTGCCGGGTATGGCCCAAGCGGCTGCTTCGGCCTTGGACTCCATGCACTTGGAGTCTCTCATTGGCACCATTGCGGGTGATGACACCATTTTCGTGGCTACTCCCAGCAAGGAAGATGCCGATGAAATGAAAGACCATCTGGTTACCGTTTCGCAGATTGACCCAGAGCTGCCCGGTCATTAAAGATGGGAATGCTCCTAGAGCTCACGATCTGTAATTTTGCCCTCATTCCAGAGTTGGCAGTCCGCCTGGATGAGGGCTTGACTATTATTTCTGGGGAAACAGGGGCGGGCAAATCTGTTTTTTTGGATGCTTTGGCCTTTATTGGCGGCCAAAGAGCTAGCCGAGAGTTGGTGCGTAAACCTGCGGATAAGGCTCAAGTCTACGCCTTATTTCAAGATGTCTTCGACCTACTGCCCGCAGATTTACTTTCCCGGCTAGACTTGGGCGAGGACGATCTCTCAGGACGAGAGCTTCTGCTCTATCGTGAAATCGATAGTAAGGGCCGGTCCGTGGCTAAGGTTAATGGCCGCCCGGTTACCATTGCTCTGCTGCGGGAACTGGGAAACTGTCTCTTTAACTTACATGCGCAAAATGAGCAGATCTCCCTTTTTGATCCTCACAAACAAGCCCAAATCTTGGATGCCTACTGTCCAGAACCCTTAGCAGCCTATAAGTCTGAATGGACTGCTTTGCGCGACCAGCGCATTCGGCAACTTAAGGCGCTGAAGGAATTGGGCCTTAATCCCCAAGAGCGAGACCGTAAGTTAGATCTTCTTGACTATCAAATCCAAGAGATTGGCGCGGGCTTTATGAGTAAGGAAGACTTGCAGGAATTGGAGGCTAGCTTTCAAGAGCTCAACGAGCTGGATCGGATACAGTCCTATACCATTGAAAGCTTACAGGTCCTAGATCCTGACCAGGAGCATAGCGCGACCAGCCTCCTGTCCCGTGCCCTAGCTTCATTGCAGAAGGCGGAGAAGTTTTCTCCTCATCTTGCGCAAATCAATCAAGAACTGCAAAGGTTAAATGACGACCTGCACGAGCAAACACGAGAGCTCAAGGTCTTCTTACAGGATTTAGCGGCTAAGTCTGCCGAAAGTCAGGAGATCAAGGACCGCATGGAGGCTTGGGACCGCCTGGATCAGAAATATGGTCCCGGCTGGGATAATGTGGCCGGCTACTACAAACAAGCTCAGGAAGATTATGCCTTTACCCGGGACTCGGAAAGTCATTTTCAGCAGCTGCGCAGTGAGTTGCAGCAGGGACAAGCCCAGGCCGCAGATTTGGCACAAGCCATGCATGATATTAGGGTAGAGGCCGGAGCTCGACTTTCAGCTTCTATTAAGGCCGTACTGGCAGAGCTCAAGATGCCGGGGGTGGACTTCCAAGTTCGGGTAGAAATGGCCAGTCCCAGCGACAAAAACTACTGGGCCCCGGAGGGCCGGGACCGGGTAGAGTTTTTTATCTCGACCAACCAGGGTGAAGAATTGCTGCCCTTGGCCAAAATTGCATCGGGCGGGGAGGCCTCGCGGATCCTCTTAGCCATTAAATCTATCTTGGCGAATTTGGACAATATCCCTCTCCTGATTTTTGATGAGATTGACGCGGGAATTTCGGGTGAAGCTGCCCACAAATTAGGTGAAAAGCTCCGGGAATTGGGAGGCCATCATCAGGTGATCGCGGTTACTCATACCGCGCAGATTGCGGCCATGGCCGACCAGCATTTATATATTTACAAAGAGCTAGAGGGAGACCGGACTGTGACCAAGCTGCAAACCCTGGACTGGAAGGCCAGACAAGCAGAACTGGCAAGGCTATTAACCGGTTCTTCCAAGGATGAAAAGGCCTTGGCACTTGCGAGTACAATTTTGCAACCCTACAATAGAGATAATTAGATTTCTCAGGAGGAAAACATGGGAAGTATTCTAGCTCTGAACGGTCACGATTTAACAATTGAAGATATCGTGGCCGTTAGTCGTCATGGCCAAAAAGTGGCCATTAGTCCTGATTCGCAGGAAAAAATCCTGGCTTCTGAAGGTATTGTGGCGGACATCGTTGCTTCTAACGCTCCCGTCTATGGTGTATCTACAGGCTACGGTGAATTTTCTACCGTACGTATTAGCGAGGAAGAGAATAAGGCCCTCCAGCGCAACCTCATTATGAGCCATGCTTGTGGCGTGGGTGAGGCCTTTAAAGAAGATGAAGTTCGCGCGATTATGCTGCTGCGCCTTAATACCCTGTGCTCTGGCTATTCTGGTGTCAGCCATGAGGTTCCTGCCATCTTGGTAGAAATGCTTAATGAGAATATTATCCCCTATATTCCCAAGAAAGGTTCCCTAGGCGCTTCCGGTGACCTGGCCAACTTAGCCCACATGGCTCTGACCATGCTGGGAGAGGGTGAGGTCATTGAGCAGGGCAAACGCCGCCCCTCTGCCGAGGTGCTCAAAGAAAAAGGCCTGACCCCTGTAACTTTAAAAGGCAAGGACGGTTTAGCCATTATTAACGGTACTCCGGTTATGACGGGTTTGGGTGTACTCGCTCTCTATGACGCCGAAAGGCTCCTGCGTGCTGCTAACCAAGGCGCTGCCCTATCTTTTGAGGCCCTCATGGGGATTACAGCTGCCTTAGATCCCCGAGTACATGCGGTAAGACCGCATCCCGGACAAATGGCTACCGCTGCCTACCTTTTAAAGATGCTGGAAGGTTCTTCCTCAGTTAACCAGCGCGAAGGTGATGTCCAGGATGCTTACACTCTGCGCTGCGTACCTCAGGTCCATGGGGCGATTACAGATGCTATAGCTCAGATTCGTCAGGTCCTGGAGATTGAGATCAATGCGGTTACGGATAACCCCTTGGTTTTCCCAGACAACCATGACGTTATCTCTGGCGGCAACTTCCACGGCGAACCTCTTGCCCTGCAGTTGGACTTCCTGGCTATTGCGGTAGCGGAGTTGGCTGATATTTCTGAGCGCCGGATTGAGCGTTTGGTTAACCCTCAGCTTAACTATGGTCTGCCTGCCTTCTTGGTCGAAAAGGGTGGAGTTAACTCTGGCTTTATGATTCCCCAATACACAGCAGCCAGCTTAGTATCAGAAAATAAGATTTTGGCCCATCCTGCGTCTGTGGACTCTATTCCTTCATCTGCTAATAAAGAAGACCACGTCTCTATGGGCGCGAATGCTGCGCGCAAGGTTGGCGAAATTATTAAAAACGTCAGAGATGTTCTGGCCATTGAGTGGCTGGTGGCGGCTCAAGCCTGTGACCTGAGAGGGGTTAAGCAATTTGGCAAGGGTACCGGCCAGGTTTATGAAGAAGTCCGTAAAATCGTAAAATTCTACGAGGAAGACCGGGTGATGTATCCTGATATGCACGCAGTATCGCAGCTCTTGGAAGAAGGCAGCGTACTGGACCGTGTAGATGCAAAATTGGCTGACTAAAAGAATAACTTTTGCGTAGCTTAGGGTATCTCCCCAAGTAAGCCTACGAACTAAGAAAGGTATTATATGTCTAAAAAATTAATTGAATGTGTCCCTAATTTTTCCAACGGCCGCGATCCAGAGGTCCTGCAAAAAATCATGGCTCCCTTCTTTGCCGCTCAGGACGTACAAGTGCTGGACTATAGTCAAGATAAAGACCATAACCGCGCTGTCGTAACCCTGGTGGGAACTCCGGAAGACCTTGAAGATTCCGTGGTAGAAGCCGTGGGCATTGCAGCTCAGCTTATTGATCTGCGCAAACACCAGGGTGAACACCCTCGCATGGGAGCGACGGACGTGGTGCCCTTTGTTCCTATTCGGAATGCCAGTGTGCAGGACTGCATCGATCTTTCTAAACGTGTAGGGGAGAGGATTGCTAAAGAACATCACATCCCCGTTTATCTCTATGAAGAATCTGCTACCGACCCCTCCCGCGTTAACCTGGCACGTATCCGTAAGGGCCAATTTGAAGGTTTTGCAGAAAAGATCAAAGATCCTGCCTGGAAACCTGACTACGGCGAAGCCGAAATCCATCCCTCGGCCGGTGTTGTAGCTGTGGGCGCTCGAGAATTTTTGGTGGCCTACAACATTAACCTGGATACGGATAAGCTGGAAATTGCCGATGCCATCGCCCGTAAGGTTCGCCACATCGGCGGCGGCTTTAGGTATGTTAAGGGAATGGGCGTTGAACTTTCCGACCGCAAGCAGGTGCAGGTTTCCATGAACCTCACCAACTTCCATAAGTCGCATATTTACCAAGTATTTGAGACCGTCAAAATGGAAGCCCGCCGCTATGGGGTAAACGTGGTAGGGTCTGAGATCATTGGACTTGTGCCTCTGGCTGCTCTTGTGGATACCGCTAGTTATTACCTGCAACTGGAAGACTTTGGCCAAGACCAAGTGATTGAAGCCCGGCTGTTGGGAGATAGCTCTAATGAAGAATAAGCAAATCTTACTTTCACACTCTATCTATACGGCGGTAGATGGCCAAGAACTGCTTGATGGCTATCTCATTATTGAAGATGGACGGATCGCTAAATTGGCGGCTGGTGAGCCCTCTGCTGCTGAATTGCAGGAGGCCCAAATATATGATTTTCGTGGCCTGACGGTTACGCCAGGCCTTGTGGATGCCCATACCCACTTGGTTCATGGTGGTTCCCGGGAAAGAGAGCTGGCCCTTAAGCTCGCTGGGGCTTCCTACATGGAAATTCACCAAGAGGGTGGCATTAAGTCCACCATGCGGGCTACGCGAGAGGCAACGGATGAGGAACTTCTAGACAAAGCCCTCACGGCCCTGTCTTCTATGCTCAAGCATGGCACGACTACGGTTGAAGCCAAGTCTGGCTATGGACTGGATAAAGACACAGAGCTCCGTATTTTGCGGATTAATCAGAAGCTAAATAAGCTGCAAGCCTTAGATTTGGTTTCTACCTATATGGGTGCTCACGACACGCCTCCGGAATTTGCGGACAATGCTTCTTATATCAAATTTATGCTGGAAGAAGTTATGCCTCAGGTGAAAGAGGAAAATCTGGCTGAATTCTGTGACATCTTCTGCGAAGAGGGTATCTTCTCTCTTGAGGAAACACGAGAGATTGGTGAGGCCGCTAAGAAATTGGGCTTCAAGCTAAAAATTCATGCCGATGAAATTGAGCCCATGGGTGGCGCAGGTTTAGCGGCCGACCTTGGTGCAGTTTCTTCTGAGCACCTCATGGCGATTGCGGAGTCTGATATCCCCAAAATGGCGGAGTCCGGTACAGTGGCTGTGCTTTTACCCGCGACTAGCTTCTTCCTGCGTTCTGATAATTTTGCCCCGGCTAAAAAAATGTGGGAGCAGGGGGTTACGGTAGCCATCGCATCCGATTACAACCCTGGTTCTTCTCCTTGTGAAAACTTACAAATGGCCATGGATATGGCATGCTTGGGTATGGGTCTAGAACCCTTGCAAGTCTTAAAGGGCGTTACCCTGAATGCGGCCAAGGCTATTTGCCGGGACCAAGAAATTGGTAGCCTGGAAGTTGGTAAAAAAGCCGATTTAACCATCTTTAATGCTCCCAACCCAGACTATATCTTCTACCATTTTGGCGTAAACAGCGTGGTTCATGTGTTCAAATCTGGCCAGCAAGTCTTACGTGGCGGACAAGTTGACCAAGCCGCCTTGCAGCGGGTTATCCGCGCGAAAAGCCAAAACTAAGCAACTGCCAGCCTAGCTGGAAATCAAAATACGGACCTAGTCCCCCAATGAGGTACATATGGAAAAGAAAATGATTGACATGGACTTACGTGAAGTCCTCGCCCTGACCGCAAGTGACGCTCCTGCCCCGGGTGGCGGTGCCATCGCTGCCCTGACCGCTGCTCTAGGCGCTGCCCTTGGTCAAATGGTCTTAGCCTTGTCTTATGGCAAGAAGGCTTTTGAGAGCCTGGACGAAGCTACCAAGGATTCTCTGAAAGAAGAAGACACACAATTGGCCCAGCTCCAGGACCGCCTGTTCAACCTGATGCAGGAAGATACAGATGCATTCACAGGTTACATGGATGCTCTGCGCAAACCTAAGGAGACGGAAGAAGAAAAACAGGCTCGCCGAGCTGCCCTGGATGAATGTGCTCTGCATTCCATGCGGGTTCCTCTGGAAACAGCTGAACGTTGCCTGGCGGTCCTGCACTGCCTGCCGCAGATTGCAAAATATGGCAATAAGAACGCTGTTACCGACGCTGGCGTAGCAGCTCTCTTGGCTAATGCCGCCTGTGAGGCTGCCCTGCTCAATGTAAAGATTAATCTCCCCACAATTAAGGACGAAGAAATTGCTAGCAAAGCTGCGAAACGTTCCGAAGAGCTGCTCAAGGCCTGCAAAGACCTAAACGCAGAAGTACTAGAGATAGTTTACGGCAAGCTGGCCTAAGCGCATTATCTATCTATAGTTTAAGAAAATTGTAGCGGTCTAAGACCGCCTGCATATCTGAGGGGACCGGGTCGTCTAAGACGATCCGGTCTTCTGTATAGGGGAGAGGAAATTCCAAATGGTAAGCATGCAGGGCCTGTCTGCCGAGCTCCAAGTCCAAATCCTGGTTTAGCCCATACATGGAATCTCCCAGAAGAGGGTGGCCAAGGTAGTGGGTGTGAACCCTTATTTGGTGAGTCCGGCCCGTATAGAGCTGGAATTCAACCAGGCTGAGAGAGGGTTCCGCAGCGTAGGACAAGACCCTGTAGCCGGTTTGAGCTGGTTTGCCGTCAATATTCACTTCACGCTCCATAATGCTGTCTTGAGCACGGGCGATAGGAGCATCAATAATTCCCTCTGGTTTAGAGAACTGGCCATGACAAATCCCCAGATATTTTTTGACCAGCTTACTTTGGCTGAGCCGGTAATGGGTATAGGCATTGAGGGCGATAATCACGAGTCCTGTGGTATCCCGGTCTAAACGCTGGACGGGATGGAGGGCTTGATCTGAAATTAAGCCACAGAGGTCTACCAGCTGAGAATTTAAAGATTTATGCACGACTTGACCAGCCTTTTTGGACATTACTACGAGGTCAGCATTTTGGAAGACCGGCTGTTGCTCAGCAGGGAAGTGGAGGACAGGAGCTTGGACCTTGAGATCGGCAAGGGCAAGAATATGGTCCCCCTCCTTAACGGGGTACCATAACATGGCCTCTTCCTGGTTTAAATAAGTTTTACCTTCCCAACGCAAACGCTTGAGCATGCGGCGGGAAATTTGAAATTCCTCACGTAAGACGTCCCGTATAGATTGGCCGGCATATTTTTCCTCTACGGTGTAAGCAAATTTTTGCAAATTTTTCTCTCCTAAGTCCCTTATTCTGCCAGTTTTCCGGCAGATTGCTTTAATTGACATCAACTAACAAGCACCATACAATATTAAGCGTACAAATCGTTCCTGTGCAACTTGAAAATTTAATATAGGAGGTGATTGCCATAGAGTGGCTATTTTTAATATTAGGCCTCGGTTTAGGGGCCGTTCTTGCATTTGTGATAACCCTTTCCTATCACAGGAAGGGCTTAGATAAACTAAGTCAAAAGCTAGAAGAAGACCGCTTGAGGGTAAAAGCTGAGTCTGAAAAGATGGTTGCTGACGCAGAAAAATCTGCGGAAAACCGTAAACGCGAACTGCTTATTCAAGCCAAAGAAGAGCTGCAACAAGCCAAATTGGACCTAGAGAGCGATGTCCGTGATAAGCGCCACGAACTCAAGAACGAAGAGAGCCGACTTCAACAGAAGCAGGATCAGTTGAATAAAAAACTGAAGGAAGCTGAACATAAAAACAAAGATGCGGATAACCGCTTGCGGTCCGCGACTGAGCGAGAAGCACGCCTAGCCAATGCTGAAGAGGAAAAACGTTTAGAGTTAGAGCGTATTGCGGAACTGACCACTCAAGAAGCCAAGGATATTATCATGACCAACACGGAGGAAAGCCTGAGGCATGATATGGCTGTAATGCTGAGAAGGATGGAAGAAGATGCTAATGAGACGGCGGACTTAAAAGCCAAGGAGATCATTGTTTCTTCTATACAGCGCTATGCTTCTGACTATGTTGGCGATGCAACTGTATCTGTAGTATCACTGCCCAATGAAGAGATGAAAGGTCGCATTATTGGGCGCGAGGGTAGAAATATCCGCACGATTGAAAGCTTAACGGGGGTAGATTTAATTATTGATGATACCCCTGAAGCGGTAATCCTCTCCAGTTTTGACCCTATCCGCCGGGAGATAGCCCGTATAGCTATTGAAAAATTAGTCTATGACGGTCGTATCCACCCCGCACGGATTGAGGAAATGGTGGAAAAAGCTAGTAAAGAAATTGACCAATCCATCAAAGAGGCAGGCGAACAAGCTGTGTTTGAGACAGGCGTAGTTGGTCTGCATCCGGAGATTGTCCGTTTGCTAGGACGCATGAAATACCGCACCAGCTATGGGCAGAATGTTCTGCGTCACTCCATTGAAGTGTGCCATCTCTCTGGGGCTATGGCCGCGGAGCTAGGGCTTGATGTCAGTCTCGCGAAACGCGCGGGCCTCCTGCATGACCTAGGCAAGGCTGTAGACTTTGAAATGGAAGGATCTCACATTGAAATTGGTGCCGATATGGCGCGCAAATATCACGAAAATGAAGTAGTGATAAACGCAATCGAATCACATCATGGTGATGTGGAAGTCAATAACTTTATTTCCAGTCTGGTATGTGCGGCAGATGCTATATCTGCAGCTCGTCCGGGGGCCCGCCATGAAAATGTGGAAACTTATATCAAACGCATTGAAAAACTGGAAGAAATTGCCAACTCCTTCGAGGGTGTGGAAAAGAGCTTTGCCGTGCAGGCTGGTCGAGAGATCAGGGTAATGGTGCAGCCAGATAATGTTAAGGACGATGACATGATCTTAACTGCCCACGAGATGGCTAAGCAAATCGAATCTGAACTGAATTATCCGGGCCAAATCAAGGTCCAGTTAATTAGGGAAAGTCGTGTGGTAGACTATGCCAAGTAGGCTCATCACATAGAGATTAAATAATCAGGGGCTGTCTCGCATGCGAGACAGCCCCTTTAGCTTTCTATGCTAAAATGTAGCCTGTGAAAAGCAATCTGCAAAACTCAATGGCAAATTCTGATTTTTCTCAGCCGCCTCAGCCGCACGGCAAGATTCTACTGACTTGCCTGCTGCTAATAGCCTGCCTGCTGACTTTACTTAGTCCTTTGTACGCGCAGGAGGTAAGGGCACAAGGGTCAGATGAAAGAATTCGCTTGGCCTGGCTGGAACGGACCAGCCTTAATCCCTTGGAGACCTTTGACTTCTCTGGTCAGGCTGCCATGAAGCTGGTTTATCGTGGCCTCTTCATGCTAGATGACGCAGAAATGTTGAGGACTGATCTGGCTGAGGAGGCTAGTTGGTCGCCAGATCACTATGAGTTAACTATTAAGCTGCGGAAAGACGTATCTTTTAGCGACCGTACCCCTTTAACCAGCCGCGATGCGGCGCTCTCTATCCTGTTCCGCCGCTATTATCTCCAACAAAAGCTCCAGCGTGAGGCCATTCCTCCGGAGTATCTGGGTACGGAAATTGAGGACCAATATAATATTCCCTTGCCCTCTCCCTGGGACTTTCTCGAAACTGCGGATCCTACTGAGCAAACCGGGGATACGGATAATCTGGAGGAGGGTTTAGACCAAGCAGAAGACTGGGGCGAGGAGTTAGACGAAGACCTCAACTCAGAAAGCTATGATGACCAGGCGGAAAGCCCCACCGAAGAACAGGCTGGGCAAATTTTTACGGCAGAACTGCAAGCCTCCTACCTAAACCAACTTGCCTCGGATCCCCTGGGCGTTCAAGCCTATGAGGCGATCAAAAGTATTAGAATCCAAGATAAATATAGTTTCACCATAGTGCTTTCCCAAAGGGCAGAACGTCTGCCTTGGTATCTTTGTTTTCCCTTGATTCCCGAAAGTTATCTAGAGAGCCATGATCTTACTCCTATTCCGGGGGTAGGCAGCTACAAGTTTGTGAAGTCTCGGGAGACAGGAGCCGTTTGGGAATTAAATCCCCTAAGTACCCGCCTTAGTGGACCAAAACTTGAGCTCAAGTCTTATCTGGATTTCGATAGTGCTTTGGCTGACTTTAATGCAGGGCGCTTAGACCTGCTCTTAGTACCTTCGTCTGAATACCTTAATTTGCGTCACCGCCAAGGCTTGAAGGCAGCTGTGGGAGAGAGCTTGGACTATTATCTGCTCCTAGCTGGCAGTGATCCGGCTTTCCCTTTGTCTGATCCGCGGCTCTTTCGTGCCTTCCGCCAGGCTCAGCTTTTGAGCAGCCAGGATCTTGCTGCTTCTTCCTATCTTAACTTACCTCACCGCGCCTCGGACTGGCGGCAAGCTTACGCTCTAGATTTGGGCTCTGACCAGGCGGAACTTCCGGACTTAAGCGAAGCCAAACGTCGCCTGACCGCTCAAACTATTACGCTAGCGGCAGTCAGCAACTCGTATAACCGGAGCTTATTGGCAGAAATTAAGCAAATGTTTTTACTGTCCTCAAGCGAACTGCAAGTAGTATGGCTGCAGGAAGAGGATTTGCCAGCTTTCGCGGCAGCGGGTCACTATGATCTCCTGCTCTTAGATGTTGAGCTTTCTCTGCCTACGGATCTGCGGACTTTGGCTTATGAGCTTAACCAATTGGTTCCGGACCTCAATTTTAGATTACCAGACTTGGCTGCGGAGGGCCTGCTGCCCCCGGCATATTTTTATGCATGGGACCTAGAAAATGAGGATATTCCCTTGCAAGCGATTGAGTCATCCTATCAAGCTTTAAGCTTTGCCCTGGAGCGCAGCCGCGTTTTAGGCTTGGGCTTTGCTGGCCAAGCTCTGCTGTTGGGACCACGTCTGGCCAACAATCTTGCTGCTCCGGCCTGGGATCCTTATCGCTATATCACAGAGGTTACTGTATGCCCGTAAGTTTATTAATTGTGCTCATCCTAGCCTTGGATTTGCTTAGCAAGTATCTGGTCCGTGCTTATTTAGCGGGCGGGCCGCGTATTTCCTTAATTGGTGAGTTTTTTACCCTGACTTATGTAGAAAATCGTGGCGCAGCATTTGGCTTTTTAAGCCAAAAAGCCTATGGCCCAGCGGTGTTACTCGTTTTTGCTTTTATCTTGACGCTTGTACTTATCAATATTTTGAGGAAGCTTCAGTACAAGCCACTGCGCTGCGGGCTGGCATTAGTGATCTCTGGCAGCTTGGGTAATGCTCTAGACCGAGCCTTACGCGGCTTTGTTACAGATTTTCTGACCTTTAAGTTCGGCAACTGGTATTTCCCCAGCTTCAATATTGCCGATTCTGCTATCGTCATAGGCTGCATTCTTTTAGCTGCGCTCATACTTTGGGATCATCAGGCTCAGACCGACTTTGAACGTGTTGTGGCTCAGTCAGCTAAAGGAGCAGACCATGAGTAAAATGCCAGTCTGGCAAAAGCTAGACGTGACGGAGAGCGGCGTACGTTTGGACAAGTACCTGGCCGACCAGCTGACAGACTTTTCGCGTAATGCCGCGCAAAAGCTTATTGCGGAAGGTCAGGTTAAGGTTAATGAACAGCTGGTCAAGGCTTCGTATCAGGTTCAGGCGGGTGACCAAATCAGTTATGTGCGCCATTTGCCGGTAGTGCTGGAACCAGCTCAAGGCGAAAATATTCCCTTGGATATTGTGTATGAGGACCAAGACTTACTGGTGGTAAACAAGGCGCGCGGTATGGTTGTCCATCCAGCCGCGGGAAACTGGGAGGGCACCTTGGTTAATGCTTTGATCTATCACCTAGGCCAGTCCTATACCCAGGGGCAAGACCCCCTGCGGCCCGGGATTGTCCACCGCCTGGATAAGGACACCACGGGTTTGCTCTTGGTGGCCAAAAATGACCTTATGCGCAGAATCCTTTCCCAAATGATTAAAGAACGAGAGGTTTCTCGGACTTATCAGGCTTTAGTTTGGGGACATCCCGCCTCGCGGACCGGACTAATTTCCGCACCCTTGGGCAGAGACCCCAAAGACCGCAAAAAAATTGCGGTAATCGACCGGGGCAGGCCGGCGCGTACGCATTTTGAGCTTTTGCATTCTTATCCTCAAGGCGCAGAGCTGGAACTGCATTTGGAGACAGGGAGAACCCACCAGATCCGCGTGCATTTGGCTTACATTAACCTGCCTGTGGTTGCTGATCCCAGTTACGGTTTTGCCAGACGCGATACTTTGGGCTTGACCGGCCAGGCCCTGCACGCCTGCCGGCTAGCCTTTAAGGATCCGCGTACGCACGAAGAATTAGTTTTTTCCGCTCCTCCTCCTCAGGATTATCTTGAGGCGCGAAAGTTACTGGAGGACTTGATCTAGCCATGTTAGCGGTTAGTAATGTTATAATCAGGGAATATTAGGCTAAAGAGGTCATATGCAAAGAACGATATTTTTAGATAATCCTCAGGAAATCTCGGTCCTCTTAGGCGCGCTGAATAATTTCGCCAATATTGTGGATCAAGCTTTTGGGGTGAACAGCCAGGAAAGCAGAGAAGGATTGGTTGTAGAAGGCGAAGAGCTTGCGGTGAGTCAAGCTGCCGCGGTATGGCAGGGTTTGCTGCAAAGCTACCGCCAAGAAGGCCAGCTCTCAGAACGCACCGTGCGGCATCTGGTTTCCTTTGCAGAAGATCGTGACGGGGCTGTTAATTTCTTACCCGGCCAGGATGTTTTATGTGTGTCGGCCAAGGGTCGTCCTGTGCGAGCCAAAACCCCTGGACAGGCGAAATATGCCAAGGCCATTCAACAAAAAGAGCTGATTTTTGCCATCGGACCGGCGGGTACAGGCAAAACCTACTTGGCCGTGGCAATGGCTGTACGGGCCTTCCGCAACCATGAGGTTTCGCGGATTATTCTTACCCGCCCCGCGGTAGAAGCCGGGGAGAACTTAGGCTTTTTGCCCGGTGACCTGCAAAGTAAGGTTGACCCTTATATGAGACCGCTCTACGATTCCCTATATGACCTGATGGGTGCTGACCAATTTAATCGTAACTTGGAAAAAGGCAGTATTGAAATTTCACCCTTAGCTTACATGCGCGGGCGTACCTTGGACGACGCCTTTATCATTTTGGATGAAGCGCAGAACACCAGTCCTGAACAGATGAAGATGTTTCTCACCCGCATAGGCTTCCATTCCCAGGCTGTGGTAACGGGTGACGTTACACAAATTGACCTGCCCAGGGAAAAGCGTTCGGGACTTCTTGATATGAAGCGTATTCTTGTCCCCTTAAAGGAAGTTGCCTTTGTTGAGCTAGACAAGGGTGACGTGGTGAGGAATCCCCTGGTAAAGAAAATTGTCGCCGCGTATGAAGCGGATGAAATGCATCGGCAAAAGGGCCCATATCAGCAGAAATGGGTGAAGGACAATGGCAGATAAGGGAAAAAATCAAGCGCGAAAATTTACGGGGCCACTCATTTTCCTGGGGATTTTTCTCGTAACCTTGATCTTGCTTTATGTGGGTTCTAGGCCCCCCCAGTATGAACTAGAGGTTAACGTAGTTAGCCCCTATGACATTGAAGCTCCGCGTTCGGTGGTGAACCGCAATGAAACCGAAAAACGTGCCTTAGAAGCCCAAAGCCTGGTGGCGGACATTTATACACGTTCGGATGATTTAAGCGCGGAAGCTTTGGAGCGGGTGCAGGATTTCGCGGAAGCGGTAGACGAGCACTATCAGGCCTTAAGGACTGGCCAGGAAATGAGCAGCTGGGCTCAAATCATCAAACCTAGTGAATTGGATAAGTCTAGCGAGGAACTGCAGACCAGGCTCCAGGAAGATCTAGGCTGCGACTTTGAGCTAGAAGATCTCAAACAAGTGCTGCACATGTCTTCCAGCCGTTATGCTACCTTTAAAAACCGCTTGCACCTCACGGCTAATAGCCTGATGGCCGAGGCCGTAGATGAAACGGAACTTAGCTT
Source organism: uncultured Oscillospiraceae bacterium (assembly GCA_964398655.1). GTDB lineage: Bacteria > Bacillota > Clostridia > Saccharofermentanales > DTU023 > SFFI01. The sequence goes on from CAYNNG010000002.1 coordinate 86,674, forward strand.
TCGCATTCGTGACTATTTAAATAAGCTAAGCGCGAGGGAAGCTCACTATAAGTCTGATCTCACGCTCATCCGTACTTTCTTGGAACAAACCCTACAGGGCAATGTAGTATACAATGAGGAGGCTACGCTTAATGCCCGCCAAGATGCCTATGAACGTGTCCTACAAAATCCCATCTTGGTTAACCGCGGTGCCAGACTTATCTCCTCCGGCGAGTTAGTTACCGAAGATGTTTACGCTCTCTTGCAGGAATTAAAGCTGGTAGAAGTAGACAGCCTGGACTATTCTGCTCTGGCCGGTTTGAGCCTCATGATTTTAGTGGTTCTGCTTATTTTGAGCCTCTATATGCACATCTATGAACGTGACACGGTAGGCTTTAATAAGCGCTTCTTAGCTCTTACCCTTGCCTGCTTGATTCCCTTGCTGGTAGCTGTTTACTTGGGCCAAGATTACCAGGTGATACCACCGGTCTACTTTACCGCGGTTATCTTGTCCGCCTACTTTTCCTTCCAAACGGCCTTAGTCTTTACTATGGCTCTTATTGTGATTACCCTGCCTCTGGTAAACTTTAACCCTGCTTTCTTTGCCGTGGCCATTTGCGGAAGCCTTCTGGCGGCGCACTACGCGCGCAATCATCTGGTTCAGGAGTTTTTTGCCAAACTTCTGGTCCTCTTAACCTTAGTTAACTTCGCCGCCAGCCTGGGTTACAGCCTGCTGCAAGATACCGGGCTTGCGACCTCCGGCTTTTTGATCCTGTCCTCCGTGCTTTCCGCGGTTCTTTCAGTTATCGCTGCCGTAGGCCTGCTGCCCGTATTTGAGCTTTTATTTGATGATGTTTCTCCGGCTAGTCTAGTCGAACTCTCTCAACCCGGACAGCCTCTTATCCGCCGTCTCTTCTTGGAAGCCCCAGGGACCTCCCAGCACTCGATGATGGTTGCTAACCTAGCAGATGCGGGGGCTGAAGCCATTGGAGCTAATGCTTTGATTTGCCGGGCAGGCTCTTATTACCATGATATTGGCAAGTTGCGCAATCCTCTGTACTTTACCGAAAACCAAACAGACTACAATCCTCATGACGAGCTGACTGCTGCCGAAAGTACGGAGATTATTACCCGACACACTCTTGATGGACTGGAAATGGGCAAAAAGTATCGCTTGCCTAAGCCTATCTTAGAGATCATTGTGGAGCACCACGGTACTACAGTTTTGGGCTATTTTTATAGCAAAGCCAAAAAAGAAGCGGAAGAACAAGGTTTGCCCGCTCCGGATCCTGCGGACTTCCGCTATAAGGGCCCGCTGCCATCTTCTCCCGAATCGGCTGTGGTTATGCTGGCAGATTCTACGGAGGCCGCGATTAAGTCCCTCAAATCCCGCACCATGGAAGATGCGGATGAAATGATGCGGTCAGTCTTCCGCATTAAGTTGGAACAGAACCAACTCAAGAACTCTGGCCTGAAATTTTCTGACATTGAGAAAATTCAAAAAGCCTTTATGCAGGTTTACTCAGGTCATTTTCATGAAAGGGTAGAGTATCCCAAAGATGAGTCTAAAGACGACGATTATCAAGCGGCAGCGCCAGCCTCAACTCGCGGCATCTAGCGAAGATTTGATTGAGACGGCCTTAAATAGGGCTTTTGAATTAGCTTATGACTCTGAACAAGAACTTAATCTTCTGAGCTGCGGCCCTCTGGAAGGGGAGGATTACTCTTCGGAACATACCCGGTGTGTCCCGGATTTTCGAGTTTGCCTTTCTTTTATCTCCCCAGAACGGATTAAGGAAATAAATGCTGAGCAAAGAAAGCTTGACCAGGTCACCGATGTCTTGTCTTTTCCCTTACTAAATTTTGTGGAAGGCGAACTGCAAGAGCCTTTGGGCTTTCAGGACCTTCTGGATCCTGGCGCTGCGGAGCCAGAAGTTTTGCTGGGTGACATTCTGATTTGTCCCGCGCGTGCTGCTGAGCAGGCTAAAACTTATGGCCACAGCCTGGAGCGAGAGCTGGCTTTCCTGGCAGTGCATGGCCTCCTTCATCTCCTGGGTTATGATCATGAAGAGCCTGAGGACGAGCGGTGTATGCGGAGCTTACAATCTCAGGCCCTAAATGATGTGGGCCTGGGAGTGAGCCCTGGTGACGCGGTGCACTTGGCTGACCATAAGATCAACAAGGCCGGCTTCATTGCCTTGCTAGGCCGGCCCAATGTGGGAAAGTCCACCCTCTTAAATTATCTCTTGGGTTCTGAACTTGCCATTACCTCATATAAGCCCCAGACCACCCGTACGATGATTCGGGGAGTCTTAGAGGATGATGGGGCGCAAATGGTATTTTTAGACACGCCTGGTATTCATCCTGCAAAGCATAGCCTGGACCGCTATATGAGCAAGGCCATCAGCGTAGCTATGTCTGAAGCGGACATTTTCCTCTTGCTTATTGATGCCCGCTTCAAGCCGCGGGTAGAGGAAGAGGAGAGAAGATTGGCGCAATATGCTAAGGATCGTGGTAAAGTTCTTTTCCTCTTGCTGAATAAGGCGGATTTAGCGGACGCCGACCAAGTCCTGCCCCTGATACAGGCTTTTGCTCAAGAACTCGCTATAGACGAAATAATTCCTCTTTCGGCCAAGACCGGTGAAGGTGTAGATATTCTGCTGGAGCAAATTAAGGCTTATCTGCCCGAGCAAGGTCCCATTTTTCAAAGTGAGGATTATACCAACCAGACGGAAGCTAGTTTAGCTGCAGAGCTGATTCGCCAGCAGGTACTCTTGCAGATGCAAGAGGAAATTCCTCATGGTACGGCCGTAAAGATTACAGAATTTCGAGAAGTTGCCAGCCCTGATAGTCAAGCAGACCAGGTACAAATTTCTGCAGAGATTGTTTGCGATCGACCGGGACATAAAGCCATGCTTTTGGGCAAGGGTGGAGCAAGGATTAAAACTATCCGGCAAAGATCTCAAAGAGAAATTAGCCGGGTCTTGGACGTAAGATGCAAATTGTCTTTGTATGTAAGAGTGAAGGAGGGCTGGCGTGACCGCCAACCTGACTTGGCTGACCTGGGCTATAAGATTCAAGATTTAGAGATCGATTAGATGTCTCACCAATCGCGGCGCGCCTTTGTACTCCGCGTGGTACCTTATGGGGAAAACCGGCGGATGCTTGATCTTTTGACTAAAGAAGGGGAGATCATAACCTTGTCCTGCCATAAGACAAGCAAGATGGGCCCAGTCAATGTTTTGAGTCAGCCTTTTATTTTGGCGGATTTCGAGCTCTTCTATTACAAGTACCGCTATAGCTTGAACGGTGGCCAGCTAGTCTACCCCTTTGCGGGACTGCAGGCTGATTTGGACCGCATGACAGCCTTGGCACATTTGGCGGAGGTCTATCTTGATGCTTTGAAAGCCCAAGCAGCCCAGCCGCAAGCCTATGAACTTTGGGCCTACACGGCTAGCCGCATCGAAAAATCTGCCCAACCGCTCCTCGATGTGCGGATCAGCCAATTTAAATTTCTGTGCTTGCTGGGGTTTATGCCCTGGCTCTTTGACTGTGTTAGCTGCCACCGGCCCTATGAGCCCGGTATGATCTTTAACTTTAATCTTTCGGGCCTAGAATGCCGCTACCGTCATCCCAAGCCAAGTGAGCTTCCTAACACTACTTGTTCCGTATCGCCAGGACTTTTAGCCGCTCTGCGCTACATTGTCCAGGCTGACCTGCCCAACCTGTTCATGTTCCAGGTCACACCAGAATTAGAAGCTGATTTGCTGGCTTTTTCCGATACTTACCTGGAGCAGATTATGGAGAAAAGCTATACGCGTTTGTCTCTTAGCCAAGAAGCAGAGGAGTTTAGCCGGCGCTTGGCCCAAGTTCGCAAACAGACCCAGCCCAAACCAGAGCTTGGGGCGGATAATTAAGTTAGCTGTTTAGTCTTAAATGAGAGAGCTTTTCGGCTATAATTACGCAGTCGCTAAGCTTAGCTTTGCCCAGGAGGAATTATGAAATACTTAAGTGTTGCGGAAATTATTGGTCCCGTTATGGTGGGCCCTTCTAGCTCCCATACGGCGGGCGCCGTGCGCATTGGACAAATGGCAAGGTCCATTTATGGCGGCCAGGCGCGCGAAGCGGAAATCTACTTTTATGGTTCCTTTGCTCATACTTTTAAGGGCCACGGTACAGATGTAGCTGTAATTGCCGGGCTGCTTGGCTTTTCTACTTTTGATGAGCGCATCCCTCTTGCCTTGGAAGAGGCTGAGCTAGCGGGGCTAAAAGTTACGATTATCCCTACCAACGAGCCCGCGGACCATCCCAATACCGCGCGGATAATCCTGCGGGGAGAGTTAGGACAAGTTAATGTTGTCGGTATTTCTATCGGGGGAGGCAATGCTCAAATTACGGAGATTGACGGCTTCCGCATTCAGGTCAACGCTGACATGGCCACCTGCATTATCATGCACCAAGATAAGGCCGGGGTTATTGCCTCAATTACGGAGGTTTATGGCAAGCATGGCATCAATATAGGGCATATGGAGGTTTCCCGTAAAACTAAGGGGGATATTGCTCTGATGTCCCTGGAAACTGATGAAGAAATCGACGGGGAAGTCCTGGCAGAGTTACGGTCCTTACCTTATATGCATAAGGTAATTCAGATCCAGCGCTAAGGTATTAGGCTGAGACTTAGGAGATAAAGTATGCAGTTTACTACAGTTCAGGAGCTTGTTAGGCTTTGTGAAGAACATCATCTGACGGTTTGGGAGGTGATGATTGCCCAAGAGATCGAATTAGCGGAACGTACACGGGAAGAAATCCTAGAAGACATGTCTAACAAAGTGGATGTTATGTATGCCTCCATTGAACAAGGTGAGGCTGGAGTTACGTCTTATTCTGGCATTTCTGGCGGAGATGCCAAGCGTATGAGAGAGTACATCGATCAGGGACTTGGTTTGTCGGGTGATTTCCTGCTTGAAGCGGTGGCGGCAGCCCTGGCGGTCAACGAGGTTAATGCGTCCATGGGTATTATCTGCGCTACACCTACGGCTGGATCCGCGGGTGTGGTGCCGGGTGTCTTATATTCTTGCAGCAGGAGATTGCAGCTTAGCCGGGAAGACCAGGTGCATTTTCTTTTGACGGCGGGAGCTTTTGGCCTTTGCATAGGCAATCAGGCCCCGATTGCCGGCGCTACGGGAGGCTGCCAAGCTGAAGTAGGTTCGGCTTCTGCCATGGCCGCCGCAGCCTTGGTGACAGCAGCAGGAGGGACGCCGGCGATGTCTGCGGAAGCCCTAGCTATGGCCATGAAAAATATCCTCGGTTTGGTTTGTGATCCGGTGGCGGGATTGGTGGAAGTTCCTTGTATTAAACGCAATGCCATGGGGGTTTCTAATGCGATTTCTGCTGCGGAGATGGCCTTGGCGGGCATAAAGTCACACATTCCCGCCGATCAAGTAATCGAAACCATGGGCCGGGTGGGACGCAGCATGCCAGCAGCTCACCGTGAAACGGCTTTGGGCGGCTTAGCTACCACACCAGTAGGCAGGGCTATTGCGGAGAAACTAAATGCGCAGAAGGCTGACCTGATTGAGGAACGCTAAATTTCCTCCCAGAAATACTCCAAGCTGGTAGTTAAATCTTCGCGATTGACCAGGAATTGAGGCTCTAAATCGGGATTGAGCAGACTGCGATAAGGTTCGGATTTCCACCGTTGGTCAACCAGGAGGATGAAACCGCGATCAGTCTCTGAGCGTATTAGGCGGCCGTAAGCCTGTTGGATCCTTTGCCATGCAGGGAAAACGTAGGCGAAAAGGAAGCCGCTGCCAAAGCGCTTTTCGCTATATTCTGCTAAGAGCTGACGTTCAGGGGAGATGCCAGGCAGGCCTACACCAATACAGATGACTCCTGAAAGCGCTTCTCCAGCTAAATCTACGCCTTCGCTAAAGGCTCCTCCTAAGACTGCTAAGCCGATCAAAGTTTTGCCGCCATGCTGCTGAAAGCGTTGGAGAAAACGGGTTTTATCGGCTTCTGACATGCCCGGACGCTGCACAATAAACTGAGTATTCTCAGGGCGCAGGTGGGCTTGGATATTCTTGGTCAAATCTCGCAGATAAGCATAGGAGGGGACAAAAACTAGATAATTAGCTGTCTTGGCGGCGCAGGCTGCGTAGATAATTTCCCTGACCTGATCAAGTGAGTTTGGACGGTCCTCAAACTTTAAAGAGGGTCCCGTGTCCAACAGAAAAAGCCGGTTTTCGCGAGGAAAGGGAGAGGGGAGAACCAGGCTTTCAGGCGGATCGGAGGCCAGAGGCGCATACAAGAGGGCCTGGTAGTAGGACAGGGGATAAAGGGTAGCGGAGAAAAAGACGCTGGGATGCTGGTCGTAATAGACCTGGGAAATGAAGGCCGAGGCGTCCAAGCAGAGCAATGCTATATGGAGGTCCTCTTTGGAGAGGCGGACCCCGGTGATGTAGCTTTCGTTATAGTAGTTACTCGCCATATTTTGCCAGTGCAAGAGATCAAAGAAGAGCAGGAGGAAGTCACGGCGTCCGGGAAAGTCTCGCTGCTCATCCAAAAAGATCCGCAATTCTCTGGTCAAATAAGCTACTTGATGCAGCAATTTGTCTGGCAAAGGTTTCAAGCCCATGAAGTCACCTTGCAAAACCCAATCTTCTTTCAAAGACTTGCTAATGAGGGGATTCTGGTCTGGGTCAAATGCTTGGCGACCTATAGCCTCTTGGATATTCTCCATCTTAAAAATCTCTTCAATGGCCTTAAGGCTGGACATCAAAGCAGACAAGGCTGCCCGCAGCCCGGTATAAGGTGTAGAAAACTCTAAATATACAGGTTCTTGCCAGAGCTTGAGTAAAAGACCTAATTTTTGTTTGCTGAAGCCGGCGGAAAACATGGTGCGAGATCTGGCCGCTAAATTATGGGCTTCATCAACCAGGACTGCGCAGGGCTCTTTTACTTCCTCATCAAAAAAACGCTTAATCCGGGTACGGGGGTCAAACACATGGTTGTAATCTCCAATAATCACATCACAGTACCAGGCCATGTCTAAGGAAAGCTCGAAGGGGCATACTTGGTGTTTTTGAGCCACAGCTTGGATCAAGTTAGCGTCTAATTCTTCATAAGCTAAAAGATCAGCCAAGGCATAGGGCAGACGGTCATAGTATTTAACCGCGTAGGGACAGAGATTTTGTTCACAGAACAAGCTGGGCTCTAGGCAGATTTTCTCTTTGGCCGTTAAACGCAAAGACCGGATGAGACAGGCAGATTCTTCGCGTAAGATCCGCAGAGCTTCTTCAGCTTGGTCACGGGTAGAAGTCATGGCTGTGGCGTAAAAAATACGCTTAACGTAGGAGTTGGCCAAGCCCTTGAGCGCAGGGTAGAGGACAGCCATAGTTTTGCCGATGCCCGTGGGAGCTTCTATAAACAGTGTACGGCGGTCGCGGAGTGCCGCTACGACCTCCCGCATAGCCTGGACTTGCCCGGACCGCAGTTCGGGATAAGGAAAGCGGGCAGCCTTGAGTGAGGCATCGCGTCTGGCTTGCCAGGCGATGAGGTTAACGATTTTGTTAAGATATTTGCTGGCCGCGTCGTGAAGCAGCTCTGCTAATTCCTGGGTAGATTTAACATGCTCTAGAACCAGATAATCCTCGGCTTCAACCGAAGCGTAGACCAGGAGAATACGACAGCTTTTCTGGGCAAAGCCGGCCTTTTGTGCCAGTAAGGCAGCGTAGAGGTCTGCCTGAGCCCAATGGACTTCCTTGCCCTGGCTGGGCAGCTTTAGCTTAGGACCGCGGAAGGATTTTACCTCGACAACTACGACCTCTTCGGGAGATACGAGTAGAGCATCAGCCCTGCCCCTAACCTCCAAGATGCCATAGTCGGTCAAGACTTCACCTGAAAGATTTTCTTCTGCTATAACATCAAAGGAAGTCAAGGAGGGTTCCTGGGCCAGCCAAGCCAGAGCGCGCTGCTGAGCTTTAATACCTTCAATGCCTTCAATCGCAGCGTAATCCGCCGCGGCGAGACCGCCCGTGCGGTAGTTGAGCTCTGCCAGACGCCGTACAGAGATGCTGGCCTTAATTTGTTTGTGGTCTGTATTTACCATAACTTCCATCATAACGGATAATGCTTACTAACGAGGACCAAGCGGCAAAATAAGTGGATTTACTAAAGAATAAAGGCGGCTGACGAAGCGTCAACCGCCTTGGTGCGGAAAACAGGAGTCGAACCTGCACGATATTGCTACCACTGGCACCTGAAGCCAGCGCGTCTGCCAATTCCGCCATTTCCGCGAAGCAGGACTTAATATAAATGATCGGGAAGGAAAAAGCAAGACCCTAGACAAAATAATAGTCTATAATTTCTCTAGCGTGAAAGAAGGGACCACTAGATGATGCAAGATTTAGCTGATTTTCTCTCCTGGGCCAAAGGTCAAAAGATTGCGGTGGTGGGTGCAGGTATCTCTAACCGCCCGCTTATCAAGCTGCTTTTAGAGGCTGGTCTGGATGTAAAGATATTTGATAGAGCTACTGAGGAAAAATTAGCCCCCTGGCTTTCAGAATTAGCCAGTCAGGGTTTGCAGTCAGAATGGTCCTTGGGTCAAGACTATCTAAACCAACTCCAGGGTTTTGACTTAATTTTCCGTACCCCTATTGTGCGGCCTGATCTGCCTGCATTGGTCGCTGAACGCAAGAGGGGCGCAATTATCACTTCTGAGATGGAAGTTTTCCTCACCCTATGTCCGGCGGAAGTTATAGGCATTACCGGCTCGGATGGCAAGACTACAACTTCTACCTTAACGGCCTTGGCCTTGCGAACGGCGGGCTATAAGACTTGGCTGGGCGGGAATATTGGTTCTCCGCTCCTAACCTCTCTGCCTCAGATTGAAGCCCAGGACAAGGTAGTTGTAGAACTCTCCAGCTTCCAGCTAATGTCTATGGCCACCAGTCCAGAAACTGCGGTAATTACCAATCTCAGCCCTAACCATTTGGACGTACATAAAGATTTTGCAGAATATGGTGAAGCCAAAGCTCAGATATTTAAGCACCAAACTTTTAATGACCGCCTTATTTTGAAGGGTTCCGATGCCCATCTGCAAACATTTGCCTTAGAGGCCAGGGGAGAAGTAATCTGGACAGAAACCCGGCCCTTTGGAGACCAGAAACTCTTCGGCTTAGCGGATGATCTTCTTTATTACCAAGAATCCCCCCAAGGCTTACCGCAAAAGCTCTTGACGCGCCAAGAGCTTTGCTTGCCTGGCAAATTTAATGCCCTGAATGTTCTTTCGGCCCTCGCGGCTACGGACCATCTCTTGAAGCCAGAGCAAAAAACACAGGTTTGGCAGGCCCTAGCGGACTTTAAAGGCGTAGAGCATCGCTTGCAGGAGATCCGAATCTTGGATGGCGTACACTACTATGATTCTTCTATAGATTCTTCGCCTGCCCGCAGTATTGCCAGCCTTTCGGCTTTTAAGGAACGTCAAGTCCCTCTCTACCTTATCGCCGGCGGCAAGGACAAAAACCTTGACTATAGTGAACTTGGTCGGGCTATTCTCGCATCCTGCGAGGGGGTCTATCTGTGTGGGCAAAATTCCGAATTTATCGCTGAAGCCGTTAGCCAAGCTAAACGCCAGGCTCCCAAGCTAAATGCTCAGCTGGAGGTGAAAATTCTGTCCAGCTACGCCGATTGCCTGGCCGCTGCCCGCCAGGAAGCTCCTGCGGGCTCGGCTGTTTTGCTCTCTCCCGCTGGTACTTCTTTCGACCGTTTTAAGAATTTTGAAGAAAGAGGAAAGGTATTTCAGAACCTGGTGCGGGAATTAAGCTAAAATTCTTTGAGCCAAGGCTTGCTATTTTTTTAACTATCAAGTATATTGATTCTTGCCTTTCGCGGATGTGGCGGAATAGGCAGACGCGCACGCTTGAGGGGCGTGTGGGAGACCGTGCGGGTTCGACTCCCGCCATCCGCACCAATAAGCCTTGGAAGCCTTGCTTTCAAGGCTTTATCTTTGTAAGGAGTTTCCACCGTGGAAAATATATATGCCCCCTATGGGATTAGTGATGAGATTTTCCAGATTTCTGAACAGGTTTTAGCAGATCTGGCCCCAACTTTTGCCCAGCTTGATCAAGCAACGGAAAAACGCCAGCTGCGTGTAATTAAAGCCTTGCAGGAGGCAAATTTACGGGAATCTTCCCTGCAGGGCTCTACAGGTTACGGCAATTACGACGCAGGCAGACAGGCTTTGGAAGAGGCTTATGCCAGTTATTTTCGCAGCGAAGCGGCCCTGGTGCGTATGCAATTTTCTTCTGGCACCCACGTCCTCGCAACCTGCCTGCGCGGGCTCTTACGGCCGGGGCAGGAGGTTTTAGTCGTTACTTCTGAGGTTTATGACACCCTGCATGCCACTTTGGGGATTTCAGACGAGAATAAGGATAGAGATTTAGGCTCGCTGCGGGATTTTGGTATTAGCCACCGCGTGGTTGACCTCAAACCCAACGGGGACTTTGACTATGAGGCGATCAAAGCTGCCCTGTCTCCTAAAACCAGCCTTGTCTATGTACAAAAATCTTTGGGCTACACCGAGCGCCCCTGCCTGCTAAATCGCCAAATAGGCGAGCTAGTGGCATTCCTTAAGCAAGAGAGACCAGGCTTGCCTTTGATGGTTGATAATTGCTATGGAGAAATGGTCGAAGACGAGGAACCCACGGCTTATGGTGCCGATATCTGCGCAGGCTCTTTAATTAAAAATCTGGGGGCGGGAGTGGCAGAATCGGGCGGTTACGTCTGTGGCCGTAAAGACCTGGTTGACCGGGTAGCGGCCGCGATGACCGCTCCGGGTATTGGAGCGGAGGTGGGACCTAGCCTGGGGCAGAACACTAAGTTGATTAAAGGCTTTTACTTTGCTCCGCATGTGGTTAGGGAAGCCCTAAAATCTGCCCGCCATGCGGCAGGTCTCTTGTCTGCTTTAGGCTTTGAGGTATTCCCAGGAGCCAAGGATGAGCGGGGAGACATCGTGCAGCGGGTTGCTTTGGGCAGCCCGGAAGCCTTAATTAAATTTTGTGAGCAAATTCAATTTTCCTCGCCTGTAGATGCGTCTTTTGCCCCTGTACCTTCCCCCATGGCAGGGTATGACTGTGATATTATTATGGCATCCGGCTCCTTTGTGCAGGGATCTTCCATAGAACTTTCCTGCGATGGCCCTTTAAAGCCGCCCTACAACGCGTACTTACAAGGGAGCCTAAGTTTTGCAAATGGTCGACTTGCGGTCATGAAGGCCGCGCAAAGTCTAGTCGCGAGGGGGTAGCTTGTCACGTAATCCCAGGCCAGCTAAGCAAGAAATTGCCAGGTCCAATTACGACCGCCGTTTCCAGCGTGAGGGTAAACGCCGCAGCTTCATGGCTGCTAGTGTTGTCCTCATCTTGATTTGCTTAACCCTCTTGCTTTTTCTGCGCATTTGGCAGCGCCGGCCTCAACCGCGTTTTCTATTTTTAACGGAGGAATGGCTGGCCCAGGAAGTCGATTTAGACGCCCTGTTAATTAGAGATGAGACGGTCTATAAGGCACCTTTGGATGGTATTTTTCGCGCCTTTGTACCTCAAGGTTCTAAAGTGGCGAAGGACGCGCGCATTGGCCAAATTTTGCCAGAAGGTGACTTGGAAGAAGTCCGCAAAATGGACAAGGCCAATAATGACGTTAATGACCGACGTTATGAGCTCTTGGCGGAAGGCCGAGGTGGCAATGCTGCCAGAGTATTTGAAGCAGGGGAGAACTCTATCCATCGTAGCCTCCATGTTTTTTATGACCAGGTAGCGGCAGATGATTACAGCAAGCTGCCTGAGCTGGAAATGGAACTCCGCCTGATCATGGAGCAGCGTGTGGAGGATGCCCAGGCTTTTGAATTTGAAGATGAAGAACTAGACCGCTTGATTTCTATCCGAGACCGTTTAGAGGAGAACTCTCTCGATTCTATACGCAATATCTCAAGCGAAGCCTCGGGAATTTTTATCCGCCAATTGGACGGCTTGGAACTGGACTTGGTACCAGAGTATGCCATGTCTATTACAGCCAAAGAGCTTAAGAACTACTTGTCTCAAGCACCCTTGCCCCACACGGTGGAAGAAGTTAAGTCAGGACAGGACCTCTATAAATTATCGCGGTCTCCTGACCAGTATTTTGCCTGCTTTATTCCTGCGGCTAGTCTAGCCAAGCTTTCTGGTTTGGAAGAGGCGGGCTACGTACGCATTTATTGCCCAGCCAACGGGATTACGATTGAAAAAGCTAATATCGTACGCTTTGAAGCAGCTGCGGATGGGGCCCTTTTAGTTTTGCAGTCTCGGCAAAATCTGGAATCTTTTGTTTCCATGCGCAAGGCTCCTCTGACCATTTATGCTAATGAGAGCAAGGGCCTGCGTGTACCCAAATCTGCTCTTGTCGACTTTAGCCAGGGGAACTTGGAGGCTGGCTTGAAGATCGTGGACGGAGGATATGTCCAAGAAGCCCGGGTAAAGATTCTTGCCACGAATGAAGAATATGCTCTAGTGGAAGGTGTGCCTGATTCCCCCTATCAGGTTGAGGTTTCCACCATGATTTTGCTCAATCCTGATAGCATGGCAGCGGGCGAACCTCTGACCGATAATAACTAACTTCGACAGTTGGAGCCCAGAAGGTTAGACTAGAAGTCAAGGTGAGGTGATGATCTATGCTCGAACGTAAAGCAGAATTATGGCAAAACCTGCGGAACTTGCAGGAAGAAATTCGTACTCAGGCGGTAAAGTTTGATCGCGATCCGCAAGACATCAACTTGATAGCTGTTTCCAAAACTCACCCCCTCAGTGATATCTTAGCGGTACACGAAGCGGGTCAAAGAGCTTTTGGCGAGAACAAGGTACAGGAGCTATGCGAAAAAATGGAAGAAGCTTCCCCCTTGGTGGAAGCTCAGGACATATCTTGGCACCTAATTGGTACCCTGCAGCGCAACAAGGTAAGATTCGTTGTGGGTAAGGTTGCGCTTATTCATTCAGTTCATACCCTCAAGCTATTAAAACAATTAGAGCGTATCGCAGCCGAGCAAGAGCTTGAACAAGATATCCTGCTCCAGGTAAATATTGCTCAGGAGGAGACCAAGCATGGCTTTGCCGTGGAAGAGCTGGCTGCCGCCTACGACTATGTCGAAACCTGTCCGCATCTCCACTTGCGTGGCCTTATGACCATGGCGCCCGACTTCAGCAATAAAGACGACGCCTTCCCCATTTTCCAAAAATGCCATGAACTTTATCAAGACTTACAGAAGGTTTACGGCCAGGAGCAAATAAATACCTTGTCTATGGGTATGTCTGCGGATTTTCCTCAGGCTATTGCTGCTGGAGCTACGCACTTAAGAGTAGGGTCTCATATTTTCGGCGCGCGGGACTATAGTAAAGCCTAGTTAGATTTAAGTATTCTTTCTCCGTAAGGATAATACGTTTTGCTCTTACACGGTCAGGCCTAGTGCCTGATCGTACTGATTTAGCGTGGTACTACCAAGATTGTTGCATTAGTGTTACAGTTGACTTACTAAGTAAATATCCGCTAGACACGGGTATTTCAGCCTCCTTATAATATCCAAGATAATTCATTAACTTTGATATTTGCTGCAAAGGGGAGGGGTCACATGTTTGATCTTTATAATAAAATTTTCGGTCGCCTGGAAGATGATGAGGCGGATGAAAACTATGATTTAGATTATCTTGAGGACTTCGAAGACAGCCATCCAGAGCCTTTAAGAGAAGCGGCTCCTCAACAAGGCAACTTTCTCAACCATTTTAACCCTAAGCCCAGACCGGAACGTCCCGAAAACCGTGTGCGTCCGCAAGGCAGGGTCTTGGATATGCGGACAGGTACTGATATGACCTATGATCAGGAAGTTGTAGTCATGGTTCCTTATGACTTTGAAATGACCAAGGTTGTGTGCGACCATGTGAGAAATGGTAAGACAGTTATTTGCAATATAGAGCGCATTGACGATTCTACGGCCCAAAGAGTATTAGACTTTATTTTAGGTGCGACCTACGCTCTTTCAGGATCGCTCGAATCCATTAGCAATAAAATCTTTGTAGTCGCTCCTGCTTCTACACGCTTGTCGGTTAGAACTGAAGAGAGCCGCAAGCCTAACCGCCCGGTAGAGCGTCCCTACAATTCGCATCCGGCGAGACGTGAGAACCGAAATTTCCCCCGTTTTACGCAAGCCCCTTCGCAAAATTCTAACCTCGGACAGACGGGCCCTTATTATGCGGAAGATGTGTTAGCTGCTAACCAATAAGGATGCCCAGCTTTAATTAGTTCTAAGTTTATAGCCAAGAGACCCTAGCTGAGTCTTTTTCGTAATTAATAATCCTCTAGAAAAACAGCATGGAGACATGCTGTTTTTCTTTAGGCGGAAACTAGGCTAAACGGGTAGAATAGTGGTTAAGACTTACTTTGAAAGTTGGTACAGAGATTTGCAAATTACAATTGGCTTAGATATAGGCGGTTCTACCACCAAAGTGGTTGGCTTCCAGGGACAAGACTTATTGGGCAAGACCATGGTCAAAGCCTCGGACCCCATTACATCTACGTATGGAGGGATCGGCCGCTTTTTGAGCCTCAATGATTTAAAACTTCACGATGTAAAACAGGTCTTCATGACTGGGGTGGGTTCTTCATATATAGATAAAAACATCCTAGGCCTGCCCACGCAAACGGTGGATGAGTTTAATTCTGTTGGCCTAGGTGGCCTCTATCTAACAGGTTTGGAGCGGGCCATTGTGGTCTCTATGGGAACGGGTACCTCCTTAGTCTCCGCTAGCAAACAGGGAGGCAAGCACATTATTGGTACAGGCTTAGGGGGCGGTACGCTATTAGGTCTATCTAAGGCCATATTGAATATCAATGACTTTGGCTTGATTTCAGAACTTGCGGAGGAGGGCTGCCTGGAGAATATTGACTTAACGATTGGGGACCTGACACCCCGAGCTATACCGGGATTAAAAGCAGAGATTACCGCCTCCAACTTCGGCCAGATGAATGACCAAGCGCAGAATACAGACTTGGCACGGGGGATCGTCAATCTGGTATTTCAATCTGTCGGTACGGCTGCCATCCTAGCCTCACGCTTAGAAGACTTGTCAGACATAGTTTTTGTAGGCTCTTTGCTGAGGGTAAATGCGGGCCGCCAGAGCTTGGGAGGCTTCGCTGACCTATATAAGAAAAACATTTTAATTCCCGAAGATGCGGAGTTTGCCACCGCTATGGGAGCAGCCTTATCCGGGCTCACAGACGCCAACCATCGATGGAAGAAGTAGTGACCGTGGGTTTTTGGCCGAATCTCAACAGAACTCCCGGGAGCGTTGTGAGAAAAACGAAAAACTTTGAAAAACTTCCTTGACAAGCCTATGTGGCTTTGCTAGTATTGCAAAGCGCTCGGTTGAGCGGCAAGAAAAAGGACCTTGAAAATTGAATAGCAGACAAACAAACGAGCCCTTAAGTTAAAGCTTTTGAGAAGCGAAGTACTTAAGAATAAGTAAGTAATAAAGAGCCGAATCGGCTCTTAGTTTAAGAAATTTGAACTGAGAGTTTGATCCTGGCTCAGGATGAACGCTGGCGGCGTGCCTAACACATGCAA
>CAYNNG010000003.1:0-8328 GCA_964398655.1 uncultured Oscillospiraceae bacterium
GCGGCTGCCGAAGGAACAGAGGAGCCACCGGCGCCACCGGCGCTGGCCAAGGCTGCCTCTTCTTGAGGATCGTGGAAAACTTTGCGCTTGTGGTAAATGAAGGTGACGAGCACAAAGCGGGCAAAGATATCTACGAGTATGACTAGCCAGAGGTATTCAATCTTGGCGTGGTCCCAGCTGGCTACCCAGAGGGAGAGGGGAACCCGGATCAGCCAAATGCCGCCAAGGGAGGTTAGCATGGGCAAACGGGCCATACCGGTGGATTTGAGGCAACCCAGGTAAATTTGATGCAGGGTGTTAAAGGGTAACACAATGCCCATGAGCCGGAGGTAAACCGAGGCCAGATCAATGACATCGGCGTGTCCGGAAAGGAGGCTCAGCAGGGGCTTGGGGAAGACGAGGAGCAGAACCATGCCCAGGGCGACAATGGCTCCGGCGGTTTTGATAATTTCCGTGATGTAGCGCTGCCCCAGTTTGTTGTCCTGGGCGCCCAAGGCCCGGCCGCACAAGGTTACGGTTACAATTCCGAAGGAGGCGGCGGGCATGTTGGCAATGCTTTCAGCTTGAATACCGATCTGGTTAGCGGCATAGGCCAGCTCGCCAAAGCTCAGCATGAGGCCGCCGATGATAATGGCGCCCAGCTGCCAGAAGACGTTTTCCAAAGAGGTAGGCAGGCCTACGGATACCACGTCCCACATGAGCTGAGGATCGGGCTTGAAGTAATGCCGGTCGATCTTTTTCTTGTAGGCCAGAACTTTGCCCTTGGAGAAGAGGGAGTAGAGGCAGAACATGGCTGTGACAAATTGGCCGATTAAGAGGCCAAAAGCAGAACCGGTGATGCCCAAGGGCTGGCCAAACCAGCCAAAGATGAGGGGGGCGGCGGAGGCTACGAAGACCAGGTTGATGACGAAGGAAAAGGTCATGGGAGTCTTGGTATCGCCAATACCCTGCAAGACACCGGTGGAGCCGTGAATTATACCTTGGAAGGCTAGGCCTGCTGCGGCAATGCGCAAATAATTCGCAGCCAGACGGCCGAGGGCGGGGTCTGGCTTAAAGAGACTAACCAAAAAGTCGGCAGAGAAGAACATGATCAGGCCGCAGGCCAGACCGAGGGAGAAGAGGAGGAGGATGGTTTGATAGCCCAGGCGGCGGATTTTCTCCTGGTCACCTGCTCCATAGGCTTGAGAAACCCGGATAGTGGCCCCAATACCCAGGCCCTTGAGCAGCCACCAAAAGACCCCGTTGATAATCGCGCCCATACCGTTGGCGGCCACGTGGGTGATGGCATTCAGGCCCACGCCGTCGATGCGGCCTAAGAGGGCCAGCGACAAAATATTCCCAGACAAGGAGAAAATACTCTCCAAGACAATGGGGACGGCTAACCAGCGTATCTCGCGCCGGATTTCCTGGGGTGAATACTTATCCTGCATCTTCCTTAACCTCAAGCTCGCCGCACCTTTGACCACAGAGGCGCTGACCTGCAAGCTATGTGCTTTTTCAAGCCATATCATAGCCTAAATCAAGGCCAAGTTCACTCTTTAAACATGAAAAAACAGCACCCTATAAAGGGTGCTGAAAATTTTAGGCAAACTAGGGATTAGCTAGTGCTACTTTTGGGTTTCTTGCTCGGAGTTTTCCTCGGCAGATGGGGTCTCGGTGGAAGCTTCCTCAGATACTTCTTCGGCTTCGGATGTGCCGGGTTCCTCGGCCTCAGGCGTGCTGGAGGATTCGGCCTCGGGCACACTAGCTTCTTCGGTGGCCATGGCCTCGGGTGCGCTAGCTTCTTCGCCGCTTACCGGGATAGCCAGAGGCATAATGAGCTCGCGGCCATCGTTAATATATTCAAAGGAGCTCTCGGCCTTCAGCTGGTCGAGCATCGCGGATTGGCGGGCTGCCCGCAGGGTGCTGTCCGCGGCGCGGTACCAGTTGGCATCGCGGAGGCCCTTGAAGTAAATGATATGGTAGCCCGCATAGCCGGCTTCTTCTTGAGAGACATGGACCAGGCCGATCTGTCCTACCTGGGTGGCAGGGTTCAGGCAGAAATCCTCATAAGGTTTGACGAAGCTGCCGGGCGCGACATCTTCATAGAGGCCGCCATTTTTGTTAGAGCCGGGGTCTTGAGAATACTTGCCTGCCAGTTCGGCAAAGAAGTCTTCATCAATATTGCCCTTCAGACCTTCCACCAGGGCGTTAACGGTGGCAGTAGCCACGTTATAGTCCAGGTCGGTATCCCCCGCTTGCTTAATCAGGATGTGGCGGGAATCAAAGTTCTGGGTCTCATCGCGATAGCGGGAGAGGAAGAGCAGGGCGGACTGGGATTTTGCCCCTTGAACCAGGGTCGTATCGCCAGCTTGGCGGGCGGGGTCATAGAGCCAATCTGCGGAAGCAGGGATCATATTCTGCTTGGCGACGCCCTTTTGCAGGCTGTTAGCGATGAGGGACTCTTGGCCCTTCTCGTCCTTGCCGCTATAGGGAGCTAACTTCTCAGCAAAATCATCTTCAGTGAGCTCGGGCAGAAGCTCTTGCACAGCGGCTAGGTCATCTTCGGAAATCTCGGCATCTAACTGGATCAGGAGGAAGTCTACCAGGTCATAGTTAGCGGTGTTGGCTTCATATTCTGCCTGAATTTCCTCGTCACTGATTTCGTAAGAATTGTAGAGGTCTTCCAGGTAGATAGACTGCAGTAGGTCTTTTTCTACTAAGGGACGAAGCTTATCTGCGGTGGCGCCGGGGCCAAAGAACTGCTCTAGCAGTTGGTCTGGGCTCAGGCCATTCTGGGCGGCGTTTTGGGCGAAACTGGCAAAGAATTTGTCCACCAGGGCCAGGTCGTCCTCGCCCAGTTCGACACCCTCAGCCTGCGCTTTTTTCACAACCTTGGCTTTAAGCGACAGCTCCTCTTGCAGGAGGTCCAGGATCATATCGCGCAGGGGGACATCCTCACCCTCACCATTAGGCACAGGGGAATTCAGAATGCTGGAGGCCTGGGGCACAAAAGCCGGGGTTTGGGTCAGCTGCTGGAAGAGCAGGCCGGCGTGGAAATTCATTTCCAGGAGGGAGATGCTGGTGTCGCCATTAATTTTGGCTACCATGGTTTTTTCGGGAGGAGGCAGCAGGTCGTCAGCTTCTTCCGTCGAGTCTTCAGCTGCTTCGGGGTCTGAGGGCTCGGCCTCAGCAGGCTCAGCCTTTTCCTCTTCAGCTGCCGTGTCTTCCGCCGGAGCCTCGGTAGCATCCGCGGCCTGGCTTTCTTCTTCTGCCTGTAGGCTAAAGCCTAAGTTGGGCAGGAGGAGGGCCAAACTCAAAAGGGCAATTAATAAAAGATTAAGAAATTTCGCTTTTTTCATAGTAACTCCAATCTGGGTGACCAGTTTTGGTTATAGGCCATCACACTTATAGCATAACAAAAGGTCGGCTAGTTGAGCTAACCGACCTTATTTTGTTTTTATTAGTTACCTGAAACTCAGACTGAATTCCTGTATGAAGTCCTGTCTGTAGTCATAGCCTGAAGTCACAGCCTGAAGCCCAGCCGGGGGCCAGGCCCAGAACAGGACATAGGGGCCAGTAAAAGTGGACTAGATACCTTTTTCCTTGAGTTTTTCCAGCATGTCGGTGACCATAGCGGCCATGTCGTACTCCGGAGCCCAGCCCCATTCTGCGCGGGCGCAGGAGTCGTCCAGGCTGTTGGGCCAAGAATCCGCGATCGCCTGACGTACGGGGTCTACATCATAAGTAAGGGTGAAATCAGGAATATGTTTCTTGATTTCCGCACCTAACTGCTCAGGCTCAAAGGACATGGCGGTGACGTTGAAAGCGTTGCGGTGGACCAGCTTGTCAGGGTCGGCTTCCATGAGCATGGTTACGGCCTTGAGAGCGTCGGGCATATACATCATATCCATGTAGGTGCCGGCGGCGATAAAGCTGGCATAGGTATGGTGTTTCAGAGCTTCGTAGAAGATGTGAACCGCATAGTCGGTGGTGCCGCCGCCGGGTAGGGCTGCGTAGGAGATGAGTCCGGGGAAGCGGACGCCCCTAGTGTCCACGCCAAAGCGGGTGTGGTAGTAGTCGCAGAGCAGTTCGCCGGCAACCTTGGTTACCCCGTACATGGTAGATGGCCTCTGCAGGGTATCCTGAGGGGTGTGGTCCTTAGGGGTGGAAGCGCCGAAAGAGCCAATGGAAGAGGGAGTGAAAACCTGGAGCTGCTTTTCCCGTGCTACCTCGAGGACGTTAAAGAGCCCGCCCATGTTGATGTTGTAGGCCAGGGTGGGTTTCTGCTCACCCACGGCGGAGAGGATGGCTGCCAGGTGCAGGACGGTATCCACCTTGTACTTGTCTACTACTTCGGCGATAGCCTTAGGATCGGTGACGTCTAAGATTTCAAAAGGGCCGGATTCGATTACTTCCGGTACGTCCTTTTTGACGATATCTGAGGCAATAACATTGTCATTGCCGTAGGTCTTGCGCATGTGCATGGTTAACTCTGTGCCAATTTGGCCCAGGCAGCCAGTTAACAGAATTTTCTTACTCATAGTTCATCTCCTAATTCATACTTGCTCTCGGGCAAAATACCAGGCGGCTGGCATGGCCCTTATCTCGTCTAAATATAACACAATGACCGCAAGTGTTGACCATTTTTCGGCTTAACGTCCAAGCCCGTGTATAACCCGTGTATAATAAGCATTATCTAGTAAACAGCTGGTACATGAGCTAAACTTAGGTCTACACAAAATAGGCTGAAGCAGAGGATGTTTGACGCACCGGCCAAGAAAGGAACCAAGATATGAAGACCAAACCCGCACGGAAAATTGTGGCCAGTATAACGGTAGTCATTCTCTTGGCTATGCAGATTTTTGGCCTTTCCGGTTTACTAATTCCTTACTCTACGGAAGAGGTAAATATTCGCTTCAACACCCTGATTTTCCCCCTAACCTTCAACCTGATTTTCACCTTTCTCTTGGATTTTTTAGTCATGCTGTACTTGCTTTACAGTTTTGATTTTATCGGCAGCAAGAAAACGGAGTTTAGCCGCCAGTACATAGAAGTGGCCGATGTGGGGGTTATCCTTATCTGCTTAATCCATGCCGTGGACGTCTATATCTGGCACTATGGCCTCTTTGGCGTAAATGTAGTACTGCGGGCCTTAATCATGCTCATTCTCCTGCGGGTGAGTATGGCTTATTTTGGCAGCCGGAGGAAATTTTTCCTGCCACAGCTGCCCTTTGATGTCTACCTGGGTTACATGAATTACCTCCTGCTGACTGCCCTGGGTACGGCCTTTGAAGCCAGCAGCAAGGAATGGGGCCTGTTTACCAGCAACGCCAGAGCAGTCCTGCTTATCTTGGCTTTAACTATTTCAGCCATGATTATTGGCTTAAAATTCTTAAATATTTTTTCGCTTTTCACCGTTTTGCTCTGTGAAGGAGCGGTCGCGGCCATTCATCTGGGCCCTCCGCCGGCGTACGATGGACGCTTTCCAGAGATCTATATTGCCTGCATCCTAAGTATGGCCGCCCTCGTAGCCGCCATTATCGTGGCGGCGATTAAGCGGCGCCGGTCTTAAGACGAATATGTTAAAATGAAAGCTGTCTAGGCGTGAGAGTGTTGTACTCTCCGTAGCATAAACTTAGATAGCAAAGGATGGGCAGGAAACTGCCTTTTGCGGTGATACATATGAATAACAACGATTATCGTCCCAGCCGTCCAGCTCAAGCGGGCCGACCCCAAAGACCTCGTCCTCAGGCTGGCCAAGCTCCTCAAGGTCCCGGCCCCAGAAGACCCCAAGCGGGTCCTGGCCCTCGCAGACCGCAGGCTGGCCCTGCGCCCCGGAGGCCTCAAGGTCCCCTGGGACCAGCTGGCTCAGGTCCTCGTCCTTCTGGCCCGAGACCCAACCAGCGTCCGGAGAAAATGCAGACCAGACCCCTGGAACCCTATCCCGGCTACAGTCCGGAAGGCGGCCAGGCTCCAGCTCCTGCCAGACGTGCCAAACAACAAAAATCCAAGGCTCTGCCCATCGTTCTGAGCTTAATTTTAGTCGTAGCCTTAGGCCTGGGTGCCTTTGTCCTCCTGCGCGGCAGCTTGGGCGGCAATTCAGTCGCGGCCCTGGAAGCCCGGGAACGTACCAACTCTTACCGCTTGGCCGGTAATGAAGCCCAATCTTCTATTCTTTCGGCCCACTTGGCCTTAGCCCGTCTTTCCGAGGCTACAGCCGGCCAGGATGCCATTGCTTTTACGAAAATTCCGGAGAACCCCGTCCAGTTTATCGATAACGACGAGGACTTTGACTTTGAACCCCGTCAGGCTTACGACACCATGGGTCGCTTGGTCATTCCCTCAATTGGCGTGTCCGCCCCTATGTCCAGAGACGGCAGCCAGGAGCCCAACCTCTATTGGGGCACCGGTATCGTACCCTTTATGCCTCAACCGGGTGAGGATGGCATGAGCGTCATCTTGGGCCACCGGGTCTTGAACAAGACCACCGGCCTGCTCTACCTGGATGAAATGCAGAATGATGACCCCTTCTACATTGATGATTTCTCCACTGGTACGCGATACCACTATAATGTGCGGATCGTCGACAACGTTACGGAAGAAGATTACTTTGAGCGCTTTAATCCAGACGGACCATCTGGCATGAAGCAATCTACCATGCTGGTCGTTTGTGAGCCCTTCATCTACAACGTGTCTGAGCGCCGTATCTTGGTCTATGGCGAGTTAACCTCGACCTCTGAAGTCCCGGAGGACGATCCCTACTACCAACGTTATCTGGAAGAAAACGGCCTCGAATAGCTTTAAGCAGATGTCGAGTTTATTAAGTACTCGTCTCAGGATATCTACCTGCAGTCACCAGTTATAGGGTCGGCTGCAGGTTTTAATTTTTTACTTGTGTGTCAGGCCTCTAGGTCTTAAAGCCTGGTCAGGAGAAACCTGTATGTTACCTAAAGTCAAACACCAGCTGCGCTTCTTCCTCAGTCTGCTCATTTGCCTGCAGCTCTTTTGGGGTCCGGGCCAGGTGGTTTGGGCGGACCAAGTTAGTGTTTCCGGCTCCTTCAACTACGACGCGGCCCGGCAGATGCTGGACCTGGTCAATCAAACACGGGCGGCAGCGGGACTGGGCCCGCTGGTCTACGACTATAACCTGGAGGATTATGCCAAGCAGCGGGCGGCAGAATTGACGGTGCTCAACTCCCATGTTCGCCCGGACGGCACCAATGTGCCTTACAGTGAAAACTATTCTATTGGCTGGGCCACGGCCGGTGACGCGCAAAATGCCTTTGTCAATTCCTCTTCTCACTATGCCAACATCGTGGGAGGCTATACCACCATGGCAGGAGCTTGCTTTATTTCGGGCGGCCAGACCTACTGGGTCCAGATCTACAGCAGCAATGCTTCTGGCGGCGCCCCCAATGGCTATGCCGGCCTGCAGACGGAAACCCGGATTGTCAATGCGCAAGGGGCGGCCGCGGCGGGTCCCCAGTATTCAGACTTGGATGATTCTCTCACCCTGAAGGTGGGAGCCTATATTAAAGTAAATGCCGGGATCAACGGGCAAATGACCAATGGTACCTGGTCCAGCGACCAGCCTGGAGTCGCGACGGTAGATGGCTCGGGCACGATTACGGGCGTGAGTCCTGGCGTTTGCCTGGTTACCGGAAACTTTGGCGTGACCGCGGTGAGAATCCAGGTTACGGTAATTACAACCGGCGCGGCCCCCGTCGCGCCTTCTCCCGCGCCTGCCCCGCCCCCGCCGGCGGCCGATCCCCAGCCGGCGCCTAGCCAGGCTCCGGCTGAAGACCCAGGCCTAGCAGGAACCCCAGCAGACCCTGTAGACCAGGCTGCGCCAGCTGGAGAGCCTGAAGACTTGCCCGCACAGCCCAAACAGGCAGAGGACAATCCCCCTGCCGCAGACATGGAGTCAGCAGAGACTGAGGCCCAGACCAGTAGGACGACAAAACCGCGGACCACTAGCAGCCCCAGTAAGACCAGGCGCACGGAAGCGGCCAGCTCACGCAAGCAGACGGAGCCTAGTCTGAGTGAGGCCGTAACCACCCTGGCCCAAAAAAGTTTCTTGGCTGCCGATAGCCTGCCAGACAGTACGCGGGGTATCTTAATTGCGGTAAGCATCGTGGGTATCGTGGTAGCTTCCAGCCTCATCGTGCTGGTGGCAAAATCTGGACGCTAATCTTATCTAGGCTGGCGTCCTAGCACTAAGACAAGCAGCGTTAAGCCCAGCATTTAATAAGCTAAGCATTTAATTTAATTGCCTAAAGTAAAAACCCCGCAGGCCTGCGGGGTTTTTAACTTCTAGCTTTTCAAGAGCACTCGAGTTTAGCTAAA
>CAYNNG010000003.1:8428-25501 GCA_964398655.1 uncultured Oscillospiraceae bacterium
AGGCCTGCGGGGTTTTTAACTTCTAGCTTTTCAAGAGCACTCGAGTTTAGCTAAACTCGAGTGCATGTGGCAGGGTAAGCTTAGTCGACCACGGTAATTCTGGGTTCGGTAATTTCGTAGCCGAAGCTGCCGGTTTCGTCCATGAGAACCTCATTGATGTAGTCCACAACTAGGTCCAGCATGAGGCCTTGCAGCATAACTTGGGGCTTGCCTTCAAACATGGTGTAACCATCACCGCCCACGGCGATAAAGTCGTTGGTCGCGAGCTTATAGGTGGCCTCTGGGTCAATGGGCTCGCCGGCGACTAAGAGGTTCTCGACCTTATAGGCTTCTCCATCTTTATGGAGCTCGTAAGACATACCAGCGACGTGGGGGAATTTACCGGCAGTGGCGGGATAGGCAGAGGTATATTATATCTATATTATAGCCAGTTAAATCTTGAGGCGGGCTAGAGATAGGCAAATTGTGTGTAAATTCCTTGACCTCCGGATTTACAGCCGGAAAGCTTACAGCAAAACCCGGTGGACTTCCTCTGCCAGTAACATGCCTGCAAGTCAACTGTATTCTTGCCTTCACAGGTTATTCACAGCTTCCCCCTATACTTATAACTTGAGCAGGTCTACGGCAGCTGCCCCAAAAATATCTGAACTAGGAGCCATGAAGCATGTCCCAGCCTCAAGCTAAGCTTCCAGAAAAGCGAAGAAAGCGAAAATCCCCAAAAGCACAGTCAGCAATAATGCGGCAAAACAAGCCGGGGAGAGCCGCGCAAGTCTTGGCCTGTCTGCTGGTCCTAGTTTTTCTGCTCACGTCATGTAGTAATAACAGCTTTACCTATACTTTAAATACGACCCAAGTCAGCACAGTCCCGCAGGCGAGTACGGAAGAGTCCTCTGCAGAAGTCGCAGAAGAAAGCCAAACCGCTAGCGAAGCTTCTCCGGGCCCTTCCCGCCCGGAAGAGACAAACGACTCCGCGGCACCGGAGGAGGCGGAGCCTGAAGACTCAAACCAGGCAACCAGCAAACCTAGCATCAACCCGGCCTATGCCAGCCGGGACTGGGTACTGAAGCCGGCCAAGCTGGAGGAAAAATTCCGTAAGCTGGAAGCCGATTTGGGAATTGAAGATGAAGATATCGGCTACGTTTTTCTGGACCTGGAGAGCGAGGAATATTGGGGCAAGAATTTAGACCGGCCCTTCCTGGCAGCTTCCGTGATCAAGCTGCCGGCAGCCCTTATCACCTACGAGTGGACAGCTGCGGGCAAGATTGACCTGAGCCTGCCTATCACGATTGAGGAAGAAGACCTAGAGCTGGGGACCGGGCCGATTTCCGCGGCAGGAGCAGGTCTTACCTATACGGTGGAAGAACTCCTGCAAGCGGCAATTGTCCATTCTGACAACACAGCCTTTTTAGCCATTGACCGCATGTGGCGGCAGATGGGCTGGCTGGTCACCAATATGGATATCCGCTATGGTCTCCATTACGGAGTTCAGCGCGAGCTTACGCCCCGCGAGTGCCTAAATTTTCTCTGGGAATTCTATGACAATCCCCAGCAGATTCCCGGCTACGTAACTCTGGAAGATTATATGAAGAATACCTCTTACCCCGCCATGGCAGCCAGTTATATCCCGGTACCGGTAGCGCGCAAGTATGGCAAAAATGGGGGCTTTTACCACGATGTGGGTATCGTTTATGGTGACCGGCCCTTTGCCTTTGCGATCTTCACAAAAAATCTGGCCTATCCCGCAGAGGCGATAGGCCAGCTAAACTTGGCATTTTATGAATATAGTCTGGAGCTTGGCGACTAGTTTTAAGGCTGGACCCCTAATACTGCGAGAATGGTTTCCAAGATCACCTGGTCATAGACATCTGCCCCTGCGGGGACAGGGTGGGTGGCATCTTGGTAAAAGTACTCAGCCACGTTTTTGGCACGGCCATACCAGTCGGCCACATAAACCTGGGAGTGGTTGGCGGCAAAGTTGGCCAGCTTTTGGTTGTTGGGCTGTTCCCAAGTACCAGGTACCACAGTATTGACAAAGATTAAGGGCCTGCCGTTGGCTACTGCGTAGTAGGTATCCATATCCGGCGGGTTGATATCTCCGTTCGTAGCCAGGGCAACTACCAGGATATCTGCGTTAATACCGGAGCTCTCCAAGGCTTGAATGATGGCAGGACCCTCATAAAAGTGACGGGAAACTTCGGCATCAATGTAGGCGGCTGGCACATAGGCCTCAATACCGGGAATAGCCATGGCCATGACGGAGTCGCCAACAATCACGAGATTTAGGTCTTTTAAGGAAGCGACGGCAGCATCGGAGTAACCATAGGGGTTACTGGTGGACACTTCGCCAGAAGCGGGGCTGCCAGTGACTTGGCCAGGTGCCGCGGAATCTTCTGTGGACTCTTCCTCGCCTTGATTCGAGCTGGAGTCGGGGCTCGCTTGATCTGCCTGGTCATCAGCCTGGCTGGTTGACTCCGTAGACTCTGCTTCTGCTCCCGTAGTGGCTTGCTCGCTGGCTTTTGCCTGGCTTTCTTCTTTCAGATTTTTGCTTTCCTTTTCTCCGGCGGCCGGGGCCTTATCCTCACCAGAGGGATCAGGCTGGCTGCCTTCTTCTTGGCCCAGGAGCTTAGACTGGCGCTCGTGGTTGGCTTCAATGGCCTTGAGCACCGCATCGCCCTCTAGAGCCGGAGCGGCAGGGGTGGTGAGGGGCGGAATTACCAGGAGTACAACCAGAATGCAGGCTAAACCCACAGCCAGACTGCTGCGGAAGCCGGCCCGGATGCTGCCTTTTTGCTCAAAGATCCGCCAGGAGAGCTCGGCCATGAGGGCCAGCAAGACTAGTTGGATGGCCAGGCGGGGCAGGAAGGGCAGGGTAGAGAAGCGCAGGGCGGCCTCCAGACAGATCATAATGGCGTACTGCCAGAGGTAAATGTGGTAGGAGCGGGAGGCCAGATACCGGAAAAGGCTAGTCTCCATGAAGCCCATACCGGGTACCGCTCGCACGCCGGCGAAGGCGATAAAGAGGGCGGCAAGGAAGGAGTAGAGATAAAAGCCTCCCCGGTAGAGGAAACTGGAGTCGTAACTAAAGAGGAAAAAGGGGGCCAGGAGGAAAATCAGGCTGAACCAGCCCACGGAGGCACGGATGGCCAGGGGAACAGGCTGGGGCTTGCGGTGCCTACGGGCAGATAGGTCCGCAGTGTCGTCATCCCAGACTTGGCCAGAGGCCACCAGATAGGCCTGGCGCATTTGTCGGCCTGCCAGAATAAGACTGGTCGCCGCCCCGTTGAGGAAGGCGTTTACCCGCATCAAGGAATTGTAATAATAAGGGGTAGGGTCTCCGCCCGGCATATAGGAGACAGCCATGTAGATGGCAGAACCCAGGCCCAGGGCGAGCAAGAAATAACCTGCGAGCTCGCGGCCGTAGATGCGGATTTTGAAGGGCAGACGGTCGCTTAAGGCGGATAAGCCGGCAAAAAGCAGGGGATAGAAGAGGTAATATTGCATTTCCAGGGACAAGGCCCAGAGATGGGTCAAGGGATCAAAGGAGCCATGCCGGGCAAAGTAAGACTTATCTGCTAAAATTTCCGCGATATTATGGTAGCCCAAGACTGCGGAGGGAGCGGAGTCCCGGAGGAAGCGAAAGACCTCGGGCAAGAAGAAGCCGGAATAAATGGCCAGAGAAGCGACTAAAAAGAGTAGGGGGGGCCAGAGACGGCTGACCCTGCTTTTATAGTAACCGAAGAGGTCTAGCTGAGGCCTTACGACAAAAGATCTTGTGGTGTAATAGCCCGCGAGGACTAAGAAAATAACTACGCCCAAAAAACCTCCAGGTACCAGGTCGGGACGGATATGGTAGGCCATC
Source organism: uncultured Oscillospiraceae bacterium (assembly GCA_964398655.1). GTDB lineage: Bacteria > Bacillota > Clostridia > Saccharofermentanales > DTU023 > SFFI01. Next base: position 12,288 of record CAYNNG010000003.1, read on the forward strand.
ACGCCCAAGAGGGCAAAGACCCGCAAACTATCGGACCCGGTGTGTCTAGATTTGGCTGGGGTTTTGGGGCTATTAAATTGCAATAATTCTTCTGACATAAGGCATATTTTAGCATGTTGCCAGGACATAAAAACAGCCCCGCGGCTGCGGGGCTGTTTGAAATAGGTTTAGATTTACTAATAGTACTACTAGGCTTCTGCCTTCCACAGACCGTGCAGGTTGCAGTATTCGTAAACTTCTACGGGGCCGTCTTCTACTTGGAAGGAGGCCTTGGGCTCGTCACCAGGGTTCAGGTAAACAACTTGCAGTTTCTCACCTTGTACAGCGGCGATGAAGGTAATCCAGTGCTCTTCAGTCATGGGGTGGAGAACAGACCCAACTTGGACATCAATCTTATTGCCGTTGCGCGTGATGGCGGGTACGTGTTTCTCTAAAGCAGCATCAGTGGTGCCAGCTTTGAGTTCTTGCATTTCTTGACCACAGCAGGACACGGCGGGGCCCATGTCCAGCATTTTTAAGACTACGTTGCCACAAGTGTTGCACTTAAAAACTTTGAATTCTTTCATGGTTTTTACTCTCCTTTAGAATAATCTTACTTTTCAGCATTAGGAGGCTCGATTGAGCGGATTTCCTATGCTTTTAGTCTAGCTTTTTCCGGGGGTTGAGGTCAAATTTTGGCGGCTTTCCCAGGCCTTCGGTGTCTCTAGGTACAGACTGAGTGCTAGGAAAAATCTGCTTGACAAAACCTACTAGGTCGTTAAAATCGATAATGCTTCGCAATTTCAATTTTCCCTGTGCCGGTCAGGGCTGGAAGCCAGCATGCGGTGATGGGGGTCAATACCAGCAGAAGCGCGGAAAGAGAGGCTTTTATGGCGAAAGCGGCACGTTATAAGAGTAAGGTGCGGGAGGAAATCATCGCCTATCTGGCTAGCCGACAGGCAGACTTTCTCACGGTACGAGAGCTCAGCGAAGGTTTGAACCAGGAAGAGGTCTTGGTGAGCCAAGCCACCATCTACCGGACCTTAGCCCTTCTAGGCGAAGAGGGAAGGGTGGTAAAAATTCCCGCGGCCGAAGGCCAAAGTGCCCGTTACCGCTATGTGGCCGGCGAGCAGGATAGTCCCTACGGGCGCTTGCAGTGCCAGGTTTGCGGTCAATCCTTCCGCCTAAACTGTAATCAGCTGGACGACTTGATTGCCCACATTGAGCAAGACCACCACTTTGCTGTATCACGCCGGCATATCCTATTTTACGGTGTGTGCCAGGCCTGCCAGGCTAAAGCAGCCACACAAAATAAACAGAATGATTAGATGACTTATTAATTATGAAAATGTCTAAATTCATCAAATCTACCTTTACCGCTACGTCACAGACCAGACGTAAATTAGCTTCTAAATTCCTAAGCAGCCTGGTCGCCTTGGCCCTCCTGCTAGGCCTGGGTTTTTTAATGCCGGCCCAGACAGACAGATTGGTCAGTGCTCAGGATGACCGCCTGCAGGCGGTAGCCAGCAATTTCCCGGCCTATGATTTCCTGCGTCAAATCGGTGGGGACAGGCTAGATCTCACCATGCTGTTAGCTCCGGGCGCGGAAAGCCACAGCTACGAGCCCAGTCCCCGCGACCTGGTGAAGCTGGCAGCATCTGATCTCTTTGTTTTTACAGGTGGTGAAGGCGATGCTTGGGTCAAGTCCGTCCTCAATACCCGGCCTGAAGACAAACCCAGCCTGGCCATGGTGGATATGGTGGACCTCCTAGACGAAGAAATCGTCGAGGGCATGGAAGATGATGATGAACATGACCACGAACACGGCCATGAACACGACCACGATCACGACCATGAAGACCACGACGAGGATCATGAGGATCATGACCCTGTCAAGGCAGATGACCACCACGAAGCTGAAGACAAGAAGCATGAGGAGGACCGAGAATCTCGGCGTTTCAGCCATACTATTGACGAACACGTATGGACCAACCCACAAAATGCTGCCAAGATTGTCCAAACCTTGTGTGAGGCCTTAGTTGACCTGGACCCTGACCATGCGGACTATTACCAGGAGCGGACGGAGAAGTATGTGTCCGAGCTGGAGGACTTGGATAAGGCCTTCGCGGACCTGGTAAAAAATGCTAAACGCCACACCATTGTGGTGGGTGATCGCTTTCCCCTGCGTTACTTTGTCGAAGCCTATAAGTTAGACTACTATGCTGCCTTTCCCGGCTGCTCTACCCAAGGCGATGCTAGCCCCCAAACCTTGACCTTTTTAATTGATAAGGTCCGGACCGAGTCCCTGCCGTTGGTCTTCCATATTGAGCTTTCTAACCAGAAACTAGCGAAAACTATCGCGGAGGATACAGGGGCCGAGGTTCTGCTTTTCCACAGCTGCCACAATGTTTCCAAAGATGATTTTAAAGCGGGAGTAACTTACCTAGACCTCATGCGGAACAATCTAGAAGCTCTAGACAAGGCGCTGAACGACTAAGCCGCAGGGGGGAAATGGCTGGCTGGTGAATTTGGGGCCAGGAGGTCAAGAGCCTTGCCTATTCGACTAGGCGCGCAAGAAGAAAGGGTGAAAGATGACCTTAATTAGCTGTGAAAACCTAAGCTTTGCCTACGATGGGCAAACGGTTTTGCAGGATGTAAATTTTCAGATTGAGACGGGAGACTATCTGGCCATTTTGGGCGAAAATGGGTCGGGCAAGTCCACCCTGCTTAAGGGCATCTTGGGTCTGAAGGCACCGGCTACGGGACGAGTGACTTTTGGCTCCGGCCTCACCCCCAGTAAGCTAGGCTATTTGCCGCAAAAATCTGAAATCCAAAAGGACTTTCCCGCTACGGTGGAAGAGATTGTGCTGTCAGGAGCCCAGAACCGCCAAGGCCTAAGACCTTTTTACCATAAGGCTGACAAGGATTTGGCCCGCCAACGGATGGAAAAGCTGGAGCTCAGCCCTTTGGCCAAGCGCTCATTCCGCGAGCTATCCGGCGGCCAGCAGCAAAGGGTGCTCTTGGCCCGTGCCCTGGTGGCCGGTCGCGACCTCCTCGTTTTGGACGAACCCTTTGCGGGCCTGGACCCCGTGGTGTCCCAAGACCTCTACCGCCAGCTGGCGGACGCCCAGCAAGAGGGTATGGCCATTATCATGGTTTCACATGACCTCCACGCCTCTCTCCACCACGCTAATAAGGTCCTGCACCTGGGCTCGCGCCAGCTCTTTTTTGGCAGCGTGGAGGACTATCGCAAATCGGCCATCGGACAATCTTACTTAGGCCTGTCGCGTCAAGTCCCTCAAGAGGGTCCGCTTGGCCAGCCGGAGGCTTTTAACCTCTGCGAGGTCTGCGCGGCCTGTGCTGGCCAGGAGCCAGTAGAAGGGAAGTAGCTTCATGGTTGAACTTATGCAAGATATTTTTCACTATCCCTTCTTACTCAGAGCCCTAATTGCAGGCCTGCTCATCTCGGTTTGCGCGGCCCTCTTGGGTGTAAACCTGGTCCTCAAGCGCTATGCCATGATTGGAGATGGTTTGAGCCATGTGTCTTTCGGAGCCTTAGCCATGGGTATGGCCCTAGGCTTTTCGCCTTACCTGCTGGCCGTGCCGGTCGTCCTGGTGGCGGGCTTTTTCTTGCTGAAACTCTCAGACAAGTCAGGCATGCGGGGAGACGCCGCTTTGGCTATGATTTCCTCCTCCTCTCTGGCGCTCGGCATCATTGCCGTTTCCTGGGGGCAGGGTGTGTCCACGGATGTTTACAATTACATGTTCGGCTCCATCCTCACAACCTCCAGCCTGGACCTCAGCTTGATTGGGATTCTTACCGCAGTGCTGGTCTTGACCTTTGTCCTCTTCTACCACAAATTTTTTGCCATCAGTTTTGACGAAAACTTCGCGGCCGCCTCTGGCCTCAAGGTAGGCTGGTATAACATGCTGCTGGCCGCTCTGACTTCCTTGACTGTGGTTATGGGTATCCGCATCATGGGGGCCCTCCTGATTTCCGCCCTGATTATCTTTCCTGCCCTGTCAGCCATGCGGCTCTTTAAATCCTACAAGGCGGTGACCTGGGCTTCACTGGCTTTTTCCCTCTTAGCCTTCCTCCTGGGATTCTTTGCCTCCTATTACTTTTCTACACCATCGGGTGCTTCCATTGTGCTGGCCAATTTAGGGATTTTCCTCATAGCCGTACTTATCGCTAAGCTCAAGCCACTCTGGAAAAATTCTGCTCCTGCCCGCTAGCCTAGCGGGCGCTGTATGACGTCTCAGCCTTTAAAACCACAGCTCCTAAAAGATACGATATGAGGGTCGGTCCTTCACCAGGTCCCCGGATGTAATATAATTCCTTATAGCGATAGCGAGTAAGAAGAGTGTAGGCAGCAGGTGCTCCTTGTGTTGATATAGTCGATATCGCAGATATAAATGCGTGCGTTGATCATCCTGCCTGCCGACCAGCCAAGCGTGAAAGGAGAAAAATTATGTTTGTTTTTCCTAGAGGAAATGATTATGTCCTGCGTCTGGAACGCGGTGAAGATGTAATTGAGTGTTTAAATAAGTTTGCCGCAGACCATGGCCCCATGCTGGCCTCTGTTACAGGTATTGGCGCAGTAGACGCCTGCCGCCTGGGCCTTTATAGCTTGAAGGATAAGAAGTACCTGGAGAAAAGCTTTGAAGGCGAATTTGAAGTCCTGTCCCTGGTGGGCAATATCTCCACCAAAGCAGGGGAGCCCTATGTCCACGTCCACATGGTGGTGGGAGACCGTGATATGAATGTCAAAGGCGGCCACCTAGGTTATGCCCGCATCGCAGTTACCGGCGAAATCTTCATCAAGGTCTACGAAGGCCGCCTGGAACGCGAACAAGATCCCGAGATCGGGATCAACATGCTGGTTGAGCCCTAACGAGCCCTAAGTTGTATAAGTTGTCGGTTCGAGTTCCGAGCTGGGCTCAGTCAGAGCTTTGGCCCTAGCTCTGGATCCGTCTCTCACAGGGTTTAAGGCCTGATTCTGGGCTTGGCTCTGGACCGAGCTATGGGCGGGAAGCCTGAGGCTATCTCGGGTGCCTCCTCCCTCTTAAGGGGAGGAAGCGCCTGCTTATCTGGGAACCAGGACTCTACCTGTGGCTGCGGCCCTGCGGAAATTGCTGGCGCATCTTGCTAGCCAAGGCGGGGGAGTAAAGGAAGTTTGGACCAGGCTGTGGCTCTTCTGTAAATCCTAGTTCGTGAAATTTCATACAAATTTGCAAGTAGCGGAAGGGGGTTAGAGTTCAAACCACCCACTACCTGCAGAAATGGCCACGCTGTCCACCCACTACTTGCAAATGTGCAGGGCTGCCCACCCATTAGCTGTAATTTTGCCGGAGAATCCGGACAATAGAAGTAGCACGGTCACCGGCCACCCACTATTCGCAAGTTTACATGTCCGCGGGCATCACCCCGTTGGCACAGATGTACAGATAAAAGGAAAATTTTTGAAGCTTGCTTAACTAAAGGCCGAGAGACCTGAACTGTAAATGGTCATGACCGCAAAGCGGCGCCGAAGGCGCCATTGACAGTTCAGGGAATCCGTCCTAAAAAGTAGACAAGCCTCAAAACTAATTAAGACTTTGCAGTCAGCTAGACCCCCTAATTTTGCTTAGACTACCTCAACATTAAATCCCACTGCTCGGCGGTAGTTGCGCACACCATATAGCGGGCACGAAACTTTCTTGAAACCCGATTTTCGGCGAGACTAAATTCCAAATGGATTTTACGGTAAGACTATCTTTCACTTTCTTTCTTTACGTGTGGAACTTACTTTTTCACTTAAACTCCGTACTTGAGTCTTGGATAATACGGAGGGAGGCCCGTGCAATTGACCATCCTATCTACTAATACAAAAGTAAGAGGGTGCCTCTGTGAGATTTTGAGACACCTTCTTCTTTCTGCCCATTTTCTAGCCATTTTTCTCCTTATTTTCTATCAACTATCTGCCCCTATTTTCTGCTTTTCTGCCCATTTTCTATCCCTACTCTTAAATCCCCAGTTGCTCGGGCAAATTTTCAATTAGTGGGCGGTGCCTTCCTGCAAGATTTCAATTAGTGGGTGGTTCAGCCTACAAGTATTCAACTAGTGGAAGCTAAGTCTGCCTTTCTCCTGCTTCGCCCAACCCGTTACCTGCAAATTTGCCAGAGATCAGGGGAACTAGAGTTAAGAGGATAGACTTAGATGAACTGCCCCACCAATTACTTGCAGAACTGTCGGAAATTCGGATAAAACCGAATTAGGAGAACTAGGAGAAGGCTAGAACTTATTTGAAAAACTTACTACTGACTTATTACTGAAACGTTACTGAAACGTTTATTACAAAATCTAGGCGATTTACTTAATTTCTCTTTCCATACTTAAGGGAAAAATGTATCATTAGACAAGTGCCTGCTTACTCCACCTGTGAGGCAGGAACGTCAAGACTTTTTTAGGAGGTACCCGTTGACCTCGGGTGCGGCAGTGTGGAGACCTGCCGTAAGGTCGCTGGGACTTAGCCGCCCAGGGGCGAGGCAGCTGCGAGGAGTCAAGGCTGTTAAGGTTGTATAGTTATGGCAGAAGTACGTCTGAAGGATGTTACCAAAGTCTATCCCCTGCTTTCCCGGGCAGAAAAGAAAGAAGCCCGAGAAGCCAAAAAAAAACAGAGCCAGGGCGGTCTGATCCGCACAGAAGATGGCGTAGTGGCAGTCCACGAGTTTAATCTGGACATAGCGGACAAGGAATTTATTGTATTAGTTGGCCCCTCGGGCTGTGGTAAATCTACCACCCTCCGCATGGTGGCCGGTCTGGAAGAAATCTCTTCTGGCGAACTCTACATTGATGGCAAGCTCATGAATGATGTGGCTCCGAAAGACCGGGATATTGCCATGGTTTTCCAGTCCTATGCCCTCTATCCGCACATGACAGTCTACGACAATATGGCCTTCTCCCTGCAGCTCCGCAAAACGCCTAAGGAGGAGATTGACCGCAAGGTTAAGGAAGCGGCGGAAATTCTGGATATTACTCAATATCTAAACCGCAAGCCCAAGGCCCTGTCGGGTGGCCAGCGCCAGCGTGTCGCAATCGGCCGTGCCATTGTGCGGGACCCCAAGGTCTTCCTCATGGACGAACCTCTGTCGAACTTGGATGCCAAGCTGCGCAACCAAATGCGGGCGGAGATCATCCAATTGCGCCAAAGAATTGAAACGACCTTCCTGTATGTAACCCACGACCAGACGGAAGCCATAACTTTGGGTGACCGGATTGTCATCATGAAGGACGGCTTTATCCAACAGGTCGGCACGCCTTCCGAAGTCTTTAATCAGCCGAAGAATATTTTCGTAGCTGGCTTTATTGGCACACCGCAAATGAACTTCTTTAAGGGCAAGCTGACTAAGGACGGCAGTAAGTACAACATCCTCTACGCAGGCCATGAGTTCCCTCTATCCGCCGAAATTTCGGCAGAACTGGCTGAGCGCAAGCTTGAGCCCATGGAAGTAGAGTTTGGCGTCCGTCCCGAACATATTGCCCTGACTTCTCCGGATGCCGACCAGCCCCATATCAAGGCGAAGGTGCGCGTGTCGGAGATGATGGGCTCTTCCATCCACCTACATGTCAAAACGGTGGATGGCGACGACGCGGTCATCGTGATCCAAACCGTAGACCTCAACCCCGACAAACGTTTCGGTTTCAAGTATGGTGATGAGGTCAACTTCACCTTTGGGGATTCGGTGCCCCACCTTTTTAACCCCACTACGGGCGAAAATTTGATTTTCTCTTAGTTTGGAGGGGCCTCTCAGCTGTTGGGTGAAAGTCTAACGGGGGCTGAGAACTGAAGCACAAAGCCCAAACCTAACACCTGAATATTCACTAAAGCTAGAAAGCTAGTATCTGAATACTTATAAGATAAAACGGCGGAAGACCTGCTTCCGCCGTTTTTATGGCTTGATTATTTGTTATTTATTTTTCTTCTTACCAATTTTAGCCCAGAAGCAAGCAAGTCAGGTCGTTTACATTAGTACCAGTTGGCCCTGTCATGATCAAGCCGCCAATGGCAGCCAGGGCATGGTAGGAATCGTTGTCCTTTAAGACCTGGGCTGGCTCGTAGCCGGCTTCCTGCAGCTTGGCCAGGCTCTCACCATTAACCCAGCCGCCTGCGGCATCTGTAGGACCATCTGTGCCATCTGAGCCGGCGGAAAAGAGCAGGCAGGCATCCAGGCCTGCAAGATAGGGTGCTGCGGCGAGAGCGATTTCTTGGTTGCGGCCGCCCTTGCCTGTGCCCCTAAGCGTGACTACGGTTTCCCCACCTAAAATGTAGGCAGATTTACTGCCTGTCCGACCGAGACTGCGCTGGGTCTGGGCCAGGCCGCCTAAAAATTGCCCTAGATTTCGAGCTTCAATATCTACCCGGTCACTTAACACAATGGTTTGGTAACCCAGCCTCTCCGCCTCGGCCTGGGCAGAAGCAATTAATCCGCCCACGGAGCCAATAATCTTGCTAGTGACATGATCCAGTTTTTGGGGAAGGTCCTTATGCAGCATGGCCAGGGCCTGGGGCGAGAGGTCCAGCTTATAGTCCTCGACTAGGGATAGAGCCTGGTCTTTGCTGGTGTGGTCGGGGTAGGCGGGGCCGGAGGCAATGCTGTCTAAGCGGTCGCCTAGCACATCCGAAAGGACCAAAGCATAAACTTGAGCGGGTGCGGCCCGGAGGGCAAACTGTCCGCCTTTTACTTGGGAGAAGCGCTTGCGCAGGGTATTCATCTTGACGATATCCATGCCGGAAGCCAGGAGGGCCTGATTGATCTCTTGCAACTCTGTCAGGCTCAGGTCTGAATGCTCAAACAGGGCAGATCCACCTCCTGAAATCAGGAAGATCAGGCAATCCCCCTCCCCCAGTTTATCCGCTAATTCCAGGGCTTTAGCTGTGGCGTCCAGGGAGTTTTGGTCAAGCACAGGGTGGCCAGCTTCAAATATTTGACAGGCTGGGAGGGGGCCCTGGCTGTGGCCATACTTGGTAATGACGAGCCCCTCGCTTAAACGGTCGCCTAAGCATTCACAAGCGGCCGCTGCCATGGCCCAGCCAGCCTTGCCAATGGAAATGAGGTAATAACGGACGGCAGAAGGTAAAGTGTCCATCGCCTTACGCACAGCCGGGCCGGGCTTGGCATCCTCCAGGGCCCGCGCTAGCATGGCCTGGGCATCAGCTCTAAGATCAGTCATTTTTGCTCCTCTCAAGCAGCAAGGAGCTGGCTCAGGCCTGAGCCAGCTCCCTGCGGGTGTTGGTTAGAAATTTGTTTGTGGCACAGGCTGCTTAACGGAAGATGAGCCACAGCACTACGATGAGGGCTGCGGAGGCCACACCTTCCAGCAGGGTTACCAAGGTTTGGGTCTTATAACCCTCTTCGGCCTTGAGGCCGCCAAAGTTGGTGACTACCCAGAAGTAGGAGTCGTTGGCGTGAGAAACGGTCATGGCACCAGCGCCAATGGCCAGTACGGTCAGAACCCGCATGAGGGTTGAATCTAGGTTCATGGTTGCCATGAGGGGATTCATGATAGAAGCGGTGGTGACCAGGGCGACAGTGGAAGAACCTTGAGCCGTTTTGAGGATAGCCGAAAGTAGGAAGGGGAAGATAATGCCCAGGCTGACCAGAGCCGTGGCGTTGTCTTTAATAAAGTCGATCATACCAGAGTTTGAGATGACCCGGCCTAAGATGCCGCCGGCGCCTGTGATAAAGAGGATGGGGCCAACGGTCTTGAGGCAAGATTCAGTCAGGCTGTGGAACTGTTCGCCGTGACCTGTTTGGAAAATTAAGATAATGCCAAAAATTACACCAATAGCCAAGGCGATCATGGGTGTGCCCAAGAAGGCCATTAAAGTGCCGAAACCGCCAGAAGCGCCGGCAACATTGGCAATGGAACCCATAGCCATCAGCAGGATAGGGAAAATGATGGGGCTGAAGCTCATGAAGGGAGAAGGCAGCTTGCCGTAGGAAGCAATGAGCTCCTCATAGCTTTGCTGGGTATCATCTTCTACTTCGTCAGAAGCCGTAATCTTCTTACCAATGAACTTAGCGTAGAAGTAGGCTGCAAGCAGGGCAGGGATAGAAACCACGGCGCCCATACCCATGATCATGAGGAGGTGGCCAGAAACTTCTAGAGCCTCGGCTGCGGCAATGGGGCCGGGAGTAGGAGGAATAAATACGTGAGACGCGTAAAGACCGGCAGATAGGCAGACGGTCATGGCTACACTGGAAACCTTGGTCTTCTTAACTAAGGCCTTGCGAACGGGGTTCAGAACTACGAATCCCGAGTCGCAGAATACGGGGATGGAGACAATCCAGCCCATGATCAGCATAGCTAGTTCGGGGTGCTTGGGGCCAACCCAGCCAACTACGGTTTCCGCCATAGTTACGGCAGCACCCGTGGCTTCCAAGATCGTGCCGATCAAGGCGCCGAAAATGATAACCAAGCCGATGCCGGAGAATGTAGAGGAGAAGCCGCCATTAATTGAGGAGACTAGACCTACTTGGACAACTTCACCATCTTCTTTGACATCCATCAGGGGCATACCCGCAACAAGAGCAAAGAGGACAGAGATGGTGATCAAGGCCAGGAAAGGGTGAACCTTGAACTTCGAGATCATAAGGATCAAGAGAACTATTGCCACGATAAAGGCAATAACTAGAGCAATTCCTTGCATACGCACCTCCATATTGTGGGAATTGACTAATTATACCATGTTATTCGAGGCGCCTTATGACAAATGCAATACAAAAATACAGAAAAATTGCAGAAGATAAAATAAAAACCGGAGACCTATTTGCCCTGCTGCTTTTTAACCTTAATCCGGTTGAGGGACCGTAAGAGCTTGGCTTCCAAGAGGGCTTCTTCTCGCTGGTCTTCCTGGTCTTCCAAGGCCTCTAGGGCGGCCCGCGTTTCTGCTTCCTCCCGCTCGGCCCGGGATAAATCAATCTCTTCGGGCTTCTCACATGTATTAACCAAAACTAAGGCCTGATTATTTTCCATCTTGAGCATGCCGAAAGATACGGCCGCCAGGTGCTTGTCGCCGCCCTTTTCCACCCGGTAATAAAGACTGCCCGGCTCGATCGCAAAAATCGTATTCTCGTGATGGGCCATGATGCCATACTGGCCTTCCGGAGTGGGAATAGATAGGTAATAGCAGGGCCCCTCATAAAAGGAGTGGTCAGCGGCATGAATGGCAAGTTGAAAGGTTTTTTCTGGCATATTTCTTCTCTTCTTAAGTGTTGGGCGTGTTGGGCGCGCCGACGACACCTTGTGGGGCCCGCGGCTCAGGTAGCTGGACTCTACAGTGTCTTCGCCTTAGCCAGCGCCTGGTCTAAGTTGCCCACATTGTAGAAGGCCGCTTCGGGGTACTTATCCATATCTCCGGACAAAATGGCTTCAAAACCTTGGAGGGTGTCGGAGAGTTTGACGTATTGGCCGGGGATGTTGGTGAATTTCTCGGCAACGGTCAGGGTCTGTGAGGTCATCGGCAGGGACATACACGGCCTGTACGGAGGTGATGGCCCCAGACTTGGTAGAGGAGATACGCTCTTGCAGAGCGCCCATTTCTTCGGCCAGGGTAGGCTGGTAGCCTACAGCAGAAGGCATACGGCATAGGAGGGTGGATACCTCAGAACCCGCTTGTACGAAACGGTAGACGTTATCGATAAAGAAAAGGACATCCTTGTGGTCAACCTCGCGGAAGTATTCCGCCATGGTAAGGCCAGTTAAGGCCACCCGCATGCGGACGCCAGGTGATTCGTTCATCTGACCAAAAACCAGGGCCGTTTTCTCAATAACCCCAGAATCGATCATCTCCAGCCACAGCTCATTACCTTCCCGGCTGCGTTCGCCTACGCCCGCGAAGATGGAGTAGGCACCTTGGGCAGTAGCTACATTGTGGATGAGTTCCTGGATTAAGACGGTTTTACCTACCCCAGCACCACCGAAAAGACCAATTTTGCCGCCCTTGGCGTAGGGCTCCAGCAGGTCGATGGACTTGATGCCAGTTTCCAAGAGCTCCAATTCAATTTCCTGGTCGCTGAAGCTGGGGGTCTTGTGGTGGATGGGCCACTGAGGAATTTGCGGGTCCTCGCTCAGGTCTTCTTTGCCGTCAATAGGCTTGCCCAGGACGTTAAACATCCGGCCCAGGGTCTTTTGACCTACAGGAACCTGTACACAGTTGAAGGTCCGGTAGACCTTCATCATCCGGGTCATGCCCTCAGACTCGGATAGCATGATGCAGCGTACGGAGGAATTGCCAATATGCATGGCATTAAGCCGGGCATTCTCTTCAGAACTCAAGCTGTCCAAGAGGGCTCCATACACAAAACCGGTAAGGTAGGAGCGGATGAGGGCTTGGACCACAGATTCCGCATCGGGGTAATAGACAAATGATCAGCTCCCGCTGGCCCTTGCCGATGGGGAACATGGAGTCAATGGCCAAGATGCCCGTCTCTAAGGGGCGGGAGACCGGTGCCCGATCCTGAATGCTGGGGGCGGGATATTCTACGGGATAGTAGCGGTTAGCCTTAATGGGTCCGCGGCCGTCAATGGGCTGGCCCAGAGGGTCAATAACCCGGCCCAGGACATCGTCACTCAAGGGGATACCGGCTTCCCGTCCGGACCGGTAAACCGTAGATCCTTCTTCAATGCCCGTGTCATCGCCAAAGATGATGGCAGAGATTTGCTCAATCTGGATATCGACCACCATGCCCCGCGAGCCGTCGGCGAAGAACAGGATTTCTTGGTAAGCCACATGTTCCAGGCCTTTAATATGGGCGATGCCTTCACCTACGGTAATAACCTGCCCCAGTTCCTCGGCCTCTACCTGAGGCTTCCAGTTGATCAGGAGATCTTTCGCCTTGGCTAGGTAAGTTAAGCCATCCGAGGCTTCTGCTCCTGCTTGATCCAAGGCATTTTGGAACTGCCTTTGCAGGTGTTCTGTAGTCCAGTCGTAGATATCGGAGCCGTACTGCAGGACAAAGCCCTGGTCAAGGCTGCTGTCCAGCTGGACTAAGATGCGGATATCCTACCCGTACTTTTGCGCCAGGAAGGCTTCTAGCCTTTCCACCTGGTCGGTATAGGGCTGGATACGGCACCTAAGTATGGCAATATTCTTAGGCATGGCTTCCCCCCTATAACTTGTGGTCATCCTGAGGCTTGGCCGTGGGATCGTCTTTGTGTGGCTTGGGATCTGCGACTTCCGGGCTGGGCT
>CAYNNG010000003.1:25601-38764 GCA_964398655.1 uncultured Oscillospiraceae bacterium
GCTGGGCTTGGACCTTGGCCGCTTCCAAATCCTTTTGCGCCTGGGCTTTTTCTTCTGCCAGGTTGGCCTGAATCAGCTCATGCTGCTGGGCGTAATCCGCTTCCAGGCTGGCCTGCTTAGCTTTGAGCTTTGCGGCCTCGTCCTGCATGGCCTGATACTTATCCCGGCGCTTCTGCATAAACTTAACCACAGGTTCGTAGACCGCCAGATAGAGGACCAGGAACAGGATGAGGAAGTTAAATAAATGGAGCAGAATTTGCAGCCAGTTAATGTTTAAGGGCATACAGCCGCCCCTTTCTACAGTACGAAGACAATGAGGATGGCGACAACCAGAGCATAAATGACTACAGTCTCAATAAAGACCAAGCCGATCATGAGGGACCCGCGGATGCTGGATTCGGCTTCGGGCTGTTTAGCTATGGACTATACGGATTTCGAGATAACAAAACCCATGGCGAGGGCGGCGTTGATGTCTGAAATTGGGGCGGGCAGATCAAGAAACGGAAGACCAGGGCTAAGATGATGACTCGCTTATTTTTCACGGCACGCGACCTTCTAGCCGCGCAGAAATAGGCTTTAACGTGACAATTTCGTAGTAGAACTGGCTATATGGCGCGTCAAGCAACAATGTTCCAATAATCTCGCAGTCAGGCCCGAAATTTTCGTAATTTTTAAGCCGGCGGGGCCTGCCCCGCCGGGGTTTTAGGCTAATACATGCCAGCCCTGGGTGTGGGAGAGGATCTTTAAGGCATTAATGCCCCCGATGCTGTTGCCGTTGCGGTCCAGGGCAGGGCCAAAGGATGCGATGCCATATTGGCCGGGGATTACGGCCAGAATACCGCCGCCGACTCCTGATTTGGCAGGAATGCCTGCTTCTACGGCAAACTCGCCTGAGCCATCGTATAGCCCGCAGGTATACATGAGTGAGAGGGTAGTGGCCACATCTTCGGCCCGAAGTAACTGCTGGCCTGCGGCATCTTGACCGCGCCTGGCCAGGCACAGGCCGAAGTTAGCCAAATCCCGAGGACGGACTTCAATGGAGCAGAGCTTAGTGTAGAAGTCCAAAGAGAGGTCCAGGTCTGCGGTGAGCAGTTTGAGCCGCTTGAGCTCCCAGGCCAAAGAGTGGTTGCGCTCGGAGGTCCGTCGCTCGGAATTGTAAACGGCGGAGTCCAGCTGGAGATGGGGGTTGTCACAGAGCTGGCAGAGGAACTCTAGGAAGGTCTCAAAGTTTATCTGGGCAGCCAGGAAGGAGGAGAGGACAATAGCCCCAGAATTAATAAAGGGGTTAGATGGTTTGTCAGAGAAATCCCCTAGAGTGGTAAATTCGGAGAAGGGGGCCCCGGAGGGTTCCATGCCCACGCGGGAAAAGACCTGGGCAAAACCACCCAGCTGAAGGGATTTTAAGAGCAGGGCCACCTTGGCGATAGACTGAATGGTAAAGGGCTTGTCGCAATCCCCAGCTTGGTACGCACTGCCATCTGTGCCCAGAATGGTCAAGCCCAAAAGATCAGGATTGGCCTTGGCCAGTTCCGGAATATAGTCAGCCAAACGGCCCTGGCTCAAGAGGGGACGGGACAGCTGCAAGGCTGCGGCCATGTTAGCCTCCAGGGAGTCCGAAGGCTGGGGCAGCTTGTAGGTTTCTGTCAAAGTAAAACCGGACAGGAGAGATTGGTCCTCGGTCTCTAAGAAATTCTGCTGGTTAGGCAGCTGGTAATTCTGGTATTGGGACTCCGGCAGGCCGCGGTCGCCACTGGGGCTCTGGCCGCGGTAGGGGACGGGGCTGGAATTGTCTTGACGGGGAAAGGTAAATTTGGTCATATCAATACCTCACAAGCTCTAAGAGTTTTCACTAATAAGTTAATTCTAGCCCATTTAGGACCGTTCGTGTCCCGTTTCCTCCCGCTGACATGCCCAGTCCTGGTTATGAATAAATGTAAATTATTGTGTGTGTGTTTACAAAGTTTTCGGTCTGAGCTATGCTCTACCATAGCGAAAAGTCCAAAGAAAAGGCAGACGTCTCTTCCTGGACCAAATCATATGGAGGAATAATATGAAGAAAAGAATCGCTTTTGTCTTAGCCGCTATCATGCTGATTAGTGTTTTCGCACTCCCTTCAGTATCTGCTGCTCAAGGCCGTGACACCCTGATCGTAGCAACTGCCTACGATGCCATCACCCTGGACCCTGTAGCCAACAACGACAGCCCATCCAGCCATGCCATGCACCAGATGTATGAAGGACTTTTATCCCTGGATGCTAACTCGGAATTACATCCCCTGCTGGCAGAATCTTGGGAAATGCCCGATGACGTGACCTATATCTTCCACCTCAAAAAGGGTGTTAAGTTCCACAATGGCGAAGAAATGAAAGCTTCCGACGTGGCCTTCTCCTTTGAGAGAGCTAGAACCGCTCCCGCAGTTGCTCACATCTTCGGCGGCATCAAGGAAGGTTCTTTCGAGACTCCTGATGATTACACGGTTAAGTTCCAGCTGAATGAACCCAACGCTGCTTTCTTCAAGTGCTTAGCCCACGCTTCCGGCTTTATCGTATCGGAAAAAGCCGTTAAAGAAGCTGAAGAAAAAGGTGAAAACTTTGGCCAAAACCCCTGCGGCACTGGCCCCTTCAAGTTTGTTTCTTGGAAGAAAAATGACCGCATGGAATTTGAGCGTTTCGAAGACTACTGGGGCGACGCACCCAAGTATGAGAAACTCGTTCTCCGTGTTATCCCTGAAGCCACCAACCGCACCATCGAGCTGGAATCCGGCGGTGTAGATATTGCGTACGAGATCACCCCTCAGGATATCCCCCGCATCGAAGAAAATGAGCACCTGCAGCTGCTCCGCACCCCTGAGTTCTCCACCCAGTACCTGGGCATGAACGTTTCCAAGGCACCTCTGGATGACGTCCGCGTACGCCAAGCTATCCAGCTGGCCCTGGATATGCCCGCGATTGACGAAGCTGTCTGGCGTGGCGTAGGTAAAGTTGCTACCGGCCCTTATGCTGACACCATGCAGTATTCCTTAGCCGGCGAATGGACCCAGCCCGAGCGTGACGTAGAAAAAGCCAAAGAGCTCTTAGCTGAAGCTGGCTATCCTGATGGACTCTCCATCACTCTTTCCACTAATGAAAAAACCGAACGTGTCGATATGGCCACTATCATAAAGGCCATGCTGGCAGAAGCCGGTATTGACCTGAAGGTAGAAGTTCTGGAATGGGCCGCCTACATCCAAAAACTGGAATCCGGCGAGCAAGACCTCTTCCAGATTGGCTGGACCCCCGATGCACCTGACCCGGACATGGCTCTGTGGCCTTGCTTCCACTCCTCTGCCATGGGCGCAGGCGGCAACTATGTCTTCCTGGATGATGAAGAAGTCGACAAGCTCCTCGAAGAAGGCCGCGCTACTCAGGACAGCCCCGAGCGTGAAGAAATCTACCACAAGTTGCAAGAGAGAATTGAAGAACTCAAACCCTGGATCTATGAGCACAACGGTGAAGTTGTCGTAGGCGCTCAAGATTACGTGGAGAATCTGGAACTCTCTCCCTATGCCTGGCACCCCATCTTCAAGGTATCCTTCAAGGACGCTGAATAAGCCTAAAGCTTAGTATTCTACAGGGCTGAGTCAACGGGCTCAGTCCTGTTTACTCCAGCCTACCCCTCTGGGGTAGGTTGATTTCTGTAAAAGTGTGAGTGTTTATGATTAGGTATATTTTAAAAAGAATTCTCTTACTCTTGCCTGTACTCTTAGGCGTAAGTCTAATCGTATTTACCCTCCTGTACTTCTCCGATGGTGATCCTGTGCGCACTATCTTGGGCCAAAACGCTTCAGAAGAAGCGGTTCAGGCCAAACGAGAGGAGTTGGGCCTGAATGATCCCTTCTTTGTACAGTATGGTAACTACCTAAAGAATTTAGTTTTTCATTTTGACCTGGGAGCCTCTTACCAAACCCAAAAGCCTGTGGCACAAGAGATCTTAGACGCAGCGCCAGCCACCTTGAAACTGGCCCTGCTCTCGATTGCCTTTGCCACTATCTTAGGCATACCATTCGGCATTATCTCAGCTATTTATCAATACTCTCTATTTGATAACATCATGATGATATTTGCCCTGATTGGTGTATCTATGCCCGTATTCTGGCTAGGACTTTTGATGATCTTGCTCTTCTCGGTCCGTCTTGGCTGGCTGCCCTCCTCAGGCTTTGAACATTTTAACCAGATGATTCTGCCTTCCATTGCTTTAGGTGCCCAGTCCACGGCGGTTATTACGCGTATGACCCGGTCCAATATGCTGGAAGTAATCCGTAAGGACTACATCAGGACAGCCGAGGCCAAAGGCCAGAAGCGGTCTGTGGTTATTACCAAACATGCCCTGGGCAATGCCCTGATCCCCATTATTACTATTATTGGTATTCAATTTGGTCAGCTCTTGGGCGGTGCGCTGATGACGGAAGTTATCTTCTCCATACCTGGCATTGGACGGCTTATGGTACAGGCCATTAAATCCCGGGATAATCCTCTGGTCTTGGGCGGCGTACTCTTTGTAGCCGTAGCCTTCGCCATCGTGAACCTCATTATAGACATCATCTATGCCTATATTGACCCACGGATTAAGTCCCAATACGCATAAGGAGCCTGTTATGGAACAAACTAAAAAGAAAAAACGTTTCCGTCGTCTGGGCGATGTCTGGCATAGGCTCCGTAAAAACAAACTGGCCATGGTTGGTCTGGTGATCATCGTAATTTTGATTTTAACCGCGATCTTTGCCGACTATCTGGCCCCCTATCCCTACGATGAGATGCACCTCCTCAACACCTTTGAGACCCCTTCCAAAGAGTTCCCCTTTGGCACGGACAACTTTGGCCAAGATATTTTGAGCCGGGTAATTTATGGTGCCCGCATCTCCCTGCGCATTGGTTTTATTTCGGTATCTATTGCCCTTATTATTGGTGTAACGATTGGCGCAATTTGCGGCTACTTTGGCGGCAAGGTGGACATCCTGCTCATGCGGGTTATCGATATCTTCCAAGCCATTCCGGATATCCTCATGGCCATAGCGATTATTGCCTCGTTGGGACCAGGGCTTTCCAACCTCATGATTGCGGTTGGGGTAGCAGCGATTCCCGGCTATGCCCGTATCGTGCGAGCCTCTGTCCTGTCCCTGCGAGATATGGAATTTGTCGAGGCTGCCCGGGCTTCTGGCTCTAATTCTGCCAGGATTATTCTCAAGCATATCCTGCCCAACTGCCTAGCCCCCATCATTGTTCAGGCTACCCTGGGTTTTGCCTATGCAATCCTCAACGCGGCCGGCATGAGCTTTATCGGCTTAGGCTTGGAGCCTCCTACACCTGAATGGGGCGCCATGCTTTCCAGCGGCCGTGCTTACATCCGTGACTATCCCCACATGACCCTCTTCCCCGGCTTGGTTATTGTGCTGACCATCTTTGCCCTGAATGTGCTGGGCGACGGTCTGCGCGATGCCCTTGACCCCAAGTTGAAGCGCTAGAAAGGAAGAGAGTATGTCTGCAGAAAAAAATGACAGCATGAAAAAACTGTTAGAAATCAACAATTTATCGATTGAATATCGTACCGATGAAGGTGTAACCCATGCCGTTAACAACCTTAGCCTGCATGTAGATAAGGGCGAGACCCTGGGCTTGGTAGGAGAGACTGGGGCAGGTAAAACCACCACCGCCCTGGGCATTATGCGTCAGGTCCCTGACCCTCCCGGCAAAATTACCTCCGGCGAAATTATCTTTGAAGGCGAAGAACTGCTGAAGAAGGATATCCGAGATATGAGGCATATCCGGGGTGACAAGATCTCCATGATCTTCCAAGACCCCATGACTTCGCTGAACCCCATCATGACTGTGGGAGACCAAATTGCTGAGGTTATTGAGCTGCACCAAAACTTAGATAAGTCCGATATCCGTCAGAAGACCATCGAAATGTTGGAAACTGTAGGTATCCGTAAAGAACGTGTAGATGACTACCCTCACGAATTCTCCGGTGGGATGAAACAGCGTGTGGTTATCGCCATGGCCCTGGCCTGCAACCCCAACCTCCTGATCGCCGACGAGCCTACCACCGCCTTGGACGTGACCATTCAAGCCCAGGTGCTGGAGCTCATGAAGGAACTTAAGCTCAAGTTTAATACCTCCATGATCATGATCACCCATGACCTGGGTATTGTGGCGGAAATTTGCGACAACGTGGCTATCATGTACGCCGGCAGCATCATGGAATACTCCAATGTGGAGCGGATTTATCACAACCCCCTCCACCCCTACACCAATGGGCTCTTTAACTCTATCCCTTCATTGGATGAGGACAAGGACCTGATTGCCATTGCCGGTTTGCCACCTGACCCCACAGACCTGCCTACGGGCTGCCGCTTCCATCCCCGCTGCCCCTTTGCCAAGGAGCGCTGCGCTAAGGAAGAGCCAGGTGTATACATCCCAGAACCCGGACATGAGGTATCTTGCTTCCTCTTTGATCCCGACAACCCTCTGCTGGGCCAGGAATATTTGGATAAAGCCAAGGCCAATCCCCCAGCGGCCCCCGCAATAGACCAGAGTGAGGAGAACTAGCGTATGGCAAACGAAAATTATCTTTTGGAGGTCAAGGATCTCAAGAAGTACTTTAAAGTTAAAGCCGGTACTCTTCACGCGGTTGATGGGATTTCTTTCGGTGTGAAAAAAGGTGAGACTCTGGGCCTCGTAGGTGAGTCTGGCTGCGGCAAATCCACCGCAGGCCGGGCAATCATCCGCCTGCATGAACCCACTGCGGGCGACGTGATTTTTGAAGGAAAATCCACCCTGCAATACAAGGGCCATGACAAGAAACGCATGCGCCAAGAGATGCAGATTGTCTTCCAAGACCCCTATTCTTCTCTGAACCCTAGGCTTAACACCTTCCAGCTGATTGCTGACCCTCTCAAGGTGAATAAGGAAGCACTGGGTGGAGAAAGCATTGAGAACCGGGTTAAGACAGCCATGGAACTCGTAGGTCTGGAGCAGCGCTTGGTTGACTCCTACCCTCACGAGCTGGACGGCGGGCGCCGCCAGCGCATCGGCATTGCTCGAGCCCTGGCCTTACAGCCCAAGTTTGTGGTCTTAGACGAACCCGTATCCGCTTTGGACGTATCTATCCAGGCTCAGATCCTCAACCTCCTGCAGCAACTGCAGAAGGACATTGGTCTGACCTACCTCTTCATCGCCCACAACCTGTCCGTAGTCAAGCACATCTCCGACCGCATCGCCGTAATGTACCTGGGTCACATTGTGGAACTGGCAGACTACAAAACGATCTTTGCCAGACCCCAGCACCCCTACACCCAGGCCCTGCTCTCCGCTATCCCTATTCCTAAAGTAGGACTCAAACGGGAAAGGATCATCCTGGAAGGCGATGTACCCAGCCCGGTTAACCCTAAACCCGGCTGCTGCTTCGCCGGACGCTGCCCCTACGCACAAGGCCCTTGCCTGGAATCCATGCCACCCCTGGTAGAAAAGGAACCCGGCCACTTTGTGGCCTGCCACTTCGTCCAGGAAAGCCATGGCGGCTTCAAACTGCCCGCCGAAATTACCGGCAAATCCCCCCGCAAGGTGGCGATCTAGGACTTTAGCGTGAGTCCTACAGTCTGCGGACTAAAGCTTATGGTTAAGTTAGTCCAACAGCCTGTGGGCTAAAGCTTATGGTTAAGTTAGTCCAACAGCCTGTGGGCTAGGACCTTCCTGCAGCCGTTGATCTAGGACTTCAAATAATTAATTACAGAAATGGTGCCTCAAACTCATCTGCGTGAAGAGGCACCATTTTTATATTTTGATTTTCAGGATTTTTAACCGACTTATTAAGTTTTAGACGTCAGAATAACTTTTGAAGTTTTAGACCTCAAAATGACTTATTAATACTTACAACTTTCAGATAGCTTTTAAGATATGCGATATGCGGCTCCCCGACAAATTTTCAAGTAGTGGTAGGTCCCGGTGTTTGAACACGCCCGTAATGGTTGGGAAAGTGCTAGTTGGGCGGATCTACCAACCCATTTTTGGCTCCTCCTAGGTCGTGCTGCGCGTAAAAAGGTGTGCCAGATGCCGGTTACATTAAAGTGCCAACCTGGCAGATCCCACTTTTTGCTGATTCGCCAACAAATAAACGGCTTCCCTTATCTCTCGAACCCCAAAAAAATGGTTGTGAGAATGCGATTCTGGCTGAGTAGCTAACACTTTTTCAGCCTCCACAGCCCAGCGCGACTCAACAAATTGTGGTTAAGTTAAGGCCGAGAGATCGGGCCGATAAATTAAGTTATCTGGCAGTTGGCCTTTTTGAATAAACATCAGCATATAGATAGGCAGGTAAATAATCCTGCCGCTGACCTTAACATTCTCTGCCGAAAGCACGAAAGCTTCCGCAAGGTCGTACACGGGATTATCTATGAGGCGGTCTAAACTGGCGTGCCGCTGGTAGGCCTTACCGGATTTGACTTCTATGGGTATGAGTTTCCCTTGTTCTTCCAAGAGAAAATCGACCTCGCCCTGTTTTTTATTCTGGAAATAATAGAGCTCAAAACCATGTGCCCGCAATTCTTGGGCACAGATATTTTCGTAGATAGACCCAAAGTTGATATGGGTGTTTCCCTTGAGTATTTCCAGCTGACTATCTGCGCCATACATGGCTGCTAAGAGGCCGACATCTGATAAAAATAATTTAAATAAATTGACCGATTTATGGAGCAGTAAAGGATAGGCTGGCTCGCTGACCGCATAGACGGGCAGGGCTACACCGGCTTGTTCCAACCAAATAAAGCTGTTGGCATAGCGCGAAAATTTAAAATTTTCATTGAGATTCTTGAGGATAAAGCGCTTATTTTGATTATTGAGCTCCGCAGGAATGAGCTGGAAGATTGCTTCCAAATATAGTTTATTATGAGGATCATATTTAGCTATATCCTGCTTATACCAGTTGATGATGGCCTCCTGCTGCTGGCTTACTGTCCTCAGGTTATTGGTATCCACATAGCTTTGCACGACAGCGGGCATTCCACCCACCACAAGGTAAAGATGAAATAAATTCAGCATTTGCTGGTGGATTAGATGATCTACAGGTCTCCGCTCTGCATAACAGCTAGAGAGATAGGCTAAGGTTTGTGGACTGACATGCTGACTGCTTGCAAATTCCTCTAAATCTAAAGGGAACATCTCCCAAACATCCATGTAACCTACAGGTAGAGAACGAATGTCTTGTAAGCCAACACCCAATAGAGAACCGCTCAGGATATAACGGTAGCTTCCCTCTTCTACCAAGAACTTAATGGCGGTGACAATCTCTGGGCATTCTTGCACCTCGTCAAAGAAAATCAATGTCTTACCAGGAAGCAAGGGGCCGTCTACCAAGCTGGAAAGCCGCAGGATAAGATCTTGCGCATTATTTGATTGATTAAAGAGTTGACGGGCGGATTGATTTTCCAGAAAATTAATTTCTAAAAAAGATACAAAGTTTTTCTGACCAAATTTCCGGATGCTATATGTTTTACCCACCTGTCTGGCGCCTGTAATCAATAAGGCCTTGCTGTGCGATTCCTGGAAAAATTCTGCCATTCTTTTTTCTATTTTACGATCAAGCATGCTATTACCTCCAAAGCCTATAACTACAGCGTTTGCAGTCTAAGTAAAACATATCTTGTCCGCTTTTTCAAGTTAAAAATCTTGATTTTGTCCGTTTATTCCAAGATGATAGTGGCAGTTTTGTCCGCTTTTTCTAATTTAAAATTGAGTCTTTGTCCGGTTATTCCAACTTGAATCTAGATTTTTGGCCTTGTATTCCAAATAATGGCTCATGGGGCCCGGTGCGGAACTTATTTTGTACATAAGCATATCTATCCTGAGGAAAACTTCTTAACCTCTCTCTGATCTTTTCACTTTATAATTGAGCTTGATCAGAGTGATTAATAAGGAGGATTTGAAGATGGAGGATAGTAAGAATAAACAGCGCAGCCAGAATTCACTTGCGCATGAGGTTGACAGCGTGGCAGAACTTGCAGGAGATTCTGTGAAAGATACTGCTCAAGCTGCGCAGGCCGGGCAAGCGAGGCAGGCGAATACTACAAAGTCGCTAGACCAGACGGGGAGTGCCGGGCAAGCGAAGACTACTGGGTCTAATGACCATGTGAAAAGTGCCGTGCAAGCGGGGCAGGCGAAGGCTGATGACCTGTTTCACCAGGCGGAAGGCTCAGATCAGAATGAACAAGGTAAGCTGAACTACCAAAGGACTTTTCTGATTGGCTTTGGTTTTTTTGCTTCTTCGCTCATTTGGTCCTTGTATAACTCCTTTGTACCTTTGATTTTGGCAGACTTTATTGAGTCTACGGCGGTTATCGGTTTTATCATGACGGTAGATAATATCTTCGGGGTGATTTTTCAGCCTTATTTTGGCTCTTTGTCGGACCGGACGAAGACTCGCTGGGGCCAACGTATGCCCTATATCCTGCTGACAGCACCTGTCTCGGCTTTGTTCTTTTTCCTCATCCCCCAGATGCCCAGCCTCTGGCTTCTCATGCTGGTAGTAGTTATATTTAACTTCTCCATGTCTGTCTGGCGGTCGCCCATGATTTCCTTGATGCCAGACCTCACACCCAACCCACACTGGTCGCGAGCTAATGGCGTGATTAACCTTATGGGGGGAGTTGGTTCTATTGTGGCCTTCCTGATCGGTGGTCGCGTTGCCAATGCCTTTGGGCGGGGCGCCAGCTTTGCCATGGGCTCCTTGGTTACCATGCTGGCGGTTATCATTCTTGCCGCGACGATCAAAGAAAACCAGCTCAAAATACAGCTGGGTTTTGACCGCCATTTAGCAAAAGACGCAGATGACCAGCCCCACCTATCTTCTTTTACCAAATTGCCGGCCCAAGGACGCCACAAACTCTTGGCCCTGCTCCTAGCCATCTTCTTCTGGTTCTGTGCCTACAACGCCGTGGAGACCTTCTTTACGTCTTTTGCCACGAATGACTTAGGCTTATCTGAAGGCACAGGAGCTATGACCTTATCTTTCTTCTCCTTGTCCTTTGTCATCTTTGCTATTCCTTCCGGGCTGTTGGCCTCCAAGATTGGCCGGGAACGCGCCATTATAATCGGCCTAATTGGCCTGGTCGTCGTCTTCCTGCCCATTAACTTTCTCATGAACCTGTGGGCCATCCGCATTCTGCTTTTGGTCGGCGGCTTCTTCTGGGCTATGATCAATATCAACTCCCTGCCCATGGTTCTATCTTTGGGTAAACGGGAGGCGATCGGAACCTATACGGGCTATTACTACTTTTTCTCTTTTTCCGCCGCGATTGTATCGCCCATTCTCTTTGGGGCTATTCGTGACCTTACCCAGGATTATGGGACCCTCTTTATTTACGCCCCCATCTGCTTTGCCCTGGCCTTGCTCAGCATTCTGGCCTACGATAAGCTGGCAAAGAAGCAGGCAGGAGCTCAAGGAGATTAGGAGGCTGAGGCTCAAGTAGCTTAGCAGGCAGGGGCTCAAGGAGCCTAGCAGGCCGGGGCTCAAGCAGAACATAAGCATTCTAGTAGCTTGGAAATTAAGGAAATGAAGATGACAGATAGTAAACTTTGGGATCTTTGTGTGGATTTTCACGGGCATGCCTGTCCGGGTTTATCGATTGGTTACCAGGCAGCCCGCTATGCGATTGAACGCTTGGGTATCGAAACCGACGAAGATGGTCGGGCTTTGAGCCGGGCGGGGGAAAGGCTCGTTTGTATTTCAGAGAATGATGCATGCGGTGTCGATGCCATTCAAGTCATACTTTCTTGCACCCTGGGCAAGGGGAATCTGCGCTTTCACCTCACAGGCAAGATGGCTTTTTCCTTTTATGATCGTGACTCTGGCCAATCCCTCCGCCTGGTGCTGAAGCCTATGCCTGAAGGTTTATCCCGTGAAGAGGCTTTTGCATATATGCATAGCCATGAGCCCTCCTTCTACTTTACCTGCCAGGCGGCAAGCCTACCGTTGCCGGAAAGAGCACCCCGGTATGCATCTGTTGATTGTGACGCCTGTGGTGAGCGCACAGGCGACCACTGGATACGTGAGTTTGAAGGGCGAAAACTTTGCCTGGATTGCTATGGGAAAGCTCTAAAAGCTCAAGGCTAGGCCTCAAGGAAGGTCTCGGTGTTGGCAATATTTTCCGGGTCCTGACCAGACTGGGGCTCGTAGTCCCAGTCTACCCATTCATCTGCTACTGCCGGCACCATAACAAAGTGATAGCCGTAGATGGGGTCTCCCTCTTCCGTAAACAAGGGCTCTTGCGTGTCCACATTCTTCAGTTGCTCACCTTGGATGACCAAGCGGTAGAAGGGCTGGACAATTTTCGCAGCAGGAGAGGGCAGGGTATCGGGGTAGACCAATTCGGTCGCCACCACGTTGAGCTGGGCGGCCTCTTCGGCGGAGATGAAGTCCTGGTAAAATTCTCGGCTGGCTTGACCGGCCAAAAAGCGCTCCTTAGCCTCTTCAGGCGAGATGATCGGGTAGTCGCCGATTTTCTCAAAGGCGCCCTGCCAGGCGGTGGAGGTCCCGAGGAAGTAGTTTGCCTGGGGTTTCCCTTCATCTGTCCAGGCTAGGTACTTGTCACTGTAGCCGGGCCAAATTTCGTCAATCCAGCCCTCCATAGATAGACTAAGGGGGCAACAGATTTCAGGGTTAAATTCACGGCTGCCTGGTTAGGGTTGTCGGAATTATCAAAGTAGAGACTGGTCCGCAGGGATTCGTCCCCTATGTAGTTATACTGTTTGGCGTAAACATATTGCGGGTTGGCCATTTGTCCCAGTACGGCGGGGTCGGCCTCCACAAACCAAGTTTGCAGCTGGGCAATTTGCTCTGAGGACTGTTCGGCCGGACGGTAGAGGCTGGGGAATTCCAAGCCTGCGGGACCGAGTTTAGGGTCGGCGTAAAGGTGATAGATCGTTCCTCCGTAGAAGCCTCGCACAAAGGCCAGAGCCCCGTCCTCTGTCAGGGCATAGGCCACTTCGGTATTTACTCCCCCCTCCATGACCACGTTCATATCAGTGTCCGGATCTACCCCTTGGTCGAGATAGGCCTGGCGGTTGGCAGCTTGGTCTTCCAGGCTGGGAATATAGGAGACTTCTTGGATTTTCAGGCTATGTTCTGCGGCATAG
>CAYNNG010000003.1:38864-87812 GCA_964398655.1 uncultured Oscillospiraceae bacterium
CAGAAGCGGTAGACTTCCTGCACCCTGCGGCGGTAGATATCCTCAATCCAGGATTTTTGTCTTGCGTCCACGGAGCCTCCTTGCTCGTCCTCTACTCAGTATACGAACGAGCAGGGAAAATTGTGACAAGGCAAGTTACCGACCAAAACTGCTGAGACAAGACAAGTTACAGGTAGACTGGAGGAAATTTTGCCCAAGAAAAAAGCCACCCTGAGAGGGTGGCTAACTGGGCACAGGGGGCTGGCTAAGCTCAGCCTAACAGTGGACCTAAAAGTCAGACTAGAGACCAGACTAAAATTTTGACTAAAATCTAGACTAAAAGCCTGACCTAAATCCACGTCCGGTAATCTCCGAGGAGGTTGAAACCATCATGAAGGCGTGGGGGTCAATCTCTTTGACGTGATCGCGCAAGATTTTAGCCTGGTGCAGGTCTACCGCCACGAAAAAGATCCAGCGGGGCTCGCCGGTATACTCGCCCACACCCTGCATACGGGTGCAGGACCGCTCCAGGTAGCTAGTCACAAAACTGCCCACCTCGTCGGGTTTTTCCGTGATGATTGTGAACCATTTGACCCGGTTAAAACGGTCAATCAGGACGTCTACGATAAACCCTTTCAGGACCAAACCTGTGACTGAAAGCAGTCCGGTTTTGATATCGAAAACGAAGAAGGCCGAGATAGTGATGAAGATGTCGGCCATCCACAAGGCTTTGGCTATATCGGCATTGGTGTACTTTTGAATTAAGAGGGCCACGATATCCGTTCCGCCAGAAGAAGCGCCCAGATTAAAGAGGATGGCTCCGCCAGCGCCAGACAAGGCAATGGCAATAAAGAGCTCCAAGAGGCCCTCATCCGTGAGCGGCTGGGCCATGGGAACCACTTTTTCCAAGATCACCAGGAGCACAGAAAGCAGGAGGGAGGCATACAAGGTCTTGCCCGTAAAAGACTTGCCCAAGAGGAAAATGGCGAGGACTAGGAGCAGGACATTGATGACCAGGGTCGTGGTGGCCGGGGTGGCGGCGGGAATGAGGGCGGCCAATACTACAGAAAGACCGGAGACCCCGCCGAGGGCGAAGTTGTTGGGATACTTAAAAAAGTGGACCCCTAGGGCAACAATAATGGTACCCAGGTTCAGGAGAAGAAAATTTCGAACTTTGCGCCGCTTTTCATAGCCCTGGCGTTTATAGTCAGGCTCGCGGTGCTTTTCAGCACAACTAGTCATGGTAGTATTCTAACAGTTAAATATAATTTTTGCTCCTGCGCTTATAATTTGCGGCCCCCGCCTCCGCGGGTGCTGCCGGAAGGACCAGTATGGGTGGTCGAGGTCGTGTGGGAATTATAGGAGGAGTTGCTGGAAGAAGAGGGCTGCGGCACAGGGATCATGCGGATTTGCTTGTTAATCAAGGTGTTCACATTGTTAGTAAGATGGAGCAGACTGTTGTCTTCAATGTGATAGCTAGGTTTGCGCGTTTGAGGCTGATAGCTTTGCTTGGTTGCTCCCACAAAGCCCAGCCCAGAGACGGCAGAAACCCCCAGGGCTAGTACCGCATCTAGGGCGCTGATGCTCTTAGGCTTTGCGGCTGCTCCGAAGCGTTCCGCCTCATCCATCCGCTGGTGCCCGGCGACCACACCGCGGTCAAGCAGGTTGCTGATACCGGTAATTATGTTCAAGCTGCTTTGGGCATAATTGCTGAGGACGAAATTGTCCCAGCCTTGGTCAAGCAAACTTTCCACATCGGCATCGGTGACAATATCGATCATTGACCCGGAGGTCATGATGTAGAGTTCTTGTTTAACGGCGTAGAGGATAAGGGCACCTGCCTGGTTAGGGTCTGGGTAGAGGTCGTAATAGAAGAGGTCTGCATAGTCCCCGGCCTCTTGGCCTTTCAGGTCATTTGTGGTTACCACAATCACTTCTTGACCGTAAGTTTCCGCGAGTTGGGCAAGGGCCTGGTTAATTTCTTCAGCCTGACTTGGGTCGATAACTTCGGCCTGGTCATAAACGCGATTGCTGGACTCAGAGGCGGAGTTTTCCGCCAAGACATCCTGAAGCCCTGTGCCTAAGAAAAGGCTGACGATAAGGGTGAGGACCAGACAGCTTAATAGCTGACGGGGGGAGATCTGCGGCCTTGAAACTTTCGTCATTCTAGGTACTAAGCGCATATTTGCCTCATTTCTTCTTGCTAAACCAGGTACTAGCTCAGGCTTTCCCCGTTCCCGCAGTCCGGGAACTGAGGGACTGCAGGGCTACCAAATAAAATAGCCGCCCAGCAGCAGGAGGACCAGGATAACCGCCGCGATGAACCCGCCTGACCGCCAGACGCGCGATTTATCCAAAGGAACTTCACCGTAAATTTGGCCAGTTTGCCCGTTCATGACATAAAGGTAGGTGTCTTGGCCGAATTTAAAGGTTAGGGCCCAGGCAGGGGCCAGGACATAGTCCAAATTATCTAACTTAGCCGCAACCGCGTCGCGGGCCAGGTTAAAGGAGTCATACTGGGCGTGCAGGGCGGCCAGTAGTTCGTTATGGGCTAAATCTTGTGACCGCTGGGTGGCTGCCTGCCCTGCCTCTTCTGGGCTGACACTCCAGAGCTCCGCGTAGTAACCGGAGAGATAGGCGGGAGAGAAGGGAACAGAGTCTTCCCAGTGGAAGTTGGCAATGGACTCGAAAGCCTCAGGCTTAATTTTATCCCCTGTAGTAAAGGCCGTTTGCAAGAGATTATCCAGAGCCAGATCGCCCTGCCGGGAAATATCGTAAGTCTCGATGGACTCTCTTTGGCTATCCAGACGTTTGGTTACCCTGCCTTGGCCTTGGAAGTCCAAGCTGTTGTTCACCTTGGCCAGCCACACCGGCAGATACACGCCCGTCATTTTTTCTAGCTGGGAATCGGAGGAAAATCCTCGCGGGGCATATTTTTTCTTGCTAGCCCAAGCCCGGAAGGTCTCTTGAGCTTTTTCTCTACTGATTTGGAAAGGGATGACGCGGTCCGGCTTAAATTTCCCAGACAAGCGGTCTACGAGGAGCAGGGGGCTGTGGCAGTAGTAGCAAAAGGTGGCGGAAGTAGAGGCATCCGTCACCAATTCGGCTCCACAGGAGTTACATACATAGGTCTTGAGTTGACCTTGGTCTGACTCCCCCGGCCCTGATTCTTCAGGGCCGGAAGCGTTATCAGGACCAGACCCGGCGGTTGCGGCTTGTTCTGCCTCGGCAACCGCCTCCTTGGCCTGGAGCTCCTGGTTGAAGGCCTCAACCTCTTCAACCGAAAAGTTGCCCTTGCAATATTCACAGGCAATACGGCCAGCGTTAGGTTCCCATTTGAGTGGGGCGCCACAAGAGGGGCATTTATAGGTATGCAGAGACATGTTTAACCTCCATGCGGGGTTACTGGCTGCTGGAGTTCTAGGCTTCAGCGCGAGGTTGCTGCTTGCTGTAAGCCAAGACTTTTTCAGCTATTGTTTTGCTCCGCATTCGGGGCAGAATTTGGGCTTGGGTCCTTCGAATTTATGGCCGCAGTTGGAGCAGAAACCACCAGCTGCCTGCTCAGGTTTTTTCGCCCCGCAGTTGGCGCAGAAATTACCGACATTCTCTTCACCGCACTCGGGGCAGGTCCAGCCAGCCGGCCGGGTGGGGTTAGCATGAGGAGCAACCTGCTGTTGCTGCTGCATCTGGGCTAAATTGGCCTGGGAGGCCTGGCCCATAAAGCTGCCGCCCGCATTCATGCCCATGCCCATACCCATAAAGGTAGCGGCAGCTCCGGCCTCATTAGAACCGGCGTTCTCTAAGCCGCGGGCAATAGAGCCTTGGACATAGCCCTGACGAATGTTGGGATCGCCCAGCATGGCGCCCTGGTTCCGCATATCGATAAGCTTACGGGAGTCCTCATCATAAGAGATGCTGGCAATACCTACGGCCTGGACCTCCATACCGCGCATTTCTTTCCAGCCCTCATCCAGGGTATCCTGCATGTAGTCGGAAAGTTCCCGCATCTTAGAGGTGACCTGGGAAATCCTCACACCATCCACGGACATTTGGTTAATGGAGGTTTGCAGGGCTTCTAGGAATTCCGAGAGATACTGCTCGTTAATGGTATCGATATGAACCTGCTCCGCATTGCGGGGAATGGCTTCTTTATAGAAGAGGATGGGGTCCACAATCTTAATTGAATAGGTGCCAAAGCAGCGCAGGAAAAGTTCGGCGTTATAGAAGTTATCAAAGTATTGCAGGGGGTTGGGCGTGCCAAACTTGATTCCCTTGATTTCCTGCAGGTTAACGTAGAAAACCTGTTGCTTGGTGGGGTTGGCTCCGCCAAATTTGAAACGCTGGAAGGTGTCTTTGACTGATGCCCCTAAGCTGCCACTAAATACAGAGGGCAGGGAGGAGTTATCTACTTGGAAAACCCCAGGTTCTGCGGTGAAGTCCACAATAGCTCCGCCGTCAACCAGGAGGGCAGCCTGATTGTCATAGACATGGATCAGGGAGCCATTGGAAATGGCATCTTCCGTACCTCTGCGGTTTTTGTCACGACGGTCGTATTTGCCGTTTTGTGATCTGAGCCGGACACCCTTGGAGAAGACGACTCCTTCACCCATATTGGCAGGCTCGAAAGCCTCTAGCCATTGATCGCCTAAACCACCACCGACGGTGGCTGTTAATGCTCTGATAAGTCCCATGCTATTTCTCCTTAATAATGTACAGATGCGCTAATGCGCTAACTTGGAAAAGAGGAGCGAATTACAGAAATTATATCATCTGGCGTATGAGGATTTAGTGCTTAAGAAATTTTATATGAGCATGTGTACCTTGGATGGCGGCAGCTACTTTGATTTATCCTCACTCACTTGCTTACTCTCGCGTTTTTGCACAGCTTGGTGTAGTAGAAATTCAATCTGGCCGTTAAGCGAGCGGAAGTCGTCTTCCGCCCACTTGGCCAGACTGTTATACAAGCTTGTGGATAAACGCAAAGCGATTTGTTTGCGTTTCTCTTCGGCCATGTCCCTAATAAATACTCCCAGAATTTATAACCGGCTGAGCGTCCTGGCTGCCGCAGAGCACTACCAGCAGGTTGGAGACCATGGCTGCCTTGCGCTCTTCGTCTAGATTTACAAAGTTACCGTCTTCTAGCTGCTTTAGGGCCATTTCTACCATGGACACAGCACCGTCTACAATCATAGCGCGGGCATCAATAAGGGCAGAGGCCTGCTGGCGCCGCAGCATGGTGCTGGCGATCTCTGGGGCGTAAGCCAGGTAGGTGATGCGGGCATCTACAACTTCCAAGCCTGCCACTTGGACTTTTTCCTGGATCTCATCCCTAATCCGCCGGGCGACCGTCTCGGCAGAACCGCGTAGACTGCCCTCATCGGCGATCCCATCGCCGGTAGTGTCAATTCCTGGTGTCACATCATAGGGATAATTCCTTACGACATTCCGTAGGGCGGAGTCACACTGAAGGGAGAGAAATTCCTTGTAGTTTTCCACCTCGAAAACCGCCTTGGCTGTGTCGACCACTCGCCAGATTACTGCAATTCCGATCTCTACAGGGTTGCCTAAGACGTCGTTGATTTTCTGTTTGTTGTTATTGAGGGTTAACAGCTTTAGGGGAATTCTTTTGTCGGATACTTGCCTCGAGAGCTCTACGTCCGTACTTGTCTGCACACTGAAGGCCTTGCTGGCGCTGACGTCCCCGGACTGACCAAGTTTGGTTGTGGCCGCTGGGTTATAGGCTGTGCAAAAAGGATTCACATGGAAGAAGCCAGGTCCCTTCAAAGTACCGTAATAATTTCCAAACAAAGTGAGTACCATGGCTTCTTGAGGTTTCAAGGACTTTAGACCGGCATATAAAATAAAGAGCAGGGCGAAAATGATGAAGGATAGGACCGCGAGGATATTATGCTCATTTATGGCAAGGTTGATGCCGGCGAAGGGCAAGAGAACTTGAAGAACAATGAGCCCTAGGAGTATGGGAACTCCCGGCCTTACCCGAGGTACGGGTTTTTCCTGAGTCTGTGTTACTTTTACAGCTGAATTTTCCATGGTTTTTGCCTCCGCAAACTAATATCTTTTTGATATCAAAATGATATCACAAAGCTTCGAGTTCCGCCATAGCTCTTGTGGGTGGTCAAATAGGACAAGTCTGCAAGTATTGGGTGGTTTGGCCTCTAACACCCATCCATTGCTTGCAAAATTGCCTGAAATCCGTGAAAATCGAGCTTTTTCTTATCTCAACTGTTAAGGATAGGTTCTTAACACTTGCACAGGACACATAGGAGTATTGGCTCCCCAGTAGGAGTATTTGCTTCTCAAGTGTTAAACTAATAAAAAACTAAAGGAGAGATTTTACATGCAAAACAAAACCTACGCCCTGACCAACGCCAAGATCTTAACCATAGCCAACGGCATCATTGAAAATGGCAGCATCTTGATTAAGGACGGCAAGATTGCTGACCTCGGAGCTCAGCTTGACCTGCCTGCTGGCACCGAAACCATTGATTTAGCGGGCAAGTGGGTGACCCCCGGTCTTATCGATCCCCATACCCATATCTCTAACTTCCCAGAACCCCGTATGATGGGTGCCCGGTCTGCCTACGACGGCAACGAGATGACCAAGCCTGTAGTGCCTGCCACCCGGGCTCGTGATGCTTTAAACCCCTTTGATCCCGCAATTAAGAAAGTCCGCAATGCCGGCTTTACTACGGTCTGCACCCTGCCTGGCTCTGGCAACCTCATTGGCGGTACGGGTGTTGTCTATAAACTGCGCGGCCGTTCAGCCGAAGAGATGATTATCCCCGGCAAGGAGCAAATGAAGTTTGCTCTAGGCGAAAACCCCAAGAGCAATTATTCTGAGCGCAATATGATTTATACACGCATGGGCAACGCCGCACAAATGCGGGAGGCCCTCTACAATGCGGTAGTTTATAAAGAAAAGAAAGAAGACGCCGCCAAGCGGGGTGATTATTTTGCCAAGGACTTCAGCATGGAAGCCCTGGTGCCTGTAGTTTCTGGCGAAATGTTCTGCCGCATTCACTCCCACCGTTCTGACGACATTTTGACTGCGGTCACTATCGCGGAAGAATTTGGCCTCAAGTTCAGCATTGAACACTGCACAGAAGGCTACAAGATTAAGAACATCCTGGCAGAAAAGGGTGTCAAAGCGGTTGTAGGTCCCATGCTCATGGAACCCTATAAGCAAGAAATTTGGCAGCTCCGCCTGGAGAATGCCGGCGAATTGGTAGAAGCTGGCGTGGAAATCTGCCTCACCGCCGATACCTCTTCCCACACCTGCTATCTGCCCCAGCAGGCCGGCACTCTGACTGCCTACGGTTTGGACCACGATTATGCCTTAAAGGCCATCACTCTGAATCCCGCTAAACTCTTGGGTATCGATAATCAAGTGGGCAGCCTGGAAGTAGGGAAGGACGCGGACATCGCAGTCTTTGACGGCGACCCCTTACTCAACACCACTCGCTGCCAGATGACCATCATCGACGGTAAAATTTACTTTGACCAGGCTCAAGATTCCCTCTTGGAGATTGACTACACGGCTTTCCAGGAATAGTCGCTGAGCTTCAAGTACTTTGCAAATAAGGCCTGGGTATTCCGCAGGCTAATAATTAAAGCCCACCAAGAACTGCCTTGGTGGGCTTTTTTGAGAGTATGAACTGCGGGAGGCAGGATAAAACTAGCGGAAAAGCTAGACCAGAGTCCTCCCGGCCAGCCATATTAAACCACGAACTTCTCTAGGGCGTAGGCTACCCCGCTTTCCTCGTTGGTTAGAGTGACAAAATCGGCAGCCTCACGGACTTCGGGACTGGCATTGCCCATGGCCACACCCAGACCAGCAAAAGTCAGCATGGAGAGATCATTGGCGGCGTCTCCAAAGGCGATCATGGCCTCCGCGGGAATATTCAGAAGCTTGCCTATCTGAGCCAAGGCCAAGCCCTTAGAAGTATCCTGGTGGAAAAACTCCAAGAAATGCGTGCCAGACTTACAGATCGTAGTCTGAGAGTAGTTTGCGATGTCCTTTAGCAGGGAGTCTTCAAAATCTTGAATTCGGTCGGGATCGTCGTACCAGAAAATCTTGCTCAGACCCTGGTCTATCACTCTTTCAAACTCAGAGGGGCTGTTAAGAACTATAGCTGGTACATTAGAGAAGCTGACATATTCCTCCACCCGCTCGTTATAGACATTGGTGTAGAGCTGGTGCTGGGACCACAGGCACATGGTA
Source organism: uncultured Oscillospiraceae bacterium (assembly GCA_964398655.1). Lineage (GTDB taxonomy): Bacteria > Bacillota > Clostridia > Saccharofermentanales > DTU023 > SFFI01. The sequence goes on from CAYNNG010000003.1 coordinate 47,086, forward strand.
GTTTCCCAAGCTAATCCGCGTGTCACGATCTGTCTGGCGTCTGCCTTCTCCATGAGGTCTTGACTGAAAATTTCACCCGTCTGGATATCCGCCACCATGGCTCCGTTGTAGCTGATGGCCAGGCCTCGGACGCCTAGCTGGGGCTGGTACTTCTTGATGCCTTGGAAGGCTCTGCCACTGGCAAGGACCACGACTACGCCCAGGTCTTGCAACCTTTGGATGGCAGCTATATTTTCCTTTGATATTTTCTTGTGATCATCTAAAAGTGTTCCATCTAAATCAATAGCGACTAACTTATATTTCATAGCGAATGTTTCTCCTATCGTCTCGCCTGCTTGGTCGAGGCCTAATTTTTCCTTCTGTATTTACACCAATAATTATGTTAGCAAAAACTCGCCAAGCTGTGGTGGAGAAATTGTGACCGTCTGGTGACTAGAAAGTTTTGAGCACTTGACTGTACCCAACTGTTCATATAGACTATGAACAGTAAGCACATTAAGGGTTTACTCTCAGCAAACCACATCTACAAGCTTGAACACGCAAAAGTGGATCCGACTTGGACGGCAAGCAGGCAGGAGGTACAGGTGAATATTCAGATTAGCAATGCTAGCAGCGATCCTATTTACCTGCAGATCAAACAACAGATTAAGGCGGCTATCCTCAGCGGACAGTTACAAGCGGGAACCCAGCTGCCCTCCATACGATTTTTGGCCAAGGAACTGCGGGTTAGTGTGATCACGACCAAACGCGCCTATGACGAATTAGAGCTGGAAGGCTTCCTAGATTCTGTACAAGGCAAAGGGAGTTTTGTCGCCGCTCAAAACCCGGAGCTAATGAGAGAAGAACAGCTTAAAAAAGTTGAAGCTTATCTCACGCAAGCGCTTCAAGAGGCTTATTTGGCAGGTCTATCTGTCACCGAGCTGCAAGAAATGCTGGAAATCCTGGCCGGTGATACGCCTGAAGTCGGCACACATTAAGGAGATAAGAAAATGCCTGAGGCTATTGAAATAAAAGGTTTAACCAAAAAATATAACAACTTCCAACTGGGCCCCTTGGACCTAGTTATACCAACGGGCTGTCTGGTGGGTTATATCGGCGAAAATGGCGCTGGTAAGACGACTACGCTGAAAGCTATTTTGGGACTAATTAAGCCAGACAGCGGTGAGATTAAGCTCCTGGGCCAGACTCTGCCTCTCAAAGATCCTAAACTGATGAATAGGGTCGGTGTAGTTTTTGATGATCTTCACCTGCCCGGTGAAATGTCAGTGAAAGAGGCTGGGAAATATGCCAGCTTGAGCTTTGATAGTTGGCAAGAAGAGCTCTTTCAGGAATTCTTACACAACTTCAAGCTGCCCTCTAAACAGAAGCTAAAAAACCTCTCAAGAGGTATGAAGGTAAAGCTTTCCCTGGCTCTGGCTCTGTCGCATGAGGCAGAATTACTAATCTTAGATGAAGCCACCAGCGGCTTAGACCCGGTGGTCAGGGACGAAATCCTGGACCTGCTTTTAGCTTTTCTCCAAGAAGAGAACCATAGCGTCCTGATTTCTTCGCATATCCTGTCAGATTTGGAAAAAGCGGCTGACTATATTGCCTTCCTACACCAAGGGAAAATCCTCTTTATGGAAGAAAAAGACCAACTGGTGGAGCGCTATGCCCTTTGTTCGGTGGACAATGCGACAGCCGAAGCTTTGGATCCCGCCGCGATTGTTGGCCGCCGCAAACATGCCTTTGGCCAAGGCCAGCTACCTGATTTTATTGATTGTTTTTGCAGCCTTGAGCGTTTACGGCGGACTCAAGCATATGTTGATAATCCTGCCTCTGGTTTTTGTTTTTTTACCCATTTTCCTCAACTCTGTGAGCTTCACGGTAGAAGAGCAGGTAGACTACCCTAAATTTGCCTTTACCACGCCCGTTGCGCGCCGAACTTATGTGGTTAGTAAATTTTTGCTGGGGATAATATTTGCCCTGCTGGCTGGCGGCTTTGGTCTTGTGATCTTTAGCCAAGCACTGGGAAGATTTGATCTGGCCTTGTTTTTAGCTTCCGCATCCTTTGCAGCCTGCCTTATCCTCAATGCCTTCCAGCTCCTCTTTGTATTTAAATTAGGCGCGAATAAAGGGCGGATTATCATGGTTGCTTTTTATTTCCTACTGTTTTCCCTCAGCAGCCTCCTGGGCGACCATATGAATGAGATTCTGGCGAAGCTAAAGACTGGCCTCAACCAACCCTATGTGTTATCAGCCGCCCTGGCAGCCTTGGCCCTAGTCTTTTTGGGGCTCGCCATTTACGGAGGCGAAAAAATATTAGCCAAGAAGGAATATTAGTGGATAATCCTGAAAAGCAGGTAGTTAGCCTATAATGAGAAAAATACTTACAAGAATTTCTCTTGGGAAAGGACTCTACCATGTTATTTGTTTGCTACCCCAAGTGCACGACTTGCCAAAGAGCCAAGAAGTGGCTGGAAGATCGCGACTTGGAGTTTGACCTGCGGGATATTAAGGAAGATAACCCCAGCGTCGAGGAGCTCAAGGCCTGGCATGAAAAAAGCAACTTGCCCCTGAAGCGCTTTTTCAACACCAGTGGTATGGCCTACCGGGCTCAAAAGCTCAAGGATAAGCTGCCTGAAATGACTGAGGCTGAACAGTATGAACTATTGGCCACCGATGGCATGTTGGTTAAGCGGCCCATTTTAGTGACGGATGAGCTTGTACTGGTGGGCTTCAAGGAAGCTGAGTGGGAGAAGGCTCTGCTGTAATAAGGCGGAAGCGGTAGACGGTTTCCTGTTGGTAGACCTGGCCGGGCTCCAAACTAATGGAGGGGAAATTCTCCAAGTTTACAGCGTTGGGCCAGGCTTGGCATTCCAAGCATACCGCAGAGTGGGGCGGGTAGGGCGTAGGCTGGCCAGCCGGGTTAGGCTTGCCCAAGGTATCTAAGTAGTTAGCCGTATAAACCTGCAGGCCAGGGAAAGTGGTCAGCACCTCCATGCTAAGGTCTTCACAAGACAGACAGGCGACTTTTTGTAAGGGTCCGTGGTCTTCCTGGCTCAAAATATAGTTATGGTCCAAACCGCGGGTAACTGCGAGCAGGGGATCAGGCTGGAGAATTTCTCCCAGATCTCGCTCTTGGCGGAGGTCTAAGCTGGTCCCTTCCAAGGGGCAAATTTCTCCGGTGGCGATGAGGTCCGGTGTAAAGTCTGTGTAGTGGTCGGCGGAAACCTGCAATTTCTGCCCCCATAAGTTCCCTTGTCCATGTCCCCGCAGGTTAAAGTAGGCGTGCTGGGTGAGGCTGCAGACGGTGGTGGCAGAGCAGCTTGCCTGGTAGCTGATCCGGAGGTCAAGGTAAGATGGGGAGGGAAGCGGTGAGCTATTAGCTTTATCTTCGCCTTTACCTTGTCCGCAGCCCTCTTCGTCTGCTGAGCCTGCAGCCAGGTCTGGAGTTTCCAGGCTGTAGGTCACAAAAACTTCTAAATCCCCGGGGAAGCCGGCATCGCCAGCGGGGGAGACCAGGCGGAAAGTCAGCCAATTGTGGGTGGCGTCTTGGCCTTCGTCAGCCAATTCCCAAAGTTCACGGTGAAAGCCGGGTTCGCCTCCATGCAGGCAAATGTTTCCAGAATTGGCTGTAACGGGATAAGTTTTACCGGCAACTTTTACTAGAGGATAGCCCTTAGGCCCGGCGGGTATGCGTCCCGCCACCCGGCCGATGAGGCCGCCCAGGTTGCCATCCTGGACCAGATAGTCTTCGGGCCGGGCAAAGCCCAAGATGACGTCCCGGTTCCCGGAAGCCAGAGGCAGGGTCAGGCCCATAATCGTAGCTCCGAGGTTAGTTAGATGAAGTTCGGCGCAGTTGGTGCTCTGAGTTTTTCCTAGAGCTTGGGTGAGGAAATATTCCTGTATGGTGGGTTCTGAAGAACCGATAGCGTTATTTTTTGCTGTTTCCATAATTTAACTTACTCCCAGCACTAGCAGGCCTAAAAATTTGCAGGTTCCAGGCAGACCGCGCCTGGCTCGCGAATATCTAGGGCATGGCAGGAACCCGCGCCAAAGACGGCTTCCATCTCCTGTTTAAAACGGGGGTAGAGGTCGTGGGGGACCAGGGCTTGGATGGTACCGCCAAATCCGCCGCCGTGAACTCGGCAGGCGCCCCTGCCGGCTAAGCTGTGTTCAGCCAAAGCCAGGGCCAGGCCCATATCCTGAGCTTGCACGGCTCCCGTGGGATAAATGTTCTGCAGATACATATATGATGACCGGCCGGAAGCGTTGACGAGGGCCAAATACGTATCAATATTTCCCTGGTTTAGCGAGGTCTTAGCCTGGTCAACCCGCTGGCATTCTGCGTAATAATGCAGGGCCCGCAGTAAAGCGCGGTCGGGCAGCTGGCGGTGCAGGCTGGGCAGGGCGGCAAAAAAGTCTTCTGCGGGCACCTGACTCAGGATCTCCTGGCCTAAAGCCTGGGCCACCTGGCCCATTTCCTCTGTAATGGAGGCATATTCCCCTGACAGGTTGGCGTGGTCGGACTTGGAATCAACAAGGACCAGTTGATAGCCGGCCTGGGCCAAGGGTAAGGCGTGCTTTTCCACGTGGGGTGAAGGTCCCGCGAAATCAACGTAAACGGCACCTCCCTCGGCGGAAGCCAATTGGTCCATGAGGCCGGAGGGTTTGCCGAAGTAGATGTTTTCAGCATATTGACCGATTTGCGCTAGTTCAACGGGTCCCAGCTGGGGCCAGCCCCACAGGGTGGCCATGACCTTGGCCAGACACACTTCAAAGGCCGCGGAGGAAGAAATGCCAGAACCGGTTTTTACCTGGGATTCTGTGGCGATATCCAGTCCCTGGATCTGGAGGTCAGGACATAAGGCATCTGAAGCCTTCAGCTCTTGGCCCTGCCAGTCCCGGTGGAGAGGCGTCTGGCTAAGTCCTTTTAAGCTGCCTTCCCAGGCTAGCTTAGCCAGCCCAGCCGCGATGCCCCGGACCAGGCCACGAGAATTTCCAGTTTCTGAGGATTGAGGGTGGAGGTTGTCCAGCACAATTTCGCTTAAAGGCCAACCATGTGAGGCCAGGCGCACGCGCGGAGGGTTGGCTTCCTGGTTAAAGCCGGCTACAGCCAGGATATCCCGATTGACCGCAGCGGCGAGGATTTTACCTCCCTGGTGGTCGGTATGGTTGCCCAAAAGTTCCGTCCGTCCGGGGGCGGAGAAGAGGGCGACCTGCCTTTGACCGCTAGGGTCAAATTCCCGCCGATAGGTGGCAAGCAGCTTGGTCAGACGCTGACGGGCAGGCTGGATGTCCTGGTCAGGAGACAGGCAGGCCAGGTCCCGGAGGACGGAGTCTAGGTGGCCCTGGGCCAGCTTGGCTTCCCAGGTCTCAAGGGGCAGTAGGGGTAAGTTAGTTTGATGAGTCATATTAAAACCTCTGTGCAATGTCGTCTCGCAGGTGTTTTAGGCTGCAAAATCTAGAAAAAATGGCGACTGAGCCTGGCCAGGCCCAAGTCGCCACATGTGTGAATGCCTAAGTGCATAGGATGCAAAGCTTAGCGTTTGACCAAGTATTTTCTCATATCCAGGGCACAGGCTACCAGGATAATGCCGCCTTTAATGGCGTATTGGAGCTGTTGGTCCATGCCTACCATCGGCAGAGCAACAAAGATCAGGCGCAGGAGCAGAACCCCGATGATCACGCCGGAAATCTTACCGATACCGCCGACAAAGGATACACCGCCGATAACGCAGGCCGCGATGGCGTCCAGCTCGTAGTTGAAGCCGGTGTTAGGCGTGTTGGAAGCGATACGGGCAGCTTCGATAAAGCCGGTGTAGCCATACATTGCGCCAGCCAGGGCGAAAACGGCTACGGTGGTCATACCCACGTTAATACCGGAGACCCGAGCGGCTTCCTCATTGGAACCCAGGGCAAACATGTTTTTGCCAAAGACGGTCTTGTTCCAGATAAACCACATGAGGACGGCAAGGAGGATGGAGTACCAAACATAGTTGGGGATTCCGATACCCTTACCAATGGGCAGTTTAACAAAGGAGCCTGCGACAAATTCCCGATAACCGTTGTCCAAGCCAGAGATGGACTGGCCGCGAGATTCGCCCAGTTGGACGTAGCGCAGGAGGACCGTATAGAGAATGAGCTGGGTGGCCAGGGTAACGATAAAGGGGTGCAGCTTGAACTTGGCAACCCAGAAACCGTTAAAGACGCCGATTATCGCACCAATGACCACGGAAATAAGCAGGACGAGCCAGATGGGCAGGGGCTTCAGGTTGGGCCACATCTTCCCAGGGGCGTCGACGGCTTGCAGCAAGGAGGCTGCCACACAGGCGGTGAGGCCTACGGCACGACCGGCAGAAAGGTCTGTACCGGTGAGGACTATACAGCCGGCGATACCCAAGGCTACCGGTAAATAAGCTGCTGTCAGGGAGAGCAGATTGACCAAGGATGCGGGCTGCAAAAAGTTGGGGTTGGTGACAGCCACGTAAACTACCAGGATCAGCATGATGATGATCAAGGCGTTGTTGATGAGCAAGTTAATAATTCGCTTGCTGTCAAAGGACTGTTTCTTTAAATCTGTGGATGAATTCATACGCGTCTCCCTAAATATACTTTTCAGCTAAGGTCAGGATTTCTTCCTGGCTGGTCTGGGTGGCATCGACCTCTCCTGCCACATGACCGTTGGACATTACCATGATCCGGTCGCAAATGCCTAATAGCTCAGGCATTTCGGAAGAAACGACCATAACTGCCTTGCCCTCAGAGGCCAGGTTGATAATTAATTGATAGATTTCGTATTTAGCGCCAACATCAATGCCGCGGGTAGGCTCATCTAGGAGCAGGACTTCGGGTTCGGTAAGCAGCCAGCGGCCTAAGAGCACCTTTTGCTGGTTACCGCCGGAGAGGGACCGAATGGCGGTGGCCCGGCTGGGGGTCTTGATGCGCAAGGCATCGATGGACTTATCAGTATCCCGCTCCATGGCCTTGTTGTCTAGGTAGAGGCCATGCTTCAAATAACTGGAGGTGTGCGCAATGATGGTATTGTCTGTGATATCCCGAATGGCAAAAATGCCCGTGGCCCGCCGCTCCTCCGTCAAGAGGGCAAACCCATTATTTACGGATTCTTGCGGTGTGTGGTTATGGATTTCCTTGCCATGCAGGCGGATGGTCCCACCGCGCCGGGTCATTACTCCGAAGAGGGTCTCTAGGACCTCCGTACGGCCAGACCCGTCCAGACCGGCTACGCCCAAAATTTCTCCCTTGCGCAGTTCAAAAGACACATCTTCCAGGAGATTATACTCGCCGGACATACCTTGAACTTCCAGGGCTACTTCGCCGGGGGTGTTGGTCTTTTCTGGGAAGCGGTGGGTGAGCTCCCGACCTACCATCAGCTTGATAATTTCGCCTACGTTGGTTTGACCCACGGACTTGGTATCTACCCACTGGCCATCACGCATGACGGTGATTTCATCGGCAATGCGGAAAATCTCGTCCATCTTATGGGAGATATAGATAATCCCGCAGCCTTTGGCTTTGAGGTCGTTAATAATCCGGAAAAGATGCTCTACCTCATGCTCGGTCAGGGAGGAGGTAGGCTCGTCAAAGACGATTAACTTGGCGTTATAAGAAACAGCCTTGGCAATTTCTGCCATCTGACGCTGAGAAACTGGCAGGCTGGACATAATCTGTTTAGGGTTAATATGGACACCTAAATCCTTGAATAAGGCTTTAGTTTCCTGGAACATCTTGCGCTCGTTGACCATGAGACCGCCCCGCGTAGGGTAGCGTCCCAGCCAGAGATTATCTTGGACAGACCGGGTTAAGGCCTGGTTGAGCTCCTGGTGCACCATGGCCACACCGTGTTCCATGGCTTCTTTAGGGTTTTGAAAGTGTACCTCTTCACCCTCCAGGAGGATGGCGCCTTCATCGGCATGGTAGATGCCAAAGAGACACTTCATCAGGGTTGATTTACCCGCACCGTTCTCTCCCATGAGGGCATGAACTGTACCGGGATACACAGTCAGATCAACCTTGTCTAATGCTTTGACACCAGGGAATGCCTTGGAAACGCCTCGCATCTCTAATAGTGGCGTACTTGGCATCACACATCTCCTCTCTTTTGAAAAAGGAGCAGGGCACCAGCCCTACTCCTTTAAGTGCTACAGCTAGCAGTACAGCTTATTTGCTGTCAGCAGTCCACTTCTGGTAAGGAACACGAATCTTATCAACGTCTTTATCTACGTTGAGGTCTTCGGTACCAGCCATCAGCTCTTTACCGTCTTTGATATTCTGAACCAGTTGAGTAATGGTAGCAGCCATACCAACGTTATCCTGTTTTACAGAACCAACCATCTCACCGGCCTTGATTTTGCCTTGAGCGGTTTCGGTAGCGTCTACACCAAAGATGGGGATGTATTTGCCGTCTTCTTTGTTGTAGCCGGCGTTTTGCAGGGCAGAGAGAGCACCGAGGGCCATCTCGTCGTTGTTGGCGATAACCAGTTCAACCATGTTTTCCTGCTCTTCAGAGTAAGAACCCAGGATGGTAGACATGTAGTCGTTAGCGGCGGCAGCAGACCATTTACCGTCCTTATCAACTAAGAACTTGGAGTCAGCATTTTCGTCATAGTAAGCCAGAGGCTCTAATTTGTTTTCTTTGAGGATCTTGTCGGCATCTTCGACTGCGAACTGAGTACGAGCTTCAGCTTCAGCGTTGCCTTCTTGTCCCTTGAACATAACGTAAGAAATCTTACCGTCTCCGTTGAGGTCAACGTCCTTGAAGTTGGCGACCAGGTAATCACCGATCATTTCGCCTTGCAGGTGACCAGCTTCGGGAGCATCGGTACCAACAAAGGCAGCCTTCTCATAGCCGTTAACTACGTCGTTGGTAACTTCGCGGTTGAAGAAGATTACAGGAATGTCAGCCTCTTTAGCGGCGGCAGCGATTTCATTAGCAGCGTCTTCAGAAGAAGTTTCAACCACGTTAACGATTAAGAGGTTAGCACCAGCGGCGATGGCAGACTTGATGGAGTCTGTCTGAGTGGGCTGAGAACCAGCAGCGTCGTAGTTCTTGTATTCAACGCCCATTTCGTCCAGCATCTTGTCCATTTCAGCACGAACGGTGGCGATATAAGCATCGGCGAAGTCATAGTAGAATACACCAATATTCAGGTCGCCTGCGGGAGCAGCTTCTTCTTCTTTGGCTTCTTCTTCTTTGTTGTCTTCAGCTTTTTCTTCTTCTTCCTTAGCAGCTTCGGTCTTTTCTTCCTTGGCGGCTTCTGTGGCAGCCTGGGTGGGTTCTTCTTTCTTCTCTTCACCTGTACCACAGGCAACGAGGCCGAAAGACATGACTAATACCAGCATAAATGCTAATAATTTTTTCATGTGTTTTCCTCCAATTTCAATTCGCTAGTTACATTTTTTGCAAGGTGACCTTGGCAAACTGAGAGTTTACCGCTCACATGTTATAACCTCAGACTCCTTTGCACTCTGAAGGCCGACATAATTTATATGTTAGTCTTCAGGCTGGATTAACTTTAATGCACCCTGGACTTTGTGTCAAGAATTTAGGCAGGGAACCCCTGCCGCTTGGGCAAATATACTAGGAAAAGACCTGTCATATAGAGTCTATTAATGTGCTAAAATAACGCTGCATTTGTGGCCCGCAAAATCTGTGCAATTTGTAGAAGTAGAGGGGATAAGTCCAGGCCTATGGGAGAAAAAATTAAACTCTATGGTTTTAACAACCTCACCAAGAGTTTAAGCTTTAATATCTATGACGTTTGCTATGCCCGTACCCTGCGAGAACAGCAGGACTACCTGGCTTATATTGACGAGCAGTACAACTCTGATCGTTTGACCAAGATTCTGTGCGACCTCACTGCGATGATTGGGGCCAATATCTTGAATATCAGCAAGCAAGACTTTGACCCCCAGGGAGCCTCGGTTAATATTTTGATTGCGGAGCAATCCGTCCCTGACACCTATATAGATGAATCTTGCAACCATGGTCAGCCCTTTCTGGAAAATCTTCTTTCGCAAAAAGAGGGACCTGACGCCGCCTGTACCAGCGTTTTAGAGGAAATATTCCCCGAGGGCGCGGTCGCTGAAGCTGCCGCTCAGGCCCAGGACCAAACTGCAGAGGCGGATAAACCGGGCCAGCCAGAAGTTGGTCAGCGCGATGTCTTTGCCCACCTGGACAAGAGCCATGTGACGGTCCACACCTTTCCCGAGTCCCACCCCTCGCGGGCCATTTCCACCTTTAGGGTAGATATAGATGTGGCCACCTGCGGTGAAATATCCCCTCTGACGGCGCTTAATTACCTAATTTCCAGTTTTGAGTCTGATATCATTACCATAGATTACCGGGTGCGGGGCTTTACCCGTGATACCTCCGGCCGCAAATATTTCCAAGATCAGCAGGTCCGTAGCATTCAAGACTTTATCAGCCCGGAGATCCTCCGCTGTTATGATGCCACGGACATTAACGTTTACCAGGCCAACCTCTTCCACTCCCGCCTCATGCTCAAAGAAGTAGATGTGCAAAATTACCTCTTTAAGCGTGATGCCTATGAGATCAAACCCCAGGAGCGCCTGCAAATTCTGGAAGCTATCCAGCGGGAAATGATTGAGATTTATTCCGGCCGCAATATTTACGATGAAAATTAGCTTAGCCTGTGGACTTGGCTAAGGAGGAGCCTTCATGCGTAATTACCAGTTAGACCAAACCCAAGCCCCCCTCCTCACAGCTCTCAAGCGTTACCGGCAGAAGCGCATGGTGTCTCTCGATGTGCCAGGCCACAAGAAGGGCCCCGGCAATCCGGAGCTGCTGGAGTTTTTAGGCCAGCCCACCCTTTCTGCGGATGCCAACTCCATGAAGATGCTGGACAACCTGATCCACCCTGTGAGCGTGATCAAAGAAGCGGAAAACCTGGCTGCTGATGCCTTTGGGGCTGAGGCGGCCTTCTTTATCGTCAATGGTACCTCGCAAGCCGTTCAGGCCATGATCATGTCCAGCCTCAACCCAGGTGACAAGCTGATCATGCCCCGCAATGTCCACCGCTCAGCCATTAACGCCCTGATTTTGGCCCAGGCCGATCCCATCTACGTAGACCCTGGTCTGGACCAGGAAATTGGCATTCCGCTCTGCATGAGTCTGGAAAACTTCCAGGCTGCCATCAAGGAAAACCCGGACGCGAAGGCGGTCTTGATTAATAATCCTACTTATTATGGGGTTTGCGGCCGCCTCCAGGAGATGACGGCCCTGGCCCACCAGGCGGGCATGAAGGTCTTAGTGGATGAAGCCCATGGCACCCACTTCTATTTCTCTTCCGACCTGCCCATGTCAGCCATGGAAGCGGGCGCGGATTTGGCTGCAGTCAGCCTCCATAAGACCGGCGGCTCACTGACCCAATCTTCTATGCTGTTGGCTGGACCAGGCATGAGGGAGGATTTAGGCTATATCCGCCAGATCTTAAACCTGACCCAAACCACCTCGGCCTCCTACCTGCTCATGTCCTCTTTGGATATTACGCGGAAAAATTTGGCGATGCGGGGAGAAGAGATTTATGACCGGGTAGTGAAATTTGCGGACTATGCCCGCGAGGAAATCAACCAATTTGCCCCGCCTTCCTACTTGGCCTTTGACGAAAGCCGTTGTGACGGCGATGCCTTTTATGCCTTTGACCGCACTAAACTGTCTATCCATACCAGGTCCATGGGCCTGTCCGGAGTTGAGGTCTACGATATCCTGCGGGATGAGTATAATATCCAAATTGAATTTGGAGACCTTTCCAATATTTTGGCCATTATTTCCGTAGGTGACCGTCCTGTAGACGTGGAGCGCCTCATTGCGGCCTTGGCGGAGATTCGCCGCCTTTATGGCAAGGACCCAGAGGGCATGCTTATGTCGGAGTATGTCAAACCCGAGCCGGTGCTCAACCCTTCTACGGCTTTCTACGCGCCATCTATCCAAATTCCTCTGGCGGAAGCGGAAGGCCGGGTCTGTACGGAATTCGTCATGTGCTATCCTCCTGGTATTCCGGTTTTGGCCCCCGGCGAACGCATTACGGCGCGAGCTTTGACCTACATTGAGTATGCCCGTGAAATAGGTTCCAGCCTGTCCGGTACGGAAGATCCCGAAGTTAAAAAGATTTTTGTAGCTAAAGATTCCTAACTCATCCTAGATTTAATAACTCACACTTCTTTTTTATTAGAAAGGAAGAAATATATGTCTACTTACTTCAGCGAGCAGCAGGGTGACAAGGTAAACTTGGTCATCCAGGTTGAGGAACAGCTGCACAAAGAGGTCTCGGAATTTCAAACCATTGAGGTTTTCCAGTCAGAAGATTTTGGCAAGATCTTGGTGATTGATGGGGTGCTCATGTTGACGGAGCGGGATGAATTCATCTATCACGAGATGATGGTCCATGTTCCTCTGGCCGTGCATCCCAGAGTCCATAGAGCCTTGGTGATTGGGGGAGGAGACGGGGGAGCTCTGCGCGAGCTTTTGCGTTATCCCGAGATTGAGGAGATTGACCTGGTGGAGATTGATGAACGTGTGGTCCGGGTCTCCCAGGAGTTCTTCCCTCAATTGGCTTCTTCCTTTGATTCCGACCGCGTCCACCTGCATATCGCGGACGGGCTCAAGTATATCCGTAAATGGGAAGACCACTATGACCTCATCTTGGTAGATTCCACGGATCCCATCGGACCGGGAGTCTCCCTATTTACGCGGGAGTTCTATGGTAATTGCTTCAAGGCCCTGAAAAGTGATGGAATCCTGGTCAACCAGCATGAATCCCCCTTCTATGATGAACAGGCCCGTATGGTCTGGGAGATTCGCCGGCAAACGCGCGCGGTCTTCCCCGTAAATTTCCTCTACCAGGCCTATATTCCCAGCTATCCTTCTGGCCACTGGCTTTTTGGCTTTATGTCCAAGGGCTACCACCCTTTGAAAGATCACAAGCCCGGTGTCTGGGAAGCACGCGGCCTGACTACCCGCTATTACAATTCGCGCATTCACCAGGGTGCATTTGCCCTGCCCACTTATGTGCAGGCTCTGTTAGACCAGACGGGCGAGGATTTTATCCCGGTCTTAGGCGGGGGAGACCAGCGCTCATAGGGCAATTTAAAGCTACTATTCAATAGGTTAACAACTAATAGTTAATAAGAGGAGTAAATATGGAACTGCTATCCGAAAATTTGCAATACCTAGGCGCAGAAGCCAGCTGGGAAGAGGCTAAGATAGTCCTCTACGGTGCCCCCTTCGACGGGACGACTTCTTTTAGGCCTGGTACCAGATTTGCCCCCGCTGCTATGCGGGAAGCCTCGATTGGCTTAGAAACTTACTCACCTTACTTGAATAAGCATTTTTCCGACCTGGCCGTTTACGATGCGGGAGACCTTGTTCCTCCGATCGGTTCGGTCAGCAAGATGATTAAGCTCGTGGAAGATCAGACCCTGAAAATTGCCCAGGCGGGCAAGATCCCCCTCATGCTGGGCGGGGAACACTCTATTTCTTTGGGCGCTATCCGGGCCTTGGCCCAAATTTATCCTGACTTGCGGGTTATTCACTTTGATGCCCACACAGACCTGCGGCCGGAGTTCATGGAGGAATCACTTTCGCACGCCTGCGTAATCTACCATGCCTGGGAAATCCTGGGCGACAACCGCATTGCCTCCTTTGGTATCAGGTCTGGTGAGGAAAAAGAATTTGCCTTTGCCCGCGAGCACCTGGCCTTTCACCCCTTTGATTTGGAAGCGGTGCCTGAATATGTTGCGGGACTCAAGGTACAAAATCTGCCCGTCTACTTTACCTTGGACCTGGATGTTTTAGATCCTGCCTACTTCCCTGGGACCGGTACGCCTGAGCCCGGTGGTGTTTCTTATCTTGACCTGCAAAGCAAGATTTACCAGCTGGCGGGCCTCAACATAGTGGGCCTGGACTTCATGGAACTCTCGCCGCCTTATGATGAGACTGGTGTCTCTACGGTCGTGGCAGATAAACTGTTGCGCGAAACCCTTCTGACCTTGTTTGCCTAGCACTTAGCCTTACTTAAATTCTCCAACTAAGCCTGACCTCCTAGGGGTTGGGCTTTTTTATTGCATTTTTCACTTTCATATTTTAAAGTTACTCGAAGAATTTTGCATTAATTAAAGATAACTTGTGTTTATTTGTTATTAGCAAGCGTTTACTTTAGCAATAAATTTGTATGCATAAACAATTTGATATTTATTCAGCGAGTTTAAGGGTGAATGTCAGATTTTTAAGCTGAAAAAGTGCCAATACGACTTTTTGTCGGAGAATATTTTGTAAAATTTACGGATGATTAGAACTTCCTCAATCTTTAAAACTTGCTTATATCTTTAGTAAATAGCCTGGTATATAAGGGTTTTAACGGGGGAAATTCTATCTGAAAGGATAATATGGACTTTTCTTGTCTAAATCTTGCAAAAGACCTGAGGAGATTCCGGCTTTTCCTAAGTTGCTTTTATGGAAAAGAGAGTATTTGGCTTTTATACAGTGTATTCTTGTTTTATGCATTAGAAGCTTCTATTATGCATGTAAGAAACGACACGAAATGTCGAAGAACTTGGAGGGTAGAACATATGAAAGGCGAGAGCGATCTAAAAAATCGTAAAACCTTAGAGGGTAAAAAATTAGCAAAAGCTGGCAATGTAAAGGCTACTGCTTCCGCCTTGCTGGTCTTAATACTCCTAGCCCTGCCTCTGGCCCTGAGTTTTCCCGGTTTCCAAGTAGCAGCTGAAGATACCCTGGCCTCTAATCTCTTGGCTTTAGTCAACGAAGCTCGGACTAATGCTGGCTTGCAGCCGGTAAGTTTCAAAGAAGACATGAGCAGCTTTGTGGCGGTTCGCGCTAAAGAAATTTCCAGCAACTTCAGCCACTTTAAGGCAGACGGCTCTAGCCCCTTTACTGGCTATCCTGGAACTTATATGGGAGAAAATATCCAACAGAACTATGCTCGTGCCACGGTTGCCGAACTGGCCCAAAGTGTTTTTGACTCCTTTAAGGCCTCGCCTTCGCACTGGGCTAATATAATGAATCCCGACTGGGTCTATATGGCTGTGGGTTTCTATCAAGCACCAACTTATACGAGCGGTCCTTATGCAGGTTACGCTCCTGCCTATATTTGCCAATGGTTCTCAGATTAATCAGCAAAATTTTTTGTGGCTTCAGGCCACATGCCGAGGGATAAAGTAAAGAGGGTGTCTCAAAATCTCACAGAGACACCCTCTTATTTTTGTATTAGTAGATAGGATGGTCAATTGCACTTAGGCCTTTCGACTACTAATACCGCAGGTAAGAAGTCGGCCTGCTGCCGTGCTGCTCTACTTGCTCATTTAAGACAGCATTTCCTGTTCAAGAAGGCAGTTCTTGGTTAAGACGGCCAGTTCTTGGTTTCGAGATTCTACGACTTTTCCAAGACTCAAGTACGGAGTTTAAGTGAAAAAGTAAGTTCCACACGTAAAGGGAGAAAGTGGAAGTTAGTCTTACGGTAAAATGCATTTGGAATTTAGTCTTGCCGAAAACTGGGTTTCAAGAAAGTTTCGTGCCTGCTATTTGGTACTCGCAACTACCGCCGAGCAGTAGGATTTAATCTTGAGCTAGTCTAAGCAAAAATAAAGGGTCTAGCTGACTGCAAAGTCTTAATTAGTTTTTGAGGCTTGTCTACTTTTTAGGCCAGGTTCCCTGAACTGTCAATGGCGTCTTCTGCGCCGCTTTGTGGTCGTGACCATTGACAGTTCAGGTCTCTCGGCCTTTAGTTAAGCAAGCCTCAAAAACTTTCCTTTTATCTGTACATCTGTGCCAACGGGGTGATGGGGGTGCGGACAAAAAGCTGGACTCTGAAAGGAAGGAGTCTCAGCGGCCCTCTCACCTTTTTTAGATGGCTACATCGAATACCCAAACCCAGCAGTTCCAAAGAAACGGGCGGCACTGCTGCTTAAATGTATTACTAACACTGTTCTTGAAACTGCCATTGGTAAGGCAGTCACTAGGATGAGTTCGGTACTTTTTACTTTTGGGATTTTCTTAAAAGTTTGCAAGTATTGAAGGTTACCCCTTAGCTTCTGGCCAGAAAATCATGAACTCAAGCTGGTAAAGGCGATATTTATACAGAAAATCCGGGTTTATGCTCGAATAAATGCATAAAATATAGGAGGCAAAAATTCCCGGTGACCCTCTAAGCTACATAAGCTGCAAATTTGTAAGAAAAACCCCAAAGTTGAAGTACGAGAGTTTTCTTAAACCAGGAACTGCCATCTCGAATAGGAACTGCCGTATTAAACCAGGAACTGCCGTATTAAATGAGCCAGTAGAGCAGCACGGTAGGAGGCTAAATCCTTACCTGCGGTTGGGGGGGAGGCCCGTGCGATTGATTATCCTATCTACTAATACAATAGTAAGAGGGTGCCTCTGTGAGATTTTGAGACACCCTCTTTATTATGTGGTTTGCTTTATCAAGGACTTACTTAAAGCTAGCCAGTAGTTTCAAAAGGAAATCCCAGACCCGGTTGGTCGAGGAAATACTCAGGCGCTCTCTGGGAGTATGGATATCTTCCATGGTGGGGCCAAAGGAGATCATCTCGGTATGAGGCATGATGTCTTTTAAGAGGCCGCATTCCAAACCCGCATGAATCGCTGTTATATTTGCTTCCTTGTTATATAAGTCATGATAAATCTTCTGTACCTTGTCGATGAAGGGAGACTCGGGATTGAATTCCCAGGCCGGATACTGGCCGCCGGCCTCAGGCTGGGCGCCGAAATAAGCGGCTTCCGTGACCAAGCGGTCAACCAGCTCTAACTTAGAGGAGTTGATGGCGGAGCGGATAGAAACCTGCAGCTTCAGGCTCTTTTCATCTTGGCTGACGATAGCCACATTCAGGCTGGTCTGTACCAGGCCAGGCATGGCATGGCTCATAGATTGTACGCCGTGGGGAATCACAAAGAGATAGTCAATGATCTGCTTGCTCTGAGCCAGGGAGATGAGTTGGTCGGCTTGTCCCTTGCTAAGTTTATAGGTCAGGTCGGGATCTATGATTTGTAGTTCTGCCTTTACTTCGTCGAAAGCGGCCTTAACAGCTGCTTCTACCTCGCCTGGGGCAGAGAAAATAGCCTGGGCCTGGGTAGGAATGGCATTGTGCTTGGACCCGCCTGTAAACTTGGCTAATTGCACGGGCTGCTGGGCTTGTACCTGATGGAGGATGCGGGCTAAGACTTTGATGGCATTGCCCCGGCCTTCATGAATAACCTGGCCGGAGTGCCCACCCTTGAGCCCGGAAATTTCCAGCTCATATACGGGGTGGTTGGAGGCGGCCTCCAGCTCTAAGTTGAAGCTGGCGTGGAAGTCAGCGCCGCCGGCGCAGCCCAAGGTAAAGATGCCTTCTTCCTCGGAGTCTAAATTCAGGAGGAATTCACCCTTAACATCTTCTGCTTTGAGGGCTTGGGCGCCGTCCATGCCGGTTTCTTCAGAAGTTGTGATAATAACTTCCAGGTTGGGGTGGGGAATATCCTTAGCATCTAGGATAGATAGGGCGTAGGCCACGGCAATACCGTCATCGGCGCCCAGTGTAGTTTTATTGGCCTTAATCCAGTCGCCTTCCACACTCATTTCGATGGGGTCCTTGGTAAAGTCGTGGTCGGAGTCAGGCAGCTTTTCGCAGACCATATCCATGTGGCCCTGTAAAGTGACCCAAGGAGAGTTCTCAAAGCCGGGAGTTGCAGGCTTGTGAATGATGATATTCTTGGCCTCATCTTGAATTACTTCAAGCTGGCGGTCTTCTGCGAACTTCTTCAAAAAGTTGGAGACGGCTTCCTCATTGTAGGAACCGCGGGGGATTTGGTTAATTGCGTGAAACCAGTAAAAATAGGGTTTGTCGAAAAGCTTTTCCATATTTACTCCTAACATCTAAAAAATTCAGCCAAGCTGGTCAGGGTGTTCTTTACGCACGGCCTTGGGCTCCAGAGCCCTGGCCAGTTAACAATAAATACATAATACACGAAAAAACTCAAGATTATAGACTAAGGAGATTAGGAGAGATATTTGCTAAAATATACACACTAACTCTCATAAGTTAAAAGCTAAAGATATATTTCAGTAAAAGGAGAACAGCCACCATGTCAAAAGTGATTATTATTGGTGCCGGCGGTGTCGCCTCAGTGGCCGCCTACAAGTGTGTAGAAAACAGCGAGGTCTTTCAGGAAGTTTGTATTGCCAGCCGTACACTCAGCAAAGCCCAGACCTTGGTTGATAAGCTCTCGGGCCGCGGGGTCAAACTCTCTGCCCGTCAAGTAGACGCCGACCAGGTGGACCAGCTGGTAGAACTCTTTGAAGAAGAGAAGCCGGACCTAGTGATGAACCTTGCCTTGCCCTACCAGGATTTGACCATTATGGATGCCTGCCTGGCTTACGGGGTGGACTATTTAGACACCGCCAACTATGAGCCGCCCGAGACGGCCAAATTTGAGTATAAGTGGCAGTGGGCTTACCGGGACAAGTTTAAAGAGGCTGGCTTGACCGCGATCTTGGGCTCGGGCTTTGATCCCGGGGTTACCCAGGTTTTCTCCGCTTATGCCTTAAAGCACCACTTCGACAGCATCCGCACCATTGATATTCTGGACTGTAACGGGGGCGACCACGGCTACCCCTTTGCTACTAACTTCAACCCGGAAATTAATATCCGCGAGGTTTCAGCCAATGGCCGCTATTGGGAAAAGGGTGAGTGGGTTGAAACCAAACCCCTGGAAATCAAGCGCACTTACGATTTCAAAGAAGTGGGGGAGAAGGATATGTACCTGCTCTACCATGAAGAAGAAGAATCCTTGATCCAAAATATTCCTGGCCTGGAACGCATCCGCTTCTTTATGACCTTTGGCGAGTCTTACCTAACCCACCTGCAATGCCTGAAAAATGTGGGCATGACCTCAATCGTACCTATCGACTTTGAAGGCCAGCAGATTATTCCTCTGCAATTCCTCAAGGCAGTCCTGCCAGATCCTGCTAGCTTGGGACCCCGTACTGTGGGTAAGACCAATATTGGCGTGATTTTTGAGGGCGAAAAGGCGGGCCAGCCCAAACGCTACTATCTCTATAACATCTGCGACCACCAGGAGGCTTATCAGGAGACGGGCGCCCAGGCTGTATCTTATACCACAGGCGTACCCGCCATGATTGGCGCGGCCATGGTCCTCCAGGGCCATTGGAAGAAGCCCGGAGTGCATAACCTGGAAGAGCTGGATCCCGATCCCTTCATGGCAGCCCTGAACCAGTTTGGTCTGCCTTGGCACGAGGATTTTGACCCTGTCATGGTGCCCTAGGTTTGAACAGCGCTATGTCTTTACCCAATCCTGCCAACCTACCTTCCCAGATTTGCCAGACCGGCCCTGCGGACCTGCCCTTTTCCGACTTGCCTAGTCCGGCAGAGGTGCTGGACCTTCGCTACTTGCGGGCCAATTTAGAGTATTTGGCTGACCTGGGCCAAGCCGCGGGCGTAACCGTCCTCCTGGCTCAAAAAGCCTACTCGCTCTATCAAACCTATCCCTTGATTGGCAAATACCTGGCGGGTTCTTGCGCTTCTGGCCTCTATGAGGCTCGCCTGGCCCATGAGGAAATGCCAGGCAAGGAACTCCAGGTCTTCTCCCCGGCCTACCAGGCAGAGGAGCTGGAGGAGGTCTTGACCTACGCGGACCATGTAATTTTCAATAGTCCCAGTGAATGGCAGCGCTGGCGAGATCAAGCCTTGGCCGCCCAGGCGGCCAGGCCAGCAGAATCCCCTCTGGCCTTGGGCCTCCGCCTCAACCCAGAATACGCGGAGATTGAGGAAGACATTTATAATCCCGCGGCACCAGGTTCCCGGCTGGGAACCACGCGCCGCGAATTGGACTTGGCCCTGGCCCGAGACCCGGATTTTCTCCAGGGCCTTACGGGCTTTCATATCCATGCCCTCTGTGAGCAGGGCGCGGAGAGTCTGGCTGGCGTCTTGGCTGCGTTAGAGGAAAACTTTAGCCCCTACTTGTCTTTGCCGGAGATTAGCTGGCTTAATTTGGGCGGCGGCCACCACTTTACCCGGCGGAATTATAACGTGGCACTTTTTGTAGAGCTCATGCAAAGCTGGCGCGCAAAGTATGGGGTGAAAATTTACCTTGAGCCGGGTGAGGCCGTAGCTTTAGACTGCGGCTGGCTGGTCTCTAGGGTCTTGGATACTCCTGTTAACGGACTTAGGCTGGCCATCCTGGACACCTCAGCTTCTTGCCACATGCCGGATGTTTTGGAAATGCCCTACCGGCCCCGCTGCTTTAGGGTAGGCTCAGATGGGGCCTACGAGCCTGAGGGAGAATCCTCGGAGTATGCCTACCGCCTAGGCGGCCCTACCTGCCTGGCGGGGGATATCATCGGAGACTATAGTTTTGCCAGCCCCTTAAAGCGTGGGGACTTACTCGTGTTTGGCGATATGTCTATCTATTCTCACGTCAAGCGCAATAGTTTTAATGGCATGCCTCTGCCTGACCTATACAGCTGGGACGGCCGCGAACTGGTATGCTTGAGGCATTTCGACTACCAAGATTTCAAGACCAAACTGGGATCAAACTAAAAGTCCGGAGAAAAATCTTCAAAAATAATAAAGGCAGGGCTGAGTGAAACTCGGCCCTGCCTTAACTTTTGGTCCTAATAAATTTAAGTATTTTAAGCCCTTAGTTTACCGTGCCCTCGCCCAGATTCAGGTTGAGCATTTGCCCATTGTGGACCAGCCTGGTAGCGTTGGTTGCCCCATAAATAATGGGAGTCTCTAAGAGCTTGGCACAGGTTACCGCGTGGCTATCCGGGTCGGGATCCTCAACCACAAGGGCCCTGGCTTCACGGATGAAGGGCAGGTCTTCGTTGGTAGTTTTATCTGCGACGAGGATATAGGAGCGGACCTCCTGCATGGCGCTGGGGATTTGGTGGTCCTTTAAAATTACCGCGTCTCCCGAAACTTGCTTCATGCCATTGCTGGCGATAGCCGTACCCTGAGTAATCGTTTTGCCCAGAGTCTCAACCCGCAAGGTGTTGGTGGTGCCAGACATACCCGCTGGAGTACCGCCGGTGACCACGACCAGATCGCCTTCTTTGACGAGCTGGGTTTTGAGAGCGGCGTCGAGGGCGGTTTCAAAGAGCTCGTCGGTATCTTGGATTACAGGGATAACTACGGGTGTAACCCCCCAGGAAACCGCCAACTGGTTTTTGGTTCGCTCGGTGACGGTGGCGGCAATGATGGGGACATTAGCCCTGAAGCGGGAGAGAGCGCGGGCCGTGTTGCCCGAGTGGGTGACAGTAATAATGGCCTGGGCTCCGATGTCCATAGCGGTAGTGCAGGCGGCGTGGCCAATGGCGCCCGTTAAATTGCTGGCTTGGTAGGCGTTATTGCGGAAGTGCTCCCAGTAAGGTATACGGGCTTCTGTATAGCGGGCGATGCGGTCCATCATTTTTACAGATTCCACGGGGTATTGGCCCATGGCTGTCTCGCCCGAGAGCATGACACAGGAGGTGCCGTCAAAAATCGCATTCGCCACGTCCGAAACTTCGGCGCGGGTAGGCCGGGAATTGCGGATCATAGAGTCCAGCATTTCGGTGGCGGTGATGGAGGGCAAGCCTGCCTCGTAAGCGGTTTTAATCATGTGCTTTTGAATGACCGGAACTTCTTCCGCAGGAATTTCTACCCCCAGGTCGCCCCGGGCGACCATGACCCCGTCTGCGACTTTGAGAATTTTTTCGAAGTTATTCACACCTTCCCGGTTTTCAATCTTCGCGCAAATCTTAATATCTTTATCACCAAAGGAAGCTAGGACCCGGCGCATTTCCATAATGTCATCCGGCCGGCGGACAAAGGACGCGGCGATCCAGTCAAACTGGTTTTCTACGGCAAAATGCAGGTCGTCTAAGTCTTTATTGGTGAGGGCGGGGAGCTGGAGATTGACATCCGGCAGGTTGATGGACTTGTGGTTGGCAATTTCTCCGCCGATGACCACCCGGCAAACCACGTCCAAATCTTCAATACGTAAGACTTCTAAGGTAATCAGACCGTCGTTGATCAACAGAGTAGAACCTGGCTTCACATCGTGGGCCAAGTCCTTATAGGTAACTGAAAACTCCTCCGCCGTGCCTACAACATCTTCATAGACAATGCGGATCTCCTGATCTTTTTCCAGGTTTACCCGGTCGCCCGCAAAAACTCCGGTGCGGACTTCAGGGCCCTTGGTATCCATCATGAGGGCCAGAGGCACATTCATCTCTTCACGGATGGCCTTGAGACGGTCAACCCGTGCTTTCTGTTCGGCGTGGTCGCCGTGTGAAAAATTCAACCGCGCGACATTCATACCGGCCTTAACTAGCTCGCGCAAGATTTCCGGATCGTCGCTGGCGGGGCCAATCGTACAAATAATTTTTGTTTTACGTAAGAATTGTGCTTGGTCCATGTCAAACTATCTCCTTATCCATTAAGACTCTGTGCTCTTACCCATTATAAGGCATTAAGGCTAAAGCCGTGTTAAATTAGCTGATTTTAGCTAAAACTCGGTCTGCTAATATGAGGTAGAATATAAGCAATTATTAAAATTACCAGACTAGGCTCAAAACCCGGTCTGTCAGGAAGGAATGTGTGTAGGCATGTCTCCAGCCCAGAAAAAAAATAATCCCCCCGTTCGCATCCCCTATGTTGGCCTCAGAGGTATGGTATTTTATCCGACCACCTCGATCTCTTTTGAGGTTAGCCGGTCGGCTTCGATAGATGCCCTGCAGGAGGCAATGGACGGCAGCCGATATATCTTGCTGGTGGCCCAGAAGGACCCAGAGGTGGAAATTCCGCGGGCCGCTGACCTCTACCGGGTAGGCTCTCTGGCCATTGTCAGACAAATGGCCGAAGTCAGCTACGGTACGATTAAGGTACTCTGCGAGGGCGTTTCTCGGGTACGCATCAAAAATTTCTCCCGCCGCAAAGGTATTGGTATGGCTACCTATGAGCCCCTACCGGATGAGGACCTCAGCCAGGTGGACAGCCTGCTGCTGGAAGCCTTGGTCCGCAAAGTCAAGGATTCCTACGAAGAATATATGTCTGCCTCGGGCATTTTCCAACACTCTAATTTTATTTTCCAGGAAATTCTCCGCCTGGTTCAGGATGAGGAAGACCCTTACCGCCTGGCTGACATGATCTGCATGAACCTGGACTTCAAGCTGCCTGACCAGCAGGCCCAGCTAGAAGAGTACCGGATTATCCCCCGCTTGGAGAACCTGCTCACCCTCATGGGCCATGAAATTCAGATCGTGAATATCACCCGGGGGATTAGTGAAAAGGTCCAAGACTCGATTGAGCAAAACCAAAAAGAATACATCCTGCGGGAGCAGATGCGGTCTATCCAGGAGGAGCTGGGCGACAACGAAGAGGACGATACCCACCGTCTGGAAGCCGCCCTGGAAAAGTCCCTCATGCCGGAAGAATTTAAGGAAAAGGTAGCGGTAGAGATTAAGAAGCTAGCCCGCATGCCGGCCAACTATCCCGAAACCGCGGTCCAGCTAAATTGGCTGGAACTCCTGATGGAGCTGCCCTTTGGCAAGGTGGACGAAGAAGTCCTAAACCTGGAGCGAGCCCGCAAGATCCTCAACCGAGACCACTATGGTTTGGAAAAGGTTAAAGAGCGGATTTTGGAATATATCGCCGTGCGCGCCCTGCAGGTTAAGGCCGGCGACACCTCAATTAAGGGTCCCATCCTCTGTATGGTCGGACCTCCGGGTGTCGGCAAAACTTCAATTGCCAAATCTATTGCCGAAGCCCTGGGCCGTAAATATATCCGCATGTCCCTGGGTGGCATAAGGGACGAGGCGGAAATCCGCGGCCACCGCCGGACCTATATCGGAGCCATGCCGGGCCGGATCATTCAGGGCATCCGCCGGGCGGGCACAGATAATCCACTCTTCCTGCTGGACGAGGTAGACAAGCTGGGAGCTGACTTCCGCGGCGATCCGTCGTCCGCCCTTTTGGAAGTTCTGGATCCGGAGCAGAACAACAGCTTTCGCGACCACTATGTGGAATTCCCTTATGACCTATCTAAGGTCCTCTTTATCACCACGGCCAATACCATCTGGGATATCCCTGAGCCCTTGCTTGACCGTATGGAGGTGATTGAGGTCTCTGGCTATACGGAAGAAGAAAAACTGCAGATCGCCAAGCGTCATCTCCTGCCCAAGCAAATTGCCAACCACTCCTTACTGCCTGATCAGCTCAAAGTCAGCTCCACCGCTCTGGCCCGTATTATTTCCTGGTACACCTCTGAGGCGGGGGTCCGCCAGCTGGACCGAGAACTGGCCAGACTTTGCCGCCGGGCAGCCATGCAAATTGCCGACGGCAAAGTGGATAAGCTCAATGTTAAGGTAGGAGATCTGGAGTCTATCCTGGGCAAGCGTAAATTCGATTATGAGAAAGCCTTCCACGATGACCAGGTGGGTCAGGCTACGGGTTTGGCTTGGACCTATGCTGGCGGCGACACTCTTACCATTGAAGTCAACGTGATGCCGGGCCAGGGCAAAATTGAGCTCACCGGTTCCCTGGGCGATGTTATGAAAGAATCCGCCCATGCGGCCTTGACCTATATTCGGTCGATTGCGGATGACTTGAATCTAGATCCCAATTTCTCCAATCGCCTGGATATCCATATCCACGTCCCGGCTGGGGCGGTCCCCAAGGATGGTCCTTCGGCAGGCATTACCATTGCTACGGCCCTGGCTTCTGCCCTCACGGGCTACCCCATCCGCCACGATTTGGCTATGACTGGAGAGATAACCTTGCGGGGCCGGGTCATGCCCATAGGCGGCCTTAAAGAAAAGGCCGTCGCGGCCAAACGCGCGGGGATTAAAGAGATCATCATCCCCAAGGAGAATGAGCGGGACGTGGAAGATATACCAGAGTCCGTACGCAAGACCATGAAAATCCGTCCGGTCAGCCATGCCAGCGAAGTCTTGAAGATAGCCTTGGTCAAATCTGGCCGCGACCCCAACTTCAAATCCTTGGCCAGCCCGCGGACTGACGAGGGAAACTCCGAAAATCACGACAGCTCAGACGAGAACTAAGAAGAGGAGGCTAACATGCAAGACTTTGAACAGCTAGGCTATTTTTACCTGGGCCGACAGATCCTGCCGGAGGGCAGCCCTGGTGCGGATGCACCCCTGCTTTATCCCTCTGCTAAATTAAACACCCACGCCCTCTGCGTGGGGATGACCGGATCAGGTAAAACCGGTTTAGGGATCGGGCTATTGGAGGAGGCAGCTATTGATGGCATTCCGGCCCTCGTTATCGACCCCAAGGGCGATATGGCCAACCTCTGCCTAACCTTCCCTCACTTAAGCCCGGAGGAATTCCTACCCTGGGTAGATGGGGAGGAGGCGAGACTCAAGGGCCTGAGTCCTGAAACTTACGCCCAAAAGCTCTCTGCCCAATGGCAGCAGGGTATTCAAGCCTGGGGACAAAGTCCAGACCGTATCCGGCTCTTGCGTGACAACGCCGACCTCACCGTCTACACACCTGGCTCTGCCGCCGGAGTGCCCCTATCCATGCTGGATAGCTTAGATGCCCCGCCAGCTAGTCTGGCTCAGGACTTTAACAGCCTCAACAGTCTGGTGGCTTCCACAGCCGCTGCCTTGCTGAGCCTTTTGGGTATCGAGGCTGATCCCATCCAATCCCGGGAGACTATCCTGACCTCCACCATTCTGCAGACTGCCTGGCTGCGGGGTGAAAATCTCAGTCTGGCCAGCCTGATTGGCTATATCCAAACACCTCCCACCGACCAGGTAGGAGTTTTGGACTGGGAAACCTTCTACCCGCAGGCGGAGCGCCAAAACTTAGCCCTGCGTTTTAACAGCCTTCTGGCTTCGCCTACCTTTAGCGGCTTCTTACAGGGCCGACCTCTAGATATTGATTCTCTGCTCTACAATGCCCAAGGCAAGGCCAAGATTTCTATCATTTCGATTGCCCACTTAAGTGACCAGGAACGCATGTTCTTTGTCACCCTCTTCCTCAACCGCCTGCTGGCCTGGATGCGGGGGCAGACGGGCAGCCAAAGTCTCCGTGCTCTCTTCTACATGGACGAGATCTTTGGCTACTTCCCTCCCGTGGCGAATCCTCCTTCCAAGCAGGCGATCTTAACCCTTTTAAAGCAGGCCCGGGCCTATGGCTTGGGTCTGGTCTTGGCCACACAAAATCCTGCGGACTTGGATTACAAAGGCCTGGCCAACATCGGTACCTGGTGGATTGGCCGGCTGCAAACTGAACGTGACCGGGCCCGGCTTTTGGATGGCCTGCAAACGGCAGATCCTCAGGGTCAGAGTCAGACTAGCCGTCAAGACTTAGATCAATTGATTGCCGGCTTAGAGCAGAGGCAATTCTTGATGCACAGCGTCCACCAAAAAGCCCCAGTCTTGCTGGAAAGCCGCTACTGTCTCTCCTACCTCAAGGGACCGATGTCGCCCCTGGATTTAAGCAAGCTCAAAGAGCTGGGCCTCGTGGCTCCAGACAATTACCAGACGCCAGCCGCCGGAAGCGCGGGGACCGGGCTCCAGACTCAGCTGACCGATGCCAGACTGGCTCAGGCCCTGGGTCAAGCGCCAGATCCCGTGGCGCAAGACTTTCTCCGTCAACGCCAAGCGTCCTTGGACTCTGCCCAGCAGATTCAAGCCCAGGCTGCAGGCGGGTCTCCCAACTTTAGCCAGCCTGCTAGTTCCGCTCAAGCTCCTCATCTGCCAGAGGGAATCCAGGCCTACTACCTGCCCAGCAATCAGCCTAGCGGTACCTATAGGCCTGTTTTGGCGGCCTTTACGGAGACCTATTTCCTAGACAAGAAGACCGGTAAAGGCCAAACTCTGCGTGAAGTCCGCCTAACTGACTTCCAAGAGGGGCCTCTGCCTGTACGCTGGGATGACAGTTGGCTGGCCGACTTCCAACTCTCTGACCTGGCCTCCCGTCCCCAGGCGGGCTTTGATTTTGCGCCTCTGCCGTCTCCGGCCTTGCAGGCAAAGGCCTATAGCACATGGAGCAAGGACTTGGTAGATTACCTCTACCGCAGCCAAACTTTGACCCGCTATGAGAACAAGGCCTTCAAACTCCAATCTGAGGAGGGGGAGGACCTGCGCTCCTTCAAGATCCGTCTGGACCAAGAGAGCAGGCAAGCGCGGGACCAAGCCCTGGCTGACTTGCAAGACAAGTATGAGAAAAAACTGGCCAGCCAGGAGGAGAAGATCCGCAAGGCGGAGCAGCAAGTGGCAAGAAAAGAGGACATGCAGGCGGATGCTAAGCGCCAGGCCAGTATCTCTCTGGGTTCCACGGTTCTGAATGCGGTCTTCGGTAAGAAGATTTTCTCTTCGGGTACCTTGGGCCGGGCTACCACTACGAGCAAGGCAGCCTCGCGTGTCGGCCGCATGGAAGCCGATGTGGAGCGGGCTCAAGAAACAGTCGACGCCTACCAGCAGGTTTATGACCAGCTGGCGCAGGAAATGCAGGAAGAGCTGAGCATGCTCAGAGCGGGCCTGGAAGCAGACCTGGACAATATCACAGAAGTAGAGCTCAAGCCGCTTAAACGCGACATTAAAGTTCTGCTTCTGGCTCTGGTCTGGCAAGGCTAGGAACTTGAGGCCGGCTCGGCCAGAGTCTCTAGCTGTTTCAGTTAGATCTTCTGGGCAATTTGCCCAAAAAATCTGCTGCTAGAAGCAAAAAGTTAAGCAATAGAATAATTATTGAAAAATCCCGGTTCCGACCGGGATTTTTTTGCCTTTTTCGCCAAGAGTCTAGATTGATTTTGCATGCTAGTGTATAAAGATAAAATGTTGCTAAACGCCTGTTTGCCAGACCTTAACCGGACTGCTAGAATTTAGAAATGTATATTTTGCTAGAGAATAGAAAGCGCGGTGACCCGCGCAGAGAGACGCAGAAGGTGGCTGTATGACAAATATTACCTTGCAAGTGAACTCGGAAGTTGGCAAACTGCGCAGCATTATGCTGCACAAGCCCCAGGCTGAGCTGGATAACTTGGTGCCTGATAACATGGAGCGACTGCTCTTTGATGATTTGCCGGACACCAAAATGGCCGGATCGGAATATGACCAATATATTCAAATCTTGCAGGCCCAAGGCGTGCAGATTTACTTTGTAGAAGACCTGGTAGCTGAAGCCCTGGATGCCGACAGTTCCGGCCAGTACAAGGAAGATTTTATTCTGGACTTTCTCCGGGTCCACAAGCTTGAAGAAAAAGCCCAAATAGACTACCTCTTAAAATATTTCTTAGATATCCCCCAAAGCAAGGACATGGTTTTACAGATGATCAAGGGCGTGCGCAAGGAAGAGCTGCCTGCAGACCAGCTGCCCCACTTTAAACTGCGTAATGGCGCAAACGACTTTTTCGCCCTGGATCCCTTGCCCAATCTCTACTTCACCCGCGACCCCTTTACGATCATTGGCAATACCGTGTCGATCAACACCATGTATAGCCAGGCCAGGGCCGCAGAAGTCTGCTTTGCCAACTGTATCTTCCGCCACCACCCAGCCTTTAAGGACCAGGTGGTCATCCACCAAGGTGAAGGTCATAACGGCCAGACCCACGTTGAGGGCGGGGATATCCTGATCTTAAATGAAGAAACTGTGGCCATAGGAGTCAGCCAGAGGACGCGCTTTGAAGCCATCATGCATTTAGCGGAGTCCCTCTTTACCCAGGGCGGGACCAAGACCCTGCGCCGGGTGCTGGCTTTTGAAATCCCCAGCAAGCGGGCCTACATGCACTTAGACACGGTATTCACCCAACTGGATACAGACTGCTTTGTGGTTCACCCCGGTATTGAAGGCGTCCTCACTGTGCATGAAATTACTTATCAGAATGGTGCTTGCCAGACAAAGGAAGTCCACTGGACCTTGGAAGAGATCCTCTGCCACTACACTGGTCAGGACAAGATCCGCTTGATCAAATGCGGAGGCAACAGCCCCGTGGATGCGGAGCGCGAACAATGGAACGACGGAGCCAACACCTTGGCCCTGGCTCCGGGCGAAGTGATTGTGTACGAGCGCAACCACGTTACCAACCGGCTGATGGAAGCCGAGGGTATCAAACTCCACAAGCTGGCCGTCTCAGAACTTGCCCGCGGACGTGGCGGCCCCCACTGTATGTCCATGCCCTTTAGCCGGGATTTACTTTAAAGCCAGGGCAAAATAAGCCCTCTAGATTGCTAGATGGAAGGAAATGCTTCCCCTGCTATCCAAAAAATCAAAAATAGATAATAATTGAGCTCGGAAAAATTTTTAACGTTTCACATGCTTTTCGCGAAACGAAGGAGGAAAAAATGGCAGTAAACCTGAAAGGACGTAACTTTCTTACCCTGAAAGACTTCACGCCCGACGAAATCCACTATCTCTTGAACTTGGCACACGACCTCAAACGCAAAAAACGCTTGGGCATTAAGGGCAAATCTCTGGAAGGCAAGAACATTGTCCTGCTTTTCGAGAAAACCTCTACCCGTACCCGCTGTGCTTTTGAAGTTGGCGCGATGGACGAAGGCGCTGGTGTGACCTTCTTGTCTAACTCTCAGTTTGGTAAGAAAGAATCCGTAGAAGATACCGCCATTGTTTTAGGCAGAATGTTTGATGGTATTGAATTCCGCGGCTTCAAACAGGAGACCGTGGAAGACCTGGCCAAATACTCTGGCGTACCTGTATGGAATGGTTTAACTGACCTCTACCATCCTACCCAGGTTCTGGCCGACGTAATGACCATCCAAGAATATGTCCACAAGCCCTTAAACCAAGTAAAACTGGTATACGTGGGCGATGCCCGCAACAACATGGGCAACTCCCTCATGATTGGCTCCGCCAAACTGGGCATGGACTTCACCGCAGTTGCTCCTAAGGAGCTCTGGCCTTCCGAAGACCTGGTCAATGAAATGCGCGAACTGGGCAAAGACACCGGCTGCCAGATTGAAATCACCGACGATCTCGACGGTGTCAAGGGCGCAGACGCCATCTATACCGACGTATGGGTATCCATGGGCGAAGAAGATAAATTTGAAGAGCGCATTGCCCTCATGAAGGACTACCAGGTCAACATGGACCTCTTAAAACGTACAGGCAACCCAGACGTTATCTTCCTGCACTGCCTGCCCTCCTTCCATGACCGCAACACCTCCATCGGTGAGGATATCTTCCAGAAATTTGGCCTGGAAGCCATGGAAGTTACAGATGAAGTCTTCCGCTCCAAGCACTCCCGGGTCTTTGACGAAGCGGAAAACCGCCTGCATACCATCAAGGCAGTAATGGTTGCCACCATTGGAAACTAGGCTGCAAACCCTAGCTGCTCTTGTGCTTTAAGCCTATGCTGCCTAGGCCAGCTTATACCTGGTCTAGGCATTTATTATTGAGCAGCTAATTTTCACCGCAAAATTTGCCATACAACAAGGAGAATTTTCATGAGTAATACCGTAATCGCCCTAGGCGGCAACGCCTTAGGCAAGACCTGGCAAGAACAAAAGCAGCTCACCCGCAAAACCGCGAAGGCCATTGTGGACCTCTTAGAAGTTACCAGCCACTTAGTTGTGAGCCATGGCAACGGGCCTCAAGTAGGCTTGATTAAGCTGGCTTTTGAGGAATCCGGCAAGGACATGCCCCTAGCAGAATGCGGCTCCATGAGCCAAGGCTATATTGGCTACCATCTGCAAAATGCCCTCTACAATGAATTGGCCCAACGCCAAAAAAAGGTCACGGTAGCAAGCCTAGTTACTCAGGTCCAGGTAGACCCCATGGATCCCGCCTTTCAGAACCCTTCCAAACCCATAGGCAGCTTTTACAGCCAGGAAGAAGCCCAGGCCATCATGGCCCAGCAGCCTGAAAAGATCTTTAAAGAAGACGCCGGTAGGGGCTGGCGCCAGGTAGTGGCCTCACCCCAGCCCATCGATATCGTAGAGAAAAGGATGATCATAGACTTGGTTGAGCAGGGCCACCTGGTCATCGCCGCAGGCGGCGGAGGCATCCCCGTGGTGCTTAAAGACGGCCGCCTGGACAGTGTAGAGGCGGTTATTGACAAGGACTTTGCCTCCGGCCTCTTGGCAGACCTCATCGGCGCGGACCGCTTTATTGTCCTCACAGCAGTTGACCAAGTTGCCATCAATTTTGGCCAGCCCAACGAAAGCTGGCTGGACCGCGCTACGGTTGCGGACATGGAAGCCTATATTGACCAAGGCATGTTTGCCCCCGGCTCTATGCTGCCCAAGGTTCAAGCCGCTTTGAAATTTGTCAAAGGCGGGGAGGGCAGAGAGGCGCTGATCACTTCTCTGGACCGCGCCGCGGATGCCCTGGCGGGCAAAACCGGTACGAGAATTGTGGCTAAATAGCCGAAGATAAAATATTGTGTAAGGCTAACTGGCGAGTTTTATAGCAGGAAACCTGATAATAACGATTGATAGTTGCGATTGGTGCTTATAAATACACAAAGGGTCGAACTGGTACTCGCGATCTACAAGGATAACCACCAAATAGGCTCTGATGATTATGCAGCTTGACATTTAATTAACTAGCTTCCCTAGCATATATATAAAATCTTACAAAATACCTAATTATTGACAATCATTTCCGGCTTTCTTATGATAAGTGCAAGTAATTCTTTATGGAGGAATTTCAATGAAAAAATTTGTATCACTCATGCTCACCCTCGCTCTGATCCTGAGCCTTGGTGCATTTAACTTCGTGGCACAAGCTGAAGAAGAAGCCACCGAAGCTAAAGAAGACTTTGTTGAGTGGAACTCTGGTACAGAGTTTACCCCTGACGAAGACCAAACCTTCTTAGACTTCTTAGGCTCCGAGCCCACCTCTCTGGACCCTGCTCGTGCTTCTGACAGCTATGCTATCGGCATTATGAACAACATCTATGAGCCCCTGGTACTCATTCATACCGGTGCTAATGGCGACCTGGAATATATTGCCGGCGGCGCTACCTGGGAAGTCAGCGAAGATGGTACAGTTTACACCTTCCACCTGCGCGACAACCAATGGTGGGACGGTCAGCCTGTTACCGCTCAGGACTATGAATATGCCCTGAAGCGTGCGATCGACCCCGCAACTGGTGCTCCCTATGTTTACCTCCTCTCCGACATCCTCAATGCTGTACCTGACGAAGCTGAAGAAGCTGAAGGCGAAGAAGCTGAGGACGCAGAAGAAGCTGAAGCTCCTGAATTTGATATGGACGCTGTCGGCGTAAAGGCTCTGGACGAGAAGACCCTCGAGATTACCCTCAAGGCCCCCTCAGCCACCTTCCTGCACGTCATGAGCCAGTCCATTGCTTTCCCCGTGCGCCAAGATAAGATCGAGGAATTTGGCGAAGCTTACGGTACCGAAGCAGACAAGGTCATGGGTAACGGCCCCTTCACCATTACTGAATGGACCCACAACACCAAGATCGTACTCGAGAAAAACGACACCTACTGGAACGCAGCTAACGTTGTGTACACCACCGTCGAAATCCCCATCATGTCTGATGAAAACACCGTCATGCAGTCTTTCATGAACCGTGAAATCTTTGCTGCTGGTGCTACCAAACCTGAATGGCGCGAAAAATTCGAAGCTGATCCTGATGTAGTAAAGATCACCATGGACAACATCCAAACCTTCTTCATGATGTTCAATACCCAGGACGAGCTCTTCTCCAACGTTAAAGTTCGCCGCGCTTTCTCCGCTGCTCTGGACCGTGAAGACTTCAACGAAACCATCTGGTTCGGCAATCTGAAGCCCGCCACTGGCTGGGTACCTCTGACCATCTATGTTGGTGACCAGAACTACCGCGAAGCTGCTGGCAACCTTATTGACGTCCTGCACGAAGAAGTACCTGATCCGAAGGCCCTCTTAGACGAGGCTCTGACCGAAATGGGCATGGAAGACAAGATCGACAACCTGGAAGTTTCCATCATCCTGGGCGCTACCGATGCTTGGTTCCGTACCTTTGGTGAGTACCTGCAATCTGTCTTCAAAGAAGTCCTCAATGTTGACCTCAAGGTTGAACAATTAGACTGGACCGTCTTCTCTGACCGTGTTGCTAAGTCCGACTACCAAATCGGTTACATGGCTTGGGGTTCTGAGCTGATCGAACCTAACGCTATGCTGCTTATCCACGCGGATGGTTCTCCTCAAGTTGGTACCTACTGGAACAACGAGGAATATAACAAGCTGGTCCACAAGGCTCAAAACACCGTGGACGAAGCCGAGCGTCTGCAACTCTACATTGATGCTGAGAAGATCCTCATGGAAGAATCTCCTGTAGCTCCTGTAGTTCACAGCGTTATCAATACCTATCGCTATGACTTCCTCAAGAACGTTGACGACCTGGTATGGGGCAACATGGGCTACCGCCAAGGCTTCATCTCTGGGAAATAAGTTGTAACCTAGACTAGGCAGCCAGCGGCCTGCTGGCTGCCAGTTTACTTGTTGGGTAGTGTTCGGTAACTCAGCACTACCCGATTTTTTTGTTAATACCGTGCATACCAATAACTGATTATTGGAGTAGGAGACATGATAAGATATACTGTTAAACGCATACTCATGATGTTCTTGACTCTTTTTATCGTCACGACCATCACATTTTTCCTCATGCATAGTGTGCCAGGCGACCCCTTAGCCTCCATGGCTAAGAAGCTTCCGGATTATGCTGTGCAAAACTTTTACGCTAAATATGGCTTAGATAAACCTGTAACTGAACAATATTTTATCTTCCTTAAAAACCTGATCACCGAAGGTGACTTAGGCGAATCTATTACCAAACCTGGTCGTTCAGTTTCACAAACTATTGCGGAGACAGCCCCCATTTCTGCTCAATGGGGCTTTATCGCCATGTTTATCGGTATCGCGATTGGCACCCTCTTGGGTATTATCGCGGCCTACAATCGTGGCAAGTGGCCAGACTATGTGGTCACCTTTATTGCCATGCTGGGCGTCTGCATTCCTTCCTTTGTTTTTGCCTCACTCCTGCAATATCTCTTAGCAGGTAAATGGCGTTTGGTACCTACAGCTGGCTGGGGCAAGCCCATTCACTTTATCTTGCCCTGTACCGCTGCGATCTTTGGACCCATCGCCACCTACGCCCGTTATACCCGGTCTTCCGTGCTGGAAGTGCTGAATCAGGACTATATCCTGACTGCCGAGGCCAAGGGTGTCTCCCGCTCTGGTATTCTCTTTAAGCATGTTCTGCGCAACGCGATGCTGCCACTTATCACCATGATCGGACCACAAGTGGCTGGAGTCTTTACCGGCTCCTTCGTCTTAGAGCGCATGTTCTCTATCCCCGGTCTGGGCCGCTACTTTGTCGAATCGATCAATGCTCGTGACTACACCATGATTATTGGTACCACTGTTTTCTACGCCGCTCTCTTTATCTTCTCTGTTCTGATTGTGGACTTAGTCTATGGCCTGGTTGACCCCAGAATCCGTTTAAGTGGGAGGAAAGCTTAATGGCAGACGTGAATACTAACACTATGGTTACGCTCAACCCTGATAGCTTTAAACCCATTCCGCCTGAAGACAAGTCAGCCGAATTTATGGCTCGGCCTAAGATCACCTACTGGTCCGACGCTTGGCGCCGCTTCAAGCAGAATAAGGTCGCTCTGGTAGCCGGTATCATGCTGCTCTTGCTGATACTTATGGTCATCTTTGGCCCCCTGCTTTCGCCCTATGAGTTTGACGCGATCAATCGGGACCTGCGCCACGCTCCGCCCTCTGCGGAACACTGGTTTGGCACCGACGAACTGGGCCGTGACATCTTCACCCGTATCTGTGTAGGCGGGCGCGTTTCTATCGCCATCGGTATCTGCGGTGCTTTGATCTCTGCAGTCGTGGGTACGCTCTATGGTGCCATCTCGGCCTTTGCCGGCGGTGCGGTCGACAATATCATGATGAGAATCGTAGAGATTTTGAACTCTGTGCCCTATCTGCTGGTCATCATCCTGCTCCAACTTTACTTGCGGGAACGTAACCTGGGGACCATGCTGATTGCCCTGACTATCACGGGATGGCTGGGTTCTGCCCGTATGGTGCGTGGTCAGCTCTTAGCTCTTAAAAACCAGGACTTCGTTCTGGCCGCCAGAACTTTGGGTGTATCCCCCATGCGGATCATTCTTAGCCACTTGATCCCCAATACCATGAATATCATCATCATTGCGATCACCTTTGATATTCCTGGCTACATCTTCGCAGAGGCCTTCCTGTCCTTTATCGGTATTGGTATTGAGTCACCTATGACGTCTTGGGGTGCTATGACCTCCATCGCCCAGCAGTCTTTCCTCTTCTATCCCACGGAAATGCTCTTCCCCTCACTCATGATTGCCATTACCATGCTGTCTTTCGTGCTCTTGGGTGACGGCCTGCGTGACTCCTTAGACCCACGCCTGAGAGATTAGTGCAGGTGACTAGCTTATGGACAGTAAGAAATTAGAGGAAATGCAAGATACCATGCAAGATACTAAGAATAATACGAAAAAACCTGGTGATGTCGTCCTAGACGTACAAAACCTGCAAGTTTCTTTCCACACCTATGCCGGTGAGGTTAGGGCAGTCCGGGGCATCGACTTTTATCTGCGCCAGGGCGAGACTTTGGCCTTCGTAGGTGAGTCCGGCTGCGGCAAAACGGTTACCGCTAAGGCGGTTATGCAGCTGCTTAAAGTTCCACCCGCGGAAATTAAGCCTGGCTCTGTGATTAACTTTGCGGGCGAAAATGTCCTGACCATGGATAAGAAGCGTCTGCGCAAATATAAGGGCAATGACGTAGGCATGATTTTCCAAGATGCCATGACCTCCCTCAACCCCACCATGACCTGCGGCAAGCAGATTGAAGAATCCCTGCGCATCCACACTGACCTCTCCAAAGAGGAGTGCAAGAAGCAGGCTATTGAGATGCTGCGCCTAGTAGAAATCCCCAACCCTGAGGAACGCTACCGTCAATACCCCCACGAACTTTCAGGCGGTATGAGGCAGCGGGTCATGATCGCCATCGCCTTGGCTTGTAAGCCTCGGATCATGATCGCAGACGAGCCGACGACGGCCCTAGACGTTACCATTCAGGCTCAGATCATGTCTCTCTTACGTGAACTCAAGGAGAAAAATAATACCGCAATTATCTTAGTAACTCACGACCTAGGCGTAGTCGCTAATTTTGCTGACCGCATCCAGGTTATGTACGCTGGCCAGGTGGTTGAAAGCGGTACAACTCAGGATATCTTCAAGAATCCCCAGCACCCCTACACCTGGGCTCTGCTCAAGTCCATTCCTCGGGTAGACGGCGAGGGAAAGGAAGACCTGTATTCCTTGTATGGTACTCCCCCCGACCTTATCCTGCCCTTAGTGGGCTGCCCTTTTACCGACCGTTGTGACTACGCCATGCAGATCTGCCGGGAACAGCACCCCGCAAAGACCGAGTTCGGTAACCACCACTGCGCCTACTGCTGGCTCCACCATCCTCAGGCTCCTGGCCTGGATGCCTTCCCAGAAGCCCAGACCAAGGTTGACCAAGATTTCGCAATCAAAAAGGCTGCGACTGCAAGCGTAGAGGAGGACTAAGCACATGAATTCAGAAAATAGAGAAAAAATCCTCGACGTGCAGGGCCTAACCCAGCGTTTCCGCCTCAACCGCCGCCAGGTCTTAACCGCCGTAGATAACGTCAGTTTCCATATCTACAAGGGTGAAACCTTTGGCTTGGTAGGGGAGTCAGGCTGTGGTAAAACCACAACCGGCCGTTCTATCCTTCGCATCTATGAACCCTCAGAAGGTAAGGTTATCTATAAGGGTCAGGATGTAGCTGATCTGAAAAAATCTGAGCTCAAGGCCTTCCGCCACTCTGCCCAGATGATTTTCCAGGATCCCTATTCATCTCTTGACCCCCGTATGACAGTGGACGACATCATCAGTGAAGGCCTAAATGTGCACTTCCCCAACATGTCTTCCAAGGATAAGCACAACCGCATCTCCCGCCTCCTAATGCGGGTAGGCCTAAACTCAGAACACGGTGCCCGCTTCCCCCACGAGCTTTCCGGCGGACAGCGCCAGCGTATTGGTATTGCCCGAGCCCTGGCGGTAGAACCTGAATTCATCGTCTGCGACGAGCCGATTTCTGCCCTGGACGTATCCATCCAGGCCCAGATCGTTAACCTGCTCATCAAGTTGCAACGCGAATCTGGCCTGACCTACCTCTTCATCTCCCACGACCTCTCCATGGTCAAGCACATCTCTGACCGTATTGGTGTTATGTACTTGGGCAGCCTGGTAGAAGTCTCGGATAATAAGCAGCTCTACGCTAGACCCCTGCACCCCTACACTCACGCCTTGATCTCTGCGATTCCCATTCCGGACCCGGATAAAAAATCCATGGAAGCCAGAGTCGAACTTCAAGGTGAAGTACCTTCACCCATCAACATGCCTCCCGGCTGCAAATTTGCCGGCCGCTGCCCCTATGCCACGGACCGCTGCCGCAAAGCCGAGCCCAAGCTCAAAGAAATTGAGCCCGGACACTTTGCAGCCTGCTACCTCTACGAAAACGAGGACGGCAGCCTGAAGGACCAGGTAGACTTTAAGTTTTAGTTGATCATTGGGTAAGTTGCCAGTTAGCCTCGTGCTTGAGGCCTTTTGACCTTCAATACAGCTTGCCTGGTGATGAGCCTATAGATTCTCAGCTTAAACAAATGAAAGAGGATGTCTCTGCATCACAAAATGCAGCAGACACCCTCTTTTTAACTTCAGACCTCCAAACACGCTATTGGACCTGAAAATGGTTGGTAGAACGGCGTTTTAGCCGAGCTGCCAACCATTCATGCCTTAATCCTCGTTCGGATAGGGTTCCAAGAAGGCGTGGAAGTGCCGCATGGGGAGATTGTGGCCCCAGGTGATCCGCATGTTGGGGATGGAGTCACGGTCTTCGTAGAGGGCCTTGACGGCGGCGATGACGTAGTCTAGATGTTCACGGGAGAGCTGGCTGCGGTTGACGGCGAAGCGTACCACGTTGCAGATTTCTGCCTGCTGCTCAGGGGTCTTCAGGTCATATTCCATGGAGAAATCACCCAGCTCTGCGGCCCGGATGCCGTAGCGGCGGATCAGCTCTAGAGAGAAGCCCTGACCGGCGAATTTTTCGGGTGCGCGCTTGTGATCAAAGAATTCGTCCATATTGATATAGGCTGCATGACCGCCGGCGGGGAGGACAATCCCCTTAACCCCTGCCTTGTAAATGCCTTGGGCTAGGTATTCACACTGCTTCACTCTTTCCTCTTGATAGGAGAGCTTGCATTCTTCGTAGAGGCCAGCTGCCAGGGCCATGATGTCCCGGCCAGACATGCCGCCGTAGGAGTCATTGCCGTAGCAGGAGATTTGCTTAACCTTGATCAGTACGCCGACGTCTGTTTTGATGGATCCGTCGGGGTTAAATTCGGAGAATTTCCGCCAGAACCGGCCCTTGTCGCGGAAGGCCAGCATGCCGCCCATATTGGCATGGCCGTTTTTCTTGGCCGACATGGTAAAGCCGTCGCAATAGGAGAACATTTCGGTGGCGATCTCCGCGATGGACTTATCGGCATAGCCCTCTTCATTC
Organism: uncultured Oscillospiraceae bacterium; assembly: GCA_964398655.1. GTDB lineage: Bacteria > Bacillota > Clostridia > Saccharofermentanales > DTU023 > SFFI01. The sequence continues at coordinate 85,695 of CAYNNG010000003.1, forward strand.
ATCTTGATGAAGTAGCAGTTTTCTGCCCAGCGAGCAACGTCAAAGATCAGGGGGATATCATACTTTGCAGCAACCTTGGCGGTTTCCCGGATGGACTTCATGGAGACGGCCTGGCCGCAGACGGTGTTATTGGTAATAGTGGTATAAATCAGCGGTACCTGGTCGGGTCCCAGCTCCTCAATTAGCTCAACCAGCTTCTCCACATCCATATCGCCCTTAAAGGGATTCTTCTCGTAGTGGCCGCCTTCCGGAATTTCCCAGAGCAGTTCCTGGTTGAAGAGGTTGCGGGGGATGGAGCCCATCTGCTTGATGTTGCCCTCTGTGGTATCAAAGTGGCCGTTGGAGGGGATGGTGTAGACTTTGCCGGGCTCCCGTTTATTAAGGATATCCCGCACGATCTCAAACAAGACAGATTCGGCTGCCCGCCCCTGCTGGATAATGAAGGAGTTTGGACGTTCCATTTGGAAAGCGCCGCCATTAAAGAGACCGCCCTCTTCTTCATAGAGATAGAGCTCATCCATGAGGCGCTCTACGTCTGTGCAGTCGGTACGAATGAGGTCAATGGCCTTGTGCCAGTTCTTCTCCCCACCGCGCTCAAACACATCGCGGAAGGCGTCCAGAAGTACGTAATAGCCCTTGTTGCGGCCATAGGATTCATCACCTAAAAACATGGCCGACCACTGCTGGTCAGTCATAGCGGTGGTACCAGAGTCCGACAGCATGTCCACGGTCAAGAGCCCAGCAGGGAAGGCGAATTCATTGTAATGGGTAGCCTTGAGGGCACGCTCGCGCTGCTCTTGGGTTACCTGGGGGATGTTCCTCGTGACATAGGTCAGGGAACGGGGAGTGGGGACGTTCAATGTGTATTCCATTTCACACCTCTCTATTTCTAAAATTATTTAGCACGGGGTTGAGACGGATGGTTTGCGACCGCTAGGGATGTCTACGATAACCGCGGGTTTCTTAAGCGCGGGAGTTAGATTTTTACTCTTCCTCTTGGTCTAAGACCTCCGATAGGTCCAATTCCAAATCGGTGGTGGCTGGTACGCGCAGGCCGGAAGCGTCTTGAATACTCAAGCCCTTGATGGCCAAGTCATCGTGGATCTTGGCCAATTCTGCTGGCCGTTTAACCTTGAGGGTGGTGGTAATGATTAGAGGCTCTTCAGTCCAGATATAGGCATTGATAGATTTATAGACAGGCATTTTGCGGTTAACATCGGCAATCACCGTGCTCAGCCAGTGGCTGATCTCTTCATCATCGGCATGTTTGACCAGGGGGTAGGTCCGGCGGTCAATTTGGAGCTTGGCGCAAATGATGACGTTGCCGCGCCGGCTGACTTCATCCCAGACAAAGGCCTGGGCAATCCCTGGCTCGGCCTTTAGAAGCCGCTCAATTTCTTCAGGGAAGGCCTTTTCGCCATTAGATAAGACAATCATGGATTTTTTGCGCCCGGTAATGTGCAAGGCTCCTTCCTCATCAAAGAAACCCAGGTCACCGGTGCGCAGCCAGCCATCTTCCGTCAAAGCATCTCGGGTTTTTTCGGGATCATCCAAGTAACCCAGCATGATATTGTCGCCAGAGGCCAAAATTTCACCAATGGCGTTGCCTTCCTTATCGTAGGATAGATCTTCCTGATCAATCCGCAAGGAAACTCCTGGCATGGGCCAACCGGAAGAGCTGGTTATATTGTGGTCTTGGTGGTTCGTACTAAGTACGGGACTGGCTTCCGTCAGGCCATAGCCAGGTAAGCAGTTAATGCCAATTGACTCGAAAAAGTCGGCCAGTTGAGGATCAAGCGCACCGCCTCCGACCACCATGAGCTTGAATTTACCACCCAGCTGGTCGATGACAGAAGAGAAAATTCTGCGGCGCTTGTCCGCTCTCAAAAAGCTTAAAAATCTGGAAACGGCCGCGGCATCCTTGAATTGTTTTTCTTTATCTTGCTTACGCAGGGCCCGCATGATTTGCCCATATAAATTCTCAACTATGGCGGGGACCACCATCATAATGGCGATATGCCAGGTTTTGAGGTTTTTCGCGATATAGCGCAGTCCGTCATTGATACAGATGGTCATACCCAAATACCAGAAGCAATACATGCCCACCGTATTTTCAAA
>CAYNNG010000003.1:87912-89237 GCA_964398655.1 uncultured Oscillospiraceae bacterium
TATTCATGCCTGATCAAGCCTTGGCCTGGCTTGGACGGCGGTGCCTACAAGGACTCTGCTCGGAGAGGAGTCCGCAGAAGCCGTAATATCTGCTATAATATTTTGTACTGCCGCGTCTGACCCGCAGCCATGCCGGTCCCGTGCGATACGGCCCGTGAACCCCGTCAGGTCTGAGAGGAAGCAGCGGTAAGCGGTAAACCGTAGGCGCCGCGGGTAACCGGTGGGCTGCGGCTCAGGTGCGGCAGTAGCTTTTTTTTTCGGAGGTGCCCCTTGTCCCAGTTAGCCCTTTACCGCGCCTGGAGGCCGCAAACCTTTGACGAAGTTGTGGCCCAGAAGCAGGTTGTTTTTCCCTTAAAACAAGCGGTGATCAGCGGTGATATTGGACATGCCTACTTGTTCGCAGGTACGCGGGGGACGGGTAAAACCTCCATGGCCAAGATCTTTGCCAAAGCCGTTAACTGCCTTAACCCTCATGATGGCAATCCCTGTAATGAATGCGCCATCTGCCAAGGCATAAATTCCGGCGCTCTTCTGGACGTTATGGAAATAGACGCAGCCTCTCATAACTCGGTAGATAATATCCGCCGGCTTACGGATGAGGTAATGTTTATGCCCTCCGAAGCCCGCTACAAGGTCTATATCATTGACGAGGTCCACATGTTATCGCAGGGGGCCTTCAACGCTCTGCTGAAGACCTTGGAAGAGCCGCCGGCTCATGTAATCTTTATCTTGGCGACCACGGAGGTGCAGCGCATTCCCGCGACCATACTCTCGCGCTGCCAGCGTTTTGAATTCCGCCGTATCCCGCTGGAAGATATTTTCCAGCGCCTTAAAGCGATTGCCCAGGCTGATAAGATCGATATCACCGATGATGCCCTCTTCATGATGGCCCGTCTGGGAGATGGGGCGCTCAGAGACGCGATCTCCCTCTTAGACCAGGCCCAAGCTGGTATTAAGGGCCAGATCACCGAGACAGAGGTCTTGGACCTGGCAGGCTTAGTGCAAGACGAATTTTTAGCTGACTTCTGCCAGCAGGTTTTTAACGCGGACTTGCCTGCAACCCTGGCCCTGATTGAAGAGCTGCAAATGTCCGGACGTGACTTGCAGCGCTTCTTGCAAGACTTCCTGCGCTATCTGCGGGATATTTTGGTGGTTGGCCTGGGCGGAGACAGCCACAAGCTTCTTGCGGAAAGTCCCGAAGGCTTGAAACGCCTGCAAGACCTTGCCCAGCTCACAAGCAGCCAAGAAATCATGGCAATGCTGGGCCGGCTTTCACAACTAAATACGGACCTGCGCTGGTCCACAGATCCGCGGACCAGCTTGGA
>CAYNNG010000003.1:89337-93507 GCA_964398655.1 uncultured Oscillospiraceae bacterium
GTCATTAATGACAGCCAGGAATCAACACCTCCAGCTCCCGCGCCTGCTCCTGAGGAGAAAGCCACGGATAGGCCTGCGCAAAGCGATATATCCCAACCCTCAGATCAGCAGTCTGCAGCCCAGTCCACGGACCAGCCCGGAGGTGCGGAATCGCCCGCCCAAATTTCTTGGAACCAAGTGTTGGATGGCCTGAGAGCGCGTGACCGCTACGATGTTATCCTCCTGATCCGGCCTGCCCAGGTCAGCTGGGAGCAAAATAAGCTGATTATACGCTATGAACAGCAGCACAAGGCCCACGCCGCAGCCCTGCAAAGGCCAGAAAATCAGGAAGTCCTCTTGGACGCGGTATATGAATTAAGCCAGGCTAAAGGCTTGGGCCGCCCTAAGCTGCAGATTGAACTAGCAGGCGAAGAGCTCTCAGGAGACAATCTCAACCCGGAAGAACCTGTATGGGTCCAAAAACTGCGCAAGGCTAGCGCACAATTTCAGGTACCCTTTGATCCGGCGGATGTTAAACCGCCCACGGCCAGAGACCAAGCAGAACCCTGGTCCAAGCAACCCTACTATCAATTCCCGGAGGCGGAAGACAAGCTGCCCTACTAGAGTAGCCTAAATGAAGTTAAACTCTCAATTGTGTAACTAGCACGTATAAAATACATAACTAGCTGGAAAGCTCGAAATTACATCCTTGGCTCACAGCTAGCAGAAAGGAATCCTACATGGCCAAAGGTAGAAAATACGGAGGCTTCCCCGGTGGAGGCAATAATATGAATCAACTTATGCAGCAAGCCCAACGTCTGCAAAGGCAGATGGCCGAAGCCCAAGAAGAAGCTACGGAATTTACAGGCGAAGCCGAAGTTGGCGGCGGTATGGTTAAAGTGGTGGTTGATTCAGACCACCAAATTACCAACTTAGAAATCAAGCCCGAAGTGGTAGATCCCGAAGATATTGAAATGCTGACTGACCTGATTACCGCAGCGGTTAATGAGGCGGTGCGCCAGCTGGACAGCAAGACTGAAGAACATATGAGTAAGATTACCGGTGGCTTAGGCAACCTGGGAGGCTTCGGCTTCTAAATGTCCGAATATTCCCCGCTCATCGCGAATCTCATCCAGGCCTTGGGCAAGTTGCCGGGCATTGGCCGCAAGACAGCCCAGCGCCTGGCCTTCCATATTCTGGACGCTCCGGCTGAAGAAGCCGAGGGCCTGGCTCAGGCGGTACTGCAAGCGAAAAAAGGCATTCACCTGTGCGCGGAATGCTGCAATTTTACGGAAAATGAGCTTTGTGAAGTTTGCAGCAATCCCAAAAGAGACCATACCACCATTTGCGTGGTAGAGAGTCCCCGAGACTTGGCTGCCATGGAACGCATTCATGAATATAAGGGGCTTTACCATGTCTTGCATGGGGTAATTTCGCCCATGCAAAACCAGGGTCCCGAAAGCCTCAAGCTGAGAGAACTCTTAAGCCGCCTGCAAAATCATCCTGAAGTCTCAGAAGTCATTCTAGCTACTAACTCCAGTGTGGAAGGCGAAGCCACGGCTCTCTATGTAGCGCGCCTTTTAAAACCCTCTGGTATACGCTGTACCCGGATTGCCCACGGTCTACCCATGGGGGCGGATATAGAGTATGCTGATGAGGTTACCCTGGCTAGGGCTCTGACTGGTCGTACAGACCTTTAAGCCTCCTGGTCCTCATCTGCCTTGTCAGGATGGGGGGCGCAGCCTGCCTTCAACTCAAAGGGAATTTTGCGTTCTCTCACCACTGCGCGGGCAAAAACGTTGAAGGCTGTCGTGGTGTTGAGACCAAATTCACAGCAAAGATCATCAAATTCTTTCTTTAGGTCTTCGTCCATACGAAAACTATAAGTTGCTTGTGCCATAGTTTTGGCCTCCTCACAGTTAAAGCTAGCTGAAATTCTCCAAATTCAAGCCAGTTACTTAAATTTTATGCGCTTTTATGGATAATAGCAACTGAAATTATGATGTATTTTAATTAATAGTATAATAGCGGTTAGAAAAAGAAAGGATAGAAGGACAAATATGAGAATTATCTCTTGGAATATTGATTCGCTAAACGCTGCCCTGACCTCAGACTCCGCTCGTGCGGTCTTGACCAGGCAGGTTTTAGACAGCATCGACGCCTTAGATGCGGATATTATTGCCATTCAAGAAACCAAGCTGCCCGCAGCGGGCCCCAGTAAAAAGCACTTGGAGATTTTACAGGAAAGGGTCCCTCACTACGACCTGGCTTGGGATTCTTCTCAACCCCCTGCCCGCAAGGGTTATGCCGGTACCCTCTTTCTCTATAAATCTGGCCTCACGCCCCTGGTCACTACGCCCTCAATCGGCGCGCCCGAGCCTATGGACGCGGAAGGCCGTTTGATTACTCTGGAATTTCCCCATTTCTTTGTTAACCAAGTCTACACCCCTAACGCCGGGGACAAGCTCCTGCGTCTGCCAGACCGTCAGGCCTGGGACCGGGCCTATGCGGACTATCTAGCGGGGTTGGACCAAAGCAAGCCGGTTATCGCGATGGGTGACTATAACGTGGCCCATAAAGAAATTGACCTAGCTAATCCCGAAGCCAACCGCTTCTCGGCAGGCTTCACCGATGAAGAACGTGAAGGCTTTACCCAACTCTTGGGCCGAGGCTTCACGGATTGCTTCCGTCACCTGCATGGACCGGTAGAAGGGGTTTATACCTGGTGGGCACAGCGAGTCAGGACTTCGAAAATTAATAACTCAGGCTGGAGGATTGACTATTTCCTGGTCAGTGACCGCCTGGCTGACAAAGTAACGGCTTGCGAGATGATTGACTCCGGCCCGCGCCAGGACCATACACCGATTCTCTTAGATATTGATTTAGCTTTATAGATATGAACTAGCCTAACTTTTTATTAGCGGCCTGCTCTAGCTTGTCGGCATCCTCAGTGGTGCCGATGAGTACGAGCGTGTCGCCTTCTTCAATGATGTGGTCGGCCAGACCAGTAATCAAGGTATGGCCGTTGTGCCGGAAGGCAACCACGTTCATATGATACTTGTGGCGGAAGTCCAAGTTGGGCAGGGTCTTGCCCCACCAGGGCTTCACCGCCTTAAGCTCGAAAATCGTATATTCTTCAGAAAAGTTAATATAGTCGGTGATGCTGGAGCCGGCAATGCTGCGGGCCAGGCGTTCGCCCATCTCCAGCTCGGGGAAAATGATCTGGTCTGCGCCCAGTTTGGTCAAGATTTTGGCCTGGGTCATGGAAGAAGCCTTGGCAATAACCCGAGGAATATTATGGTCTTTAGCGGCCAGTGTGCCCATGATGGAGGATTCCAGGTCTGAGCCAATGGCTACCACAGCTATATCAAAGTTATTAATCCCCAGCTCTTCTACGGCCTGCTCGTCCATGAGATCGCACTGCACGGCGCTGGTTACGTGATTAGCCAGGTCTTCAATTCGCTCATAATCCTTATCTACGATCATGACTTCCAGGCCTTCATCAAATAATTTCTTAGCCAGGGCTGAGCCAAAACGGCCTGCTCCAAAGACGATAACGTTACTTTTCATAAAACTCCTTTATTAACCGACAATAATATTAGCCTCTGGCAGGCGGTTCTTGGAACGCTTGTTGCGGTTGGCGATGGCAAAACCCAGGGTTAAGGGGCCTACGCGGCCGGCATACATGGTCAAGATAATCATGACTTTGCCAAAACCGCTGAGTTTAGGGGTAATGCCCATACTTAAGCCTACGGTACCATAGGCGGAAATGGTCTCAAAGACTAGCTCAATGAACCTTTGCGGCTCCGAGATGGTCAGCAAAAAAGACACAGAAATGACCAGAATAATTCCTACTACGATGAGGGAGAGGGCGCGGCGGATGGTTTTGGAGCCCAGGTGCTTATTAAAGAGGGTGGGTTCGTGCTGGCCTTTGATCGTGGCAAAGGTCGTAACCAGGAGGACGCCAAAAGTAGTGGTTTTTAAACCACCGGCCGTAGAGCCAGGAGAGCCACCGATGAACATGAAGATCATCATGAGAAAGGCCGTCTCATCCCGCAAACCCGGTGTGGGTACGGAGTAGAAGCCCGCAGTCCGGGTGACTACGGACTGAAAGAAGGAGGCCTGAAGCTTGACGGGGAAGTTCCCTGCTGGGTCACCCAGGGCAGACTAAGCAGGATAGCGCCCGTTAGG
>CAYNNG010000004.1:0-8501 GCA_964398655.1 uncultured Oscillospiraceae bacterium
GCGCATTCATGTACACGGGCTCAGGCATTCCCATGCTTCCCTTTTGATACAGCAAGGGGTTAATATAGTATTGATCAGCAAACGCTTAGGGCATGCTAAAGTGTCTATGACACTTGACACATATTCTCATTTCTTCCCAACGGAAGAAAACGATGTAGTAGCTAAGTTATCCATGTTGGGGTAACTAATAAAGGTAACAAAAAGGTAACAAAAATTAATAAAGCTGAGGCAACAGGGTAAAAATGCAAGAACAGAATACCGAGAAATAGGGCCTTTCCAGACCTGTAAAAAGCCCAAAAAGCCAATTCTTGTTCTCGTTATCTCCACCAAGCAGCCCTGAAACCTACTAGTTTCAGGGCTTTTTCTTTAACCGCAAGACGATAAACTTTCATCTGACCAGCTTCTCGCAGCGAATACACCGCAAATGTCCCTTGAGGGCCCGGAGGTTTTCATGACAAAAAGTAAAAGTAAATTTTTCTGTAAAGAATGTGGCTACGAATCCAGTGGCTGGCTGGGCAAGTGTCCTGGCTGTGGCCAGTGGAACACCTTTGTAGAAGAGAAGATAGATTCTGCTCCCAAGACGCAAGCTGGCTGGCTGGACTTGGCGATTACCGAAGAGAAAGAGGGCAAGTCCTGGCGTTACCTGTCGGAGGTCTCTTCCTCGAATGAAGAAATCCGCCAGGCGTCCGGCCTGCCGGAATTAGACCGCGTCTTGGGAGGAGGCTTTGTGCAGGGCTCTCTGGTCCTGGTAGGCGGGGACCCTGGTATTGGCAAATCAACCCTGCTGCTGCAAACCTCGGCCCGCATGGCCGCCGCGCGGCAAACAGTTTTATATATCTCGGGTGAGGAATCTCCTCAGCAAATTCGCCTGCGGTCTGACCGCTTGGGTTTGGATCCCCGCGGCATCAAACTTATGTCTTCTACCAATTTTGAGCAGATTGCGGAAGAAATAAAGGACAGCCAGGCAGACTTTGTGGTCGTGGATTCCATCCAGACTATTTACTCTCCCCAACTCAGTTCTGCCCCCGGCTCCGTAAGCCAGGTCCGGGAGTCAACGGCTGGCCTCCTCCGCCTGGCCAAGGGCCTTGATGTAACCATTGTCCTGCTGGGCCATGTGACGAAAGAAGGAGCGATTGCTGGACCTCGAGTCTTGGAACATATGGTAGACACAGTTCTGTATTTTGAAGGAGAGCAAACCCAAAATCTGCGCATCCTGCGCTGTGTAAAAAATCGTTTTGGCAATACGGATGAGCTAGGCATCTTTGAGATGCGCGAAGAAGGCCTGGTGTCAGTGGCTAATCCATCACTAGCTATGTTGGCAGGACGTCCTGTAGCCATGCCTGGTGCCGCGATTACCGCTTCTTTGGAGGGCACCCGGCCCTTGATGCTTGAAGTTCAGGCCTTGATGAGCCCCAGCCATTACCAGACGGCTACGCGCATGAGCCAGGGCTTGGACCGCTTGCGCCTTAATATGCTCCTGGCGGTCATCGAAAAATTTCTCAAACAAGACGTGGCGGCCTATGACTGTTATCTGAATGTCGTAGGAGGCTTGAAAGTGCGGGAGACCGCCTGTGACTTAGCTGTGGCCGCGGCTATTCTCTCCAGTCTAGAGGACCGCAGTCTGGCGGACGACCTCCTCATCCTGGGTGAAGTTGGTCTCTCCGGAGAAATTCGGCCGGTGAGTTTCCCCGAACGCCGAGTCGGGGAGGCCCTGCGCTTGGGCTGGAAAAACTTTGTCCTGCCAGCCTCCGCCGAAGATCGGATGTCTGCCTTGGCCCAAAAATCCAACGCCAACTTTTACTATGTCAGTCTGTTAGATGAGGCCATGGATGTAATTTTTCAGTTGCAATCCCAGCCTGAGCCTTAGATAATTAGGTAAGATATTTAGGAGAGAACTAAGATGAGAGCAGAACGACATATGCGTGCCAAAATCTATGCCTTAATCGCAGCCGCAGGCCAAGGCAGCCGTATGGGACGTCCAGAGGGCAAGCAGCTCATTAACCTAGATGGCAAAACGGTAATCAGACGGAGCTGCGAAGCTTTTGAGACCAGCGCTTATGTTGATGCCTATGTAGTACTCGCAGATCCGGCCAACCTTCAAGCCATGCAAAATGAACTCCATGACCTTAAAGCCCAAGGTAAATGCCTGGCCATCCTCCAAGGGGGGGACAGCCGCCAGGCTACGGTGATGGAAGGCTTACGTTATTTACAAATTGAGCTGGACCGGCATTCTGGCGGCCGCTATTCCCAGCAAAGCCCGGAAGATAGGATCATCTGCCTAGTTCACGATGGTGCCCGCTGCTTAGTTAGCCCCCAGCTCATTGACCAGGCGGCGGTAATTATTTTAGACCAGAAGGTGGGTACAGCTCCTGCCTTGCCTGCTACTGACACCGTGCGTATCTTGCATAAGTCCGGCGAAGTCAGCGAAACTCCGCCCCGAGCTCAAACCCTGCTTATGCAGACCCCTCAAGGCGCAGACCTTGATGTGATGCTGGAGGCCTACTATAAGGCTGAGGCGGATGGCCTGGCCTTGACGGATGATGTGCAAGCCCTTGAGCATCTGGGCTATCCCCTATATTTTTATGAGGGAGACCGCAAAAATATTAAACTAACTCGGCCGGAAGATCTGGCCTTAGCCAGCTTTTATCTGAATTCTGAACTCTAGCCACAAAAACGTAAGCTGTCTGTAACAAGCCGCGTGACAAGCTTAAATGGCCCTGGTGGCAGGGATTTTTACGGGATCAAACTTGAGCTTTTGCCTTCTTACCGGCTCCTGAACCGCGGGAGACCGGGTTTTTTCTTGTGATAGCCGCTTAAAAGCGGTAAACTAGCCTATATATTGCTTGGAAAAACAAGCGATATGTTATAATGTCACAAATATATAAGTAACAGGAGGCGAATTATGGCCAAAAATTCTCGTTACGTGGGTTCGAGACTCGCGACAACTGTAAATGCGAGATACTATCCGGACGAGAAGGTAATAGATGCCTACTATCTGGATGGCCGCTTTACCCCTAACACCGAAAGCCGAGCAGTTAGAGATAAAAGCAACTACGAAGATAGGGGCTTCCTTTTTGCCCTCTTTGCCTATCCCGCCGAGGAAGGCAGGGCAGTCGACCAAACTTCTTTTGCCAATTCCGTCCAAAAATTAAATCAAGAAATAAAGGCTGGGACCACTTCCATTGACAGTAAGATTAACGACCTAGCCGATTGTGCAATAGACGTTGGTGGCAAAGCCACCCTAGCTCAAGAAGGTGTACGCCAATCCTACTTCTCTGGCCTTATCGTCCAGGAAGGCGAGATTGCTGCGGTCACCACCGGCGCGGGTTGTGCTTTTATTTATAAAGGCAATGTGCTCTATCCCCTGACAGCGGGCGAATTTGAATTAGAGCCTATTGATCTTAATGGCAACCCCGTCCAGCATCTCAATAATTATGCGGCTGGCGTAGCGGGTACTATCCGTTATTCCAACTTGGCGCAAATTGAAGCTGATGACTGCCTCATCCTCTGCAACAAAGAAGTGCTCGAAATCTTAGGCCAGCGTGAAATGCTCCGCATCTTGGCCGAATCTGACCGCCAGGAAGAAGCAGCCCAAAATCTCATCACGGCTGCCGCTGCTAAGCAATCTGGTGTTTCTCTCCAGGTTATGATTTCTCTCGTGGAATCCGTAGAGCAAGTGGATGGCCACCCGGCACCCCACCATCAGGCACCTAGCCATCAGGTTGGCGCAGCCCCACTGGCTCCGCCTCCTGCCCCTCAAACTGGCCGGATGATGCAGCAGGCTAACGCTCAGGCTCCCCATGCTCCTGTGCGTCAGGACACCCAGATTTATTCTGCCCAAGCGGTTAACCAGGCCATGCAGGATGCCAATCCTCAGGATGCTTATGCCCACCAGGCTGCCCCTCAAGATGATCAAGCTTACGACTATACCTATGACCAACCGGGGCAAGACCAGGGATACGATCCCGCAGATCGAACCGCTTATACGGATGATTATGCGGCCGGAGCCAGTTACGCTCAGGGTCAAGACTATGCTGCAGGCGACAGCTACCAGCAGCCCTATGACCAGGCCCCAGATCAAACAGGCGACTATGGCAGCTATGATTCTCAGCCCTACACGGATCAAGGATATGCTGACCCCTATAGCCAAGATACTTACGGCCAAGACGGCTACGGCCAGGCCTACGGGGAGGAAAACTACCAGCAGGACTACAACGCCGACAACTATGACCAGAACTATGGCTCTGATTATGACCAGCCCTACTACAACCAGGGTGAAGATCAATACACCAATAGCCAAGATGCTTATGGTTATGATCAAGGACAAGGCGACTATGCTTATGACGACCAGGGTGGCTATGGCTATGACGATCAAGCGGACTATGGCTATGACCAAGGTCAGGGCTATGAGGATAACTACTATGGCCAGGACGAATATTATGACGAAAATGGCCAGTATCCGGAATACCAGGATGGTTACCAAGACCAATATCAGGACCAGTACCAGGATCAATACCAAGATCAGTACTATGATGAATACCAGCAGAACTATCAAGACGCGGGCTATGATGACTACTATGAAAACCAGGACAATGACAAGGTTAAACGTATTGTCTTCTATGTGGTCCTAGCTGCCATTATTCTAGTCTGTGTATTCATTCTTGTACGTTTGCTGGGCGGCGGCAAACAGCCTCAAAATACGCTTGAAAGCACTTCCGCTCAGGAAACTTCTCAGTCGGTCAGTGAAAACGCCAGTAAATCTGAGCCCAGCAAGTCTGAAGCGACCACAGATAAGGAATCCAAGCCTAGCGTAAGCAAGGATAACTCTGAGTCTAAAAATGGTGAAGAAGAGCCTTCAGAGTCGGGTGACCATGCAGACAATGAGGAGCCTTCCGACAATACGGGAGATAACGAGAACCCTAGCTCGAACCAGAGCGGCCAGGCTAACAACAGCCAAGGTCAGACCTATACGGTTAAGGCTGGCGATACTTTCTTTGCCATCCTCAACTCTTACTACCAGAGCTACGATCCTACGATCCAGCAATTAGTGCTCAACGCCAACCCGGATATTACGAACCCCGACGATATCCGCCTTGGCCAGGAGATCATCCTGCCTCCTGCACCCTAGGGTGCCCAGTAGGAGAGGGACTTAACCCAAGTTGCCTCTGCTAAAAATTCACACAAAAGTCAAGGCCAGCCTTCTTCGCGAAGACTGGCCTTTGTTTTAAGTATTGTCCGAAAGCCGGGAGCCCTACTGTCTAGCCGGTAATTCCGATCCAGGGAGCTGAAGCTGAATCGGCTAGGCCTGGGCTGCAGCCGCAATTTTCTTGGTGAGATCTAAGCCAGAGATAAAATGAAAGTGGAGGTGGAAGACGGACTGCCCGGCGTCTTGACCGCAATTGTTGACCAGGTTAAAAGAGTTGGTGTGATAAAGCTTGCACAGGGCCTGGGTAGCCTGCAGGACTTCCTCCATAAGCTCGGCTCTCTGGTCAGAGCGGGCGAGCTCGTTAAGGTCTGCCAGGTGGGACTTGGGAATAATCAGCACGTGGACTGGGGCCACGGGGTGCAGATCTTTAAAGGCGATAACCTTGTCAGTCTCGTATACTACTTCGGAAGGGATCTCTCCTTGAGCAATCTTACAAAAAATACAATCAGACATAATTTTTCCTTTCTCGGGCCCTGCCCAGGATAATAATTCTGCCCAGGCGCGGCCGCGTCTGGGCAGGTATTGATTTAAGCAAAAATCTCTTTGACTTGTTTTTCTACAGCCTGCAAGGCTTGGTCTACCTGGCTCTTATCCTTACCGCCAGCTTGGGCCATTTCGGGACGTCCGCCACCGCCGCCGCCAGTTAACTTAGCCGCGGTGCGAATGAGGTCGCCAGCCTTGAGCCCTGCTTGGACTGCAGCTTCTGAAGCCATGGCCAGCCACAAGACCTTGTCACCGCCGGTGCCGGCCAAAAGGATAAAGCAATCACCCAACTGGTTTTTCAGGCTATCTCCCGCTTCTCTCAGTGCAGGAGCGTCGGCCACAGCCAGCTTGGCCAGGACGAGCTTGATCCCTGCTACTTCCTCGGCTTGGCTGACCAAGTTGGAAGCTTGACCTGCGGCCTGCTGGGCGTGGACCTGTTCAATTTCGCGGCGCAGCTGCTTTTCCTCCTCCAGCAGTCGGGCCACGGGTTCGGCAACTTTGGTGTCGTTCAGCTTGAGCTTCTTCGCGGTATCAAGGAGTTCTTGGTGCTCTTCAGCTGCATAGGCGAAGGCCTTAGCCCCGGTAACTGCCTCAATCCGCCGTACCCCGGAAGCGATACCTGTCTCGGATAGAATGCGGAAATAAGAGGCTTGGGAGCTGCGGCTGAGGTGGGTACCGCCGCAGAATTCTTTAGAAAAGCTGCTCACGGAAATGACGCGGACTCTTTGTCCATACTTTTCGGTGAACAAGGCTTCTGCTCCTGTTGCTTTGGCCTCTTCAATATCCATGACCTCCGCAGTAACCGGATAGTCTGCCAAAATGGCCTGGTTGACGATGGCTTCAACCTGTTTGATCTCCTCAGGGCTTAAAGCGCCGAAATGCCGGAAGTCAAAACGCAGGTAATTTTCGTCTACGTAGGACCCTGCCTGGTCTACATGCTCACCCAAGGTTTCCTTAAGAGCCTTGTGGAGCAGGTGAGTGGAGGTATGGTTACGTGCGGTGGCCAGGCGGAGTTCGCGGTCAACTGCGAGTTTATAGCTTTGGCCTTTTTCTATGAGACCATCCAGCACTTCCACTTGGTGGAAGAAGATGCCGTCACCGTCTTTTTCGGTGGTGATAACCTGGAGCTGTGCATTGTCGCCGATAATCACGCCACGATCACCCACCTGACCGCCGCCTTCCGCGTAGAAGGGGGTTTGGTCAAAAATCAGGAGACCGCTTTCACCCGCAGAGAGGCTGTCGCGCTCCAGGAGTTGGTTATCAGATTTTACTAAGATATGCAGGAGCTTGCCCTGACCTTCCAGCTGGTCATAGCCGATAAATTGGGTGGCCTGGCTGCGGTCCACACTTTCGGGTAGGGTTACACTCTCCCAAGCGGAGGCCGCCTTCTTGAGCTGGGCTTCACGTCCGGCGGCTTTCTGCCGGGCCATGGCCTGGTCAAAGCCAGCCTTATCAATATCTAGCCCCTTTTCTCGCGCAATTTCCCGGGTTAAATCAAAGGGGAAGCCATAGGTGTCATGGAGGCGGAAAATGACCTCGCCTGATAATTGAGCCGCCTTTTGCTCCTGCGCATTGGCAATTTCTCCATCTAAGATGGACAAGCCCTGCTCCAGAGTCTTATTGAAGCTAGTTTCCTCCCGGTTAATGTGGGTCAGAATGACCTGGTGACGCTCCTCAAGATTGGGGTAGGCACCCACGGATTGGGCAATCGCTACGTCCGCGAGGTCACCGAGGAAGGCTTGGGGCATGTTGAGCTTGCGGCCAAAACGTACGGCCCGCCGCAGCAGGCGGCGCAGGATGTAGCCGCGGCCTTCGTTGGAGGGCACTACACCGTCCGCAATCATCATGGTCGCGGACCGGATATGGTCGGTAATTACCCGGAGGGCTACGTCCGTGTCCTCGTTATCGCCATATTTGACGCCTGCTAATTTGGCGGCTTCTTGCAGGATAGCCTGGATGTTATCTACTTCAAAGAAGTTATCTACACCCTGCAGGACGATGGCGAAACGTTCCAAACCGCCGCCCGTATCAATATTTTTGTGCTCGAGCGGCAGGTAGGAGCCGTCTTCCTGCCGGTCAAACTGGGTGAAGACTAGGTTCCAGATTTCCATATAGCGGTCACAGTCGCAGGGGAAGTGACAGTCTGGTCCGCAGGCATATTTCTCGCCGCGGTCAAAGAAGATCTCGGAGCAGGGACCGCAGGGGCCTACCCCGTGTTCCCAAAAGTTGTCTTCCTTACCCATGCGGGCGATGTGGTCAGGGCTGAGCCCAATTTCCTCATGCCAAATCTGATAGGCCTCATCGTCATCTTGATAAACGCTGACGTAAATCAGCTCTGGGGGCATTTCAAAAACCTGGGTGCATAGCTCCCAGGCCCAGCTGATAGCGTCTTTCTTGAAGTAGTCACCAAAGGAGAAGTTTCCCAGCATTTCAAAGAAGGTTCCGTGGCGGGCAGTCAGGCCAACCTGATCAATATCAGGGGTCCGGATGCACTTCTGGCAGGTTGTGACCCGTTTCCGCGGAGGAATCTCCGCTCCGGTAAACCATTTTTTCATGGGGGTCATCCCCGCGTTGATCAAGAGAATGGAGGGATCATCGTGGGGGATGAGGGAGAAGGAGGGCAGACGCAGATGGCCCTTGGATTCGAAAAAACTTAAATATTTTTCCCGAATTTCGTTAGCGGATAAGGCTTTCATATGATCTCCTTTATATAGATATTTTGCTAATTGACTAAGAGCTGCGCGTTCGGAAAAGCAAACACTCAAGATATCATTATAACCTCTTTAGGGGCAGAGGTGGGGGAGCCCTTGTA
>CAYNNG010000004.1:8601-11175 GCA_964398655.1 uncultured Oscillospiraceae bacterium
GAGTACCAAAACACGCTGAACACATTTAACTTTGTTACATACAGTCAGGGTCCAGGCCCAAGTCTTGGCCCCCAGGCCTGCTCCCTGCCTCATAAAGCACAATAAGGAAGTGAGTAATAAATGACCAAGAAGATTAAAGCAAACTACCAAGCTATCCAAGAACTCGGCCGCCTTTGTTCTGGCCTTGACGTCCAAAGCTTTCCCGACAATTGGGAGACCCTCAAACATTGCGCTATTAACCAGCTGCAAATTGATTCCCGCAAGGTGGGAAAAGATGACCTATTTATTGCGGTTAAAGGATTCGAAGCAGATGGTCACGCCTATCTAGACCAGGCTGCCCGCCAAGGTGCCTTGGCCACTGTGGTGGAAGTTCCTCAGCCCAATTTGGATCTGCCGCAAATCGTTGTGGCAGATTCCCGCGCGGCAGTTGCCGATTTGGCCAGCCAATACTATTACCATCCCAGCCGTCAGCTGCAGCTCTGTGGGATTACGGGTTCGAATGGCAAGACCTCAACCTCACTTCTTTATCGGCAGATCATCCAGGCCGCGGGCTGGCCTTGCGGGCTCCTGGGTACCGTCGCCTATGAAGATGGCCTTAACAAGGTAACTTCTTCCATGACTACTCCTGATGCCCTAGACCTGCAAAGATACCTGCGTAATATGGTCCAGGAAGGCTATGAACATGCGGTCATGGAGGTGTCTTCAATTGGACTCCATCAAAACCGGGTCCGGCAAACTCATTTTGCCCAGGCGGCTCTGATCAACCTCAGTCATGAACACCTGGACTACCATGGCAGTATGGAGGCTTACTTCCACGAAAAGTCTAAACTGCTTAAGGGTTTGGATGAAGATGGTGTGGCTGTACTCAATGCAGATGACTCCTGGTCGATTTCTCTGCAAGACCAGGTTTCTGCGCGGGTTTTACGTTTTGGCCTGTCGGACCAGGCGGATGTGCGCGCGGAAAATCTTGACCTGTCTACCGGCTTTGCCGCTTTTGACCTGTGCATCAAGCCCGAAAACTTCCTCGCATCTGCCAAGCGCAAACCTGAGGCCGCCTTTGACCTCAATCAGTTAGAGGCAGGATCCTATCCCGTCAAACTTCAGGTTCCGGGTTTACACTCCGTCTATAACTCATTGGCTGCTATTACTCTGGCCCTCTGCCAAGGTGTTTCGCCGGATATTTGCGCCCAGGCTGTCGCGTCCTACCAAGGTGTGGAAAGACGGTTCCAGCAGGTTTACAGCGGCGATTTTCGTATCTTTGATGATCATTTCGCCAACACTAAAAATATTGACATGACCCTGAAAAGTCTCTCGGAGATGGATTATAAGCAACTGGTCATGGTTTATGCTATCCGTGGCAAACGTGGCCCCAAGGTCAACCGCGAAAATATCCAAACGCTCAACCGCTGGCTGCCCAAGCTTAAAATGCGGGCCTTCATCCCCAGCCTGTCGCAAGATACCGTGGGCCACTATGACGAAGTCCAAGCTGAGGAAATTGCGGTCTTCCAAGAGGAAATGCAGCAGAATAATTTATCCTATACCATTTATGACCAACTGGAAGCAGCCCTTGATCAGGCCTTAGACCAGGTTCAGCCCGGAGATATCATCCTGCTGGCTGGCTGCCAAGGCATGGACGCTGGGGCACGGCTCATCCTGCACAAACTGGCTGAGCAAGATCCCGCCCACCGCGCACAAATTCTCGCCCCGCTGCAAGGAAGAGTCTGCGGCTGGTAGCCCTCGATAAAGTTCATCACCTCTTAATAAATGAAGCTTGCTGAAAGGAGCAGAACATGAAAAAGTTACTCATTCTCACCCTCATGATCAGCCTGAGCTTGATCCTGGCCCCCCAGGTTTTGGCCCAGCAAGCTGAAGAGATCACCGCCCCAGCCCCCTATACTTCTCCTCACATAGCAGCAAAACTCGAGCTCTTTATGAGGACACAGAAGATGTTGGACTTAAAGAGGCGGCGGGACGTTTGCTAATCTATTACGCTGTGCCTTACACCCTAGTCACAGGAGAAGATCCTGGCTTACCCTCAGAGCTGCAAGCCAGCTATCAGACCGAGTTAAAGCAGATTGCGGCCGCAGCGGACTATGGTCAGAATACGCTTACCGGCAAAGACCTTAATTATATGCAGTTCAAGCCCCGGGGCCACTATGCGGGCCAGGAAAACCTGGAGCGATATTTTCAGGCCATGATGTGGTTTGGCCTTTTAGGCTTCCCCCTGGAGACGGAAGAGGGTGACCTAGACTTTAGCAATGCTTCCTTTGCCCTGTCTGCCTCTTGGCTCCTCCTGCAAGATGAGGATCAAAACCTGGTGAAGCTCTGGGACAGGATAAATCGTATTACGGCCATTTTTGCTGGTAACTCGGATGACCTTAACCTGGAAGTGGCTACGGGCTTCCCGGCCTAGCTGATCAACAAGAGTTAACCGCTGACCTGGATGGAGATGGTAGCCTGGAACAGGTGCGGATTGCTCGGAAAGACGGTAGAGCCTGGCTCTTCGTCGACCGACTATTTGAGGCGGCTTCCGGGGACCAGAAAATAGTTCACTCTGACCGCCTCTATGCCAAG
>CAYNNG010000004.1:11275-31542 GCA_964398655.1 uncultured Oscillospiraceae bacterium
TGAGGCGGCTTCCGGGGACCAGAAAATAGTTCACTCTGACCGCCTCTATGCCAAGGACATGACCCTCCTAGATCCTCAGGGACTAGACCTGTGCGACCTAGACGGTGATGAGATTCCGGAACTCTTTCTCAAGGTGAAGAAATCCACCACTTATTTTCCGGAAGTCCTTAACCGGCCCTTCTTTTTTACTTCCACGATGACGGCCTTTATGCCAAGTGGACCGGCTCCCAATTTGGCGACCCCTTTCGTGACGCTTACTTTATTGACTACTTCGGCGAGGGACGCGACTTGGTCTTTATTGTGGGACTTCTGCCTGAGGGCATGAGGATTTCTGCCCACGCCTGGCAGGGTTTCGGCTTCCAATTTTTGGGCGAAAGTGACATCTATCCATGGATTGGTGCCTTGCGTAAAGGTGAACATGGCGTCGTGGCCGACCTAGGTGATCACACCCAGGAATTTGTGCTCTACGACCAAGGCCAGAAACGGGGCTTGGTTGAGTGGCCACTTGCAGAAAACTAAGCGATGACTTATACTGGCCTTCGGCATTGAGCGAGCTCGATGTACTTTAACAGGACTAAATCCGTTGCGAGGGGAGTGAAAAAGAGTGGCAGAAATCCGCGTCAAAGAGAATGAATCCCTTGATAGCGCCTTAAGACGTTTCAAACGCAGTTGCGCACGCTCCGGCATCTTGGCAGAAGTCCGCAAACGCGCTCACTATGAAAAGCCTAGTGTCAAGCGTAAGAAGAAGTCTGAAGCCGCCCGTAAGCGCAAGCGCTAAGTTGGCTTTAACTTTTAGATGATTAAAAGGCTGAGGGTTAAACGCCCCCGGCCTTTTTTCTATTGTATAATAATTCGCAATAAGACTAATCCTCAGGAGTAAAACGCAAAATACTGGATACCAGGAAGCATGAATCACTTAAATTATAAAGATTGGCAAATGGAAAATGACCTCCAAGTGACAAACTTTAAGGACTTGGAAGACCTGCTTCTGGCACGTCAAACAATCACCTCTGCGGACCAGGCGGAATTTTTCGAGCCTCAATATAGTGATTTACACGACCCCTTCCTTTTCCAAGATATGGCCTTAGCCACAGAGCTGATCTCTGAGGTTAGAGCTCAGGGCGGCCGTATCCATATCTATGGAGATTATGACTGTGATGGTATTTCCTCTACAGCCCTCCTAGTTAACTATTTCCGTAGCCTGGGTATACATACTTCTTACAGCCTGCCTAGCCGTCTAGGCGCGGGCTACGGCTTAAATGACCTGGCTGTCTCCCAGATTTTGGCCGATCAACCTGATCTCCTGATTACTGTGGACAATGGCTCTTCTGCCCAGGCTGAGGTTAGCCAGTTGATGCAGGCCGGTCTGCCGGTTATCGTTACAGACCACCACCAGGTGCCGGAGAAGGGCCCGCAGGCCCTAGCCTTCCTGAACCCCCACCGGCCTGGTGAGCACTATCCCTTTAAGGATTTGGCAGGGGTGGGCGTGGCCTTGCAGCTGGCCCGTGCCCTGGATCAGAAACTAGGTCTGCAAACCGACCCGCGTCCCTGGCTGGCTTTGGCCGCCTTGGGTACCATCGCGGACTCCATGCCCCTCCTCGGTGAGAACCGGGTCATTGTGAGTTTAGGCCTTCAAGCTTTCAGCTCCTCAGCCCCCTTGGGCCTGCAAAAGCTGGTTCAGCGGCTGCGGCCGGAAGGCCGCGTGGATGCGGAATTTTTAGCCTTTTCTGTTGCCTCCCGCATCAATGCGGCGGGCCGTCTGAATAACACTGACCCCGCTATCCAGCTCTTGCTCTCCGAGGACCCACTGGAGATAGACGGTCTCTTAGATGAAATAGAGGGCCTGAATACCGGACGCTGCAGCATAGAAGCCGAAATCCTGCAGGCCGCGCGCGCTCAAATCAGAGCCCAGAGTGCGGAAGACAGGGAACATATCCTCTTGGTGGCTGACCCGTCCTGGCATCCGGGAGTTATCGGGATTATTGCCGCGCGTTTGGCGGAGGAGTTTAACCGTCCTACGGTCTGCTTTGGCGGTACGGGCGGGGAGTACCGAGGATCTGCCCGTACGGTAGGGAACTTTGATATCTTATCTGCCCTGCGGTCGGCTAGCTCCTATTGTGAAAGTGTGGGCGGCCACCGCCAGGCAGCGGGCGTTACGCTCTTGCCGGAGAACTACCCAGACTTTGCCGCGGCCGTAAGAGCCTACACTGCGGACCATGCAAAAGACCTGGTGGATGAACCAGGGCTTACGGCCTTCGCGGGACTTGACCATCAGCTGATCAATGAGGACTGTCTTGCTCTCCTGCAGCGCTTTGCCCCCTTTGGTAATGCGAATGAAAAGCCCATTTTCCTCCTCCATGATCTGACTGTACAAAGCATGCGGCGGATTGGTGACGGCTCGCATTTAAGTCCCGTCCTCCGCTTGAACGACGGCCGAGAAATCCGTGGTATTGCCTTCCGCAAGGGAGATTGGGTTGACCTGTACCGGGCAGGAGACCGGGTGGACGTCTTGGCCGATTTGCAAGAGCATACCTGGAAGGGGAGAAGCTCTCTCCAGCTGCAAATTCTTGACATGCGGCCTGGCCAGGCTGACCTGCAACTCTACCGAGCCCAAGATCAGTTTGCTCACATGTGGCTGGCTGGCACTCCCTTGGAAGAACTAACAGATCCCGGCAGCCCTGACCAGCCCTGCCTCTGCCTACCCACTAAAGCTATAGGACGTTTTTGGCTCTACTTGGACGATTTGCTCCAGCATCAAGAAAGTATTTTGATTTACCCCGCTTACTTGGCCCGCGCCTTCCAGCGCAAGCAGAGTTTGAACTTTTCCGCCTTTGCCTGCCGGGTTGCCTTGGCCATTTTGGCGGAGGCTGAACTTATTAAGCTAGCCTCCCGCCCCGGAGGCCGGCTCCGCATAACTGCCCTGACCCAAACCGCGAGGCCTACACTTAGCTCGCAAGTTAGTTGGCAGCGTTTAGCCGCCGAAGGAGGTCTTGAAGCATGAAGACAGAGAAAACTGATTTAGACAGCATGTATGAGACCTATCTCAGCCGGGTCGACAATATTGTCGAGCTCTATGTCTCCTATTCAGGCGATGAAGATACGGCCGTTATCTACCGGGCCTACGAAACCGCCCGCCAGGCCCACTCGCACCAGTTCCGGGCCACGGGTGAGCCCTATATTGTCCATCCTCTGGCGGTGACTGAAATCCTCAGTGAGCTCCGGGTAGATAAGGAAACCCTGGTGGCCGCCCTGCTCCACGATACGGTTGAGGACACAGACCTCACGCTGGAGGATATTTCGGAGGCCTTTGGCGACCATGTAGCTATGCTGGTAGATGGGGTCACCAAGTTAGGTAAAATTAATTATTCATCTAAGGAAGAGGCCCAGGCTCAAAACTTCCGCAAAATGTTCCTGGCCATGGCCAAGGATATCCGAGTAGTCTTAATCAAACTTGCTGACCGGCTCCACAACATGCGGACCATGAAATATAAAAAGCCTGACCGCCAGCAGGAAATCTCCCGGGAAACCCTGGAAATTTATGCCCCCCTGGCCCACCGACTGGGTATTTACAAGATCAAGTGGGAGCTGGAGGACCTCTGCCTGCGCTATATTGACCCCGAGGGCTACTACGACCTGGTCGCGGCGATTGCCCACAATCGGGCGGATCGTGAGGCCTTCCTGGAGAAAATTGTGGTCGACCTCAATAATCGTATCGCGGAGATGAATATCAAGGCGGAGATTGAGGCTAGGCCCAAGCACTTTTACTCCATCTATAAGAAGATGAAGGCCCAGCACAAAACAATCGATGAGATCTATGACCTCATGGCCTGCCGCATTATTGTCCCTACTGTAGGAGACTGCTACGCCGTGCTTGGCATGGTGCATGAGATGTATAACCCCCTGCCTGGGCGGTTCAAGGACTATATCGCCATGCCCAAAAATAATGGTTACCAGTCCTTGCACACGACAGTAATTGGACCTCATGCCGTACCCTTTGAAGTCCAGATCCGCACAGAAGAGATGCACCGGGTCGCGGAATATGGTATTGCTGCCCACTGGCGTTATAAGGAGGGGGTATCCTCCAAGCAGGACTCAGTGGAAGTTAAGCTTACCTGGCTCCGCCAGCTCTTAGAGTGGTCCTCTGATATGTCAGAAGCCACCGACTATCTGGATTCCCTCAGAGAGGGCCTGATCGAAGATGAGGTTTTCGTCTTTACCCCGGCCGGTGATGTAGTCTCCCTGCCAGCGGGCTCCATACCTATTGATTTTGCCTACCACATCCACAGTGAAGTGGGTCACAGGACCACAGGGGCCAAGGTCAATGGCCAAATGGTCCCTCTGGACTACAAGCTGCAAAACGGAGATATCGTAGAAATTATCACCTCGGACAACCTGAAGGGTCCCTCCCGGGACTGGCTGTCTATGGTTAAGGCGACTTCCACGAAAAACAAGATCCGGGCCTGGTTTAAGAAATCTATGCGGTCGGAAAATGTGGCCCGGGGTAAGGATATTCTCGACAGCCGGATAAAAAAAGAAGGCTTCAGCCAAGACCTCCTGCGAAAAGAATATGTTCAAGAGACCTTAGACCGCTACTCTTTCAAGGACTTGGATGACCTCTACGCCAGCCTGGGCTATGGCGGGGTATCGATTAACCGTATTTTCCCCAGACTCCGGGATTCCTATATTCGCGGTATCAGCCCGGAAGCTAGACAGGCGCTGGGCTATTATGTATCAGAACACGGCAATATTGTAAAACTGCCAGAGAACCGGCTCAGCGAGGAAGACCTGCTCAGGGCTGACCATGGCAATATCCTGCACGACGATAATAACCGCAAACGCAAGGTAGGCCAGCATGGAATCCGCGTCCGGGGCATGTCCAACTGCCTGGTCAACCTGGCTAAGTGCTGCAACCCCTTGCCGGGCGATGATATTGTTGGCTTTATTACCCGAGGCAAGGGCGTTACGGTCCACCGGACGGACTGCCACAATATTAAGTCCATTGAAAAGCTGGCGGCCAAGTCCAGCAAGGATGCCGAGCGCGCCTCCCGCTTGATTGAAGTGTCCTGGGGCGACGAAAGAGACGACAGTAAGTTTGAGGTCATGCTGACCATCCACGCCCGCGACCGCAAAAAACTCCTCGCGGATGTTACAGGTACCATATCGGAAGAGCAGATCCCCATTATCACGGGCCGCATGTATTCAGGCGGTCCCGCCAACGCCCGCCTGCAGATGCTGATTGAGGTCCCCGATCAGGCCACCCTGGAGCGTTTGTGCCAACGCATACAACAAATTGAAGGCGTAATTGGCATCGAAAGGGGAGCCTAAAAAGAGAAACCTAGCATAGAAGTTTCAGCTTAGCTTTGGGTCTTCTTAAACTAAAACTAGAGCCAGCCTCAGGCCTGAGGCTGGCTCTAGTTATTTACTGAGTACTTGGACAAAGCAATGGAAACTTAAATATCAATCACGGAGATAATCACCATGGGTCGCCGCTTGGTTACCTTATAGATTTGACTGGAAATTTGGTCGCGCAGCTGGTTTTGCCGTAAGGCCTGGGCCAGGCTATTCTGGCGCTTTTGCGCGACGGAGGCGTACTGCTCTATTTTCTGGGTGATTTCGCGCACCAGGGTATCGTCATCCTCCGCGTACATGAGACCTAGAGCTTGAATTTCAGGTTCCGCCGCTAAAACATTCTTGCGGCTGTTTACCACCATAGCGCAGGAAACAACTCCGTCATCCGCCAGGAGCTTGCGCTCCCGCAGGACCATCTGGTCCACATCGCCCACACCGGAACCGTCAATGAGGACACCTGCCGACTCTTCAATAAAGTCCGTAATGGCTGCGGACTTGCGGTCTAGATCCAAGACGTCTCCGTTACTGAGAATAAAGATTCTGTCTTCTGTGAGACCCTGCTTCTTGGCCAACTCTGCGTTTTTATGCAGGTGACGATACTCGCCGTGGGCAGGGATGAAATACTGGGGCTTGCAAAGATTGAGCATGAGTTCCAGCTCACCTCGGTAGGCGTGGCCAGACACATGAATATCTGCTAAGGATTCGTAAATTACCTCAGCCCCAATCTTAAACAATTCATTGATGACCCGGTAGATAGACTTTTCATTGCCGGGGATAGCGGACGAGGAGAGGATAACGGTGTCACCTTTTTTGATGTTCACCTGCTTATGCTCGGAGAAAGCCATGCGGGAAAGTGCCGCCATGGGCTCGCCCTGCGAGCCGGTGGTGATGTAAACCAGCTGCTCGTCCGGGAAACGTTTAGCGTCCCAGGTTTCAATTTTAGAATCTGGCTTGTAGTGAATGTAGCCTAGAGAGTCAGCCGCTTCAAACACCTTGTTCATGGAGTAACCCAAAATGACAAATTTGCGGTTATGTGCTTCTGCTGCCGAGATGATTTGCTGGACCCGGAAAACATTGGAAGAGAAGGTGGCGACAAAGATCCGTCCCTTGATCTGAGAAAAGAGGTCGGCGAAGGTTTTGCCCACCATGGTCTCAGACGGGGTAAGGCCAGGCCTTTCTACATTCGTAGATTCCATGATTAGGGCCAGAACACCCTCATCTCCTAATTCCGCAAAGCGATTGAGGTCAATGGGGGTTCCGGTAGGCGGTGTAAAGTCCACCTTGAAGTCACCAGAATGAACGATGGTGCCTAGAGGCGTCTTGATGGCCAGGGCGCAGGCATCCGCGATGGAGTGGTTTACATGAATAAACTCCACACGGAAGGCACCAGCCTGCACCGTATCTCCTGGCTCTACCACCTTAAAGCGGGAATCATTCTTCGCGTTTTTGCTAGAGCCTCCCCGGTCCTGGTCCAGAAATTTGTTGTTAGCTAATTTGATGGTCAAGGGGCCGCCGTAGATCGGGCAGGAGAACTCTCGCATAAACCAGGCGATAGCTCCAATGTGGTCCTCGTGGCCGTGAGTGAGAAAAACTCCTCTGAGTTTATGGGCTCTTTTGCGGACATAAGTAAAATCGGGAATGATGCTGTCAATACCAGGCGTATCTTCGTCGGGGAAGGCCATGCCTACATCTACTACGATGAGGTCATCACCGTACTCCAAAGCGGTCATATTTTTCCCGATCTCCCGCATGCCGCCCAGAGGAATAATCCGCAGTTTGCCAGGGGCCAGGGGCTTATAGTCCTGATAAGGCTGCTTATTCCCTTTAGCCTGGGGGGCCTGTCTGCTCAACTGAGTATTAGGGCTTGAACCCTTGGTCCGTCCCTTACTGGCATCGCGCCTTGACTGGGCCGCAGCAGATTTTGCGGAACCTGAGCTGGTGTTGGATGGTGTATTAGAGTTTTTCTTCAGAGATTTTCCTTGCTTATTTTGCGTCTTAGTCATAACTTCCTTCTAAAATAATCAATAAATTTTATATAAAGCTAGAACTCAGGATAAAGCCTAGCTTGAATACATGGAAATAGATCCGGGCCTTGAGGCCAGCGGATAACTCGTCTCCTTATTTTAAACTATAGCGTCACAAATGTCATGACGGCCAGGTTCAATAGACATATAATTAAACTAAATTTAATCCGAAAGGAAGACTTACCTTGAAAAAGCTTACACTTAAAATTGATGGTATGATGTGCGAGAATTGTGAAAAGCACGTTAACCAAGCCATACAGACCCATTTTCCCATTGAACAGGTCCAGTCCTCTCACGAGAAAGGGGAAACGGTGATTATCGCTCCCCACGAACTGCCTGAAGACGAAATAAAAGCTGCGGTAGAGGAGGCAGGCTACCGTTTTCTCGCGATGAAAACGGAGGATTACCGCGAACACAAAGGCTTTATGAGTATATTTTTCGGATAGCTTGCACGCCAGCCTTTCAAATGCTATCATACTTTAGCGTTTGCCCAGCAAACCCAAAAATCGGTGCAGGAGGTGAGACTAATGCCTAATATTAAATCAGCCATCAAGCGTATGAATAGCGACAAGAGAAAAGCCGCTTATTCTAAGAGCAAAAAGAGTGAACTTAAGACCAGCCTAAAGAAGGCAGAGCAGGCTATCGAAGCTTCTGCGGATAATGCTGCTGAGCTGGCTCAAGAAACGCAGCGCAAGCTGGACCAAGCTGTAGCCAAGGGCTTAATTCATAAGCACAAGGCTTCCCGCAAGAAATCCCAGCTGGCGAAGAAATTAAACAACGCGTAATTGCCCTTACGGCTGTGTGAGAACAGCCCATATAGCTGAAATATGGTTAGCACCCGTGCCTCCCTGTTTCAGTACTTGCCTGCTTAGCTCAGTTGGTAGAGCAGCTGATTTGTAATCAGCAGGTCGGGGGTTCAAATCCGTCAGCAGGCTCCAAGCCAAAAGCCCTGAAATCATTAGGTTTCAGGGCTTTTGGTTTTATACATTGATCGTATAAATTTATCTTTGGTAGCAATTTTGGTAGCAATTTTGCTAGCAATCGAATTTCCCAACATATCCCGCCCACCCTTGGCCTAAAAGGTTGGCAAAAGGCCAATAACGCTACATTGCCAACCTTTTTTTGGACGTGATCCCCTGTGGATAGGTCCATGGCCATGCTTGGCGCCTGGGATTATTAGTTGCTCCATTGGTACCTGCGCGCTCATTTTCGGGCAAAAGTCATAAAGCTTTTAACAATTTTTGGGAAATGTTGTAGATCTAACTATATTTACTGATCGGTACGTGCAATAATTTCGATAAGATAAGTCCTCAGTTGAAGGATTTACAAGGTATGAACGGAGCTTCACCAAGACAATGCTACCGTTAAAAAAAGAAAGAATGCTGAATGGAGGAAAGATTTATGACCAAGAAAACGAACCCTGATTTCAAATTTGTTGACAGCTATGGATTTAATGAGGAACTACTGAGGCAAGCATTTGACGAAGCTAGGAAGATTTACAAAGAGCGCGGATTTATGCGCGAGATGGGTGTAGGTATTGCCCCCGCTATCACCACCGTAGACATGGCCAAGGCCTGGATGAGTGAAGGTCACCCCTTTACCTGTGATAAATCCGAAGAGGTCTGCGCTAATGCTCTGAAGGTACTGGAAGCCGGCCGTAAAGTGGGTGTTCCCATTTTCCACACCACCACCGGTTATACTGGAACCAAACAATGGGACCTGCCCCGCTGGGATGAGAAGATTCCTATGAGCGCCTTAACCGATCCAAGTGAATGGATGGAGATTGATCCCAAACTCAAACCACAGCCCGAAGAGCCCGTTATCCACAAGAAATATGCCTCTAACTTCTTCGGAACCCACCTGGCACAGACCCTGACCTTCTTGGGCGTTGATACTGTCATCGTCATGGGTGCAACCTCTTGCGCCTGCGTTCGCCACACCGTCATGGATTCTACCGGTTATGGCTTCAAGACCCTGGTTCCTCGCGGAACGGTCGGTGACCGCGTACCTGGTGTTATTGAGTGGAATCTCTTCGACATGGAAGCCAAATTCTGTGATGTTTGGGATGTTGACAGAGTTGTGAAATACCTCGAAGGCATTGACCCGAGCGTATACAGAAAACACGAGAGAAAATTTGATAAATAAAAACACCACGTAAGTGCCAACGTTAGAAATAAGTGAAGCGAATCATTGCTTCACTTATTTCTTTCAACGAATTGGTTTTATGGCTGAAAAGATGTAAATTCAGCGGAACAGAAGGAGTTTGATATGGGTTTATTAATAAAGAATGGAACAATCGTGTCGGATTCTGCTGAATGGATTTCGGATATCCTGGTAGAAGGCGAAAAGATAGTCAGCATTGCTAAGGACATCCCTGTGGAAGGACATGAAGTGGTAGATGCCACCGGGAAGTATGTTTTCCCTGGTGGTGTGGACGAGCATGTTCACATGGGTCCTTTTGATTCATATTCTTTTGAAACATCTCACGCAGCACTGGTGGGCGGAACTACCACACTAGTAGATTTTTCTCCTCAATACAAAGGTATGGGAGTTATTGAATCCTTGCATAAGCATAATGAGGAAGATGCCGTGGGCAAGGCCAGCCCCGACTATTCTTTCCATGCCATGATCATGGAAAATTCAGATAAGGTATTAGACGAGATTCCCCACATGGTGGATGCAGGTATCGTCAATTTGAAATTGTTCATGGCCTATAAGTACACCCCCTTCATGGTAGAGGATGATCTGATCTTCAAGTGCATGCAGGAGGCCAAGAAGTACGGTATTACCATCATGGTGCACGCAGAAAATGGCGACCTGGTGGATATTCTGCAAAAGGAATTACGCGCTCAAGGAGCCGAAGCCCCGATCAACCATTCCTACTCCAGACCTCCCTTGGTGGAAGATGAAGCGACCAGCCGGGCCATTTATATGGCGGAATTAGCAGATTGCCCCTTGTTCGTGGTGCACGTAACCACCAAAGGTGCCTTCCGCCGCATTAAAGAAGCGCATGAACGCGGTCTCCCTGTCTATGGCGAAACCTGCACCCATTATCTGGTTCTGGATGAATCTTACCTGGCAAAGCCCAATTTTGAAGGTGCTAAATATGTCTGCGCTCCGGCTCTGCGCACCAAAGACCACGGAGAAGTCCTCTGGAAGGCCGTACAGAATGGAGAACTCCAGGCCATCAGCTCTGACCATGCGGCAGTAGTGGGTGGATTTGAAGCCAAGAAGCGCGGCTTACATGACTTCACCAAAATCCCGAATGGTGCTCCGGGCATGCAGGACAGGCTGCACATGGTCTGGACCCAGGGCGTAGAAAAAGGCCGCATTACCCGTCAGGACTTTGTACGTCTCTGCATGACCAACCCTGCCAAGGTTTGCGGTATTTTCCCGCAAAAAGGCGCTTTGCTGCCCGGATCTGATGCTGATATCCTGATTTTTGATCCCACTTATCGTGGCACGATTACCCTGGCTGACCAGTATGAGGGAACCGACTATGCTGCTTATGAAGGATTCGAGAAGAAGGGCATCGCGGATAAGGTCTACCTGCGCGGTAAATTGATGGCTGAAAGAGGCAAATTCGTTGGTGAAAGGGGACAGGGACGCTATATTAAGCCCAAGCCCTACACCAAGAGCTATGAAGAGTATCACAAAAAGAAAGATTAAAGCTTAAACATGAACAGTGAGTG
Organism: uncultured Oscillospiraceae bacterium; assembly: GCA_964398655.1. GTDB lineage: Bacteria > Bacillota > Clostridia > Saccharofermentanales > DTU023 > SFFI01. The sequence goes on from CAYNNG010000004.1 coordinate 22,341, forward strand.
GATGGTTGTCAGCAATAATCCCCTAGTCAGAGATCACACAAGCTCTTGTACCTGGGTCGACGGCAATTTTGCCGATGTGCTGTTGAAGGTAAGAGACCTGGTCTACGATGGCTATAAGTTGATAACGCATCCACTTCCTGCTTCGATTGGCATGTTCTATGCGCCCGTACGCAGTATTATCCTTGCCCCGGATAAATCAGAGCAATCCATGATTTTGATCGCCGAAGCGATCGACCAATACCGGCGCACCGTTAGGCCAAACCACCCCCAAAAAGGATCATGCGTTGATTACGAAATGATTGACTATGATTTGTGGCAGCAGAGCTTGTCAGAATGTAGAAGAGGAAATTTCAAATGAAGTTAGAAGTGCAAAATAGTTTGATCAAAGATATCAAATTTTCACAGACTACTCAAATCATTGACCATGTGTTTTTCCTCAATAAAGACGAGATGATCGACGAATTGAAGAAAATTCAGTTTGTGCGTGATGTCAAGATTGATGTAGCCAAGCCGGGAGATAAAACCCGTATCATCCCGGTAAAAGACTGTATCGAGCCCCGCTACCGTGTGGACCGTCCCCAGGGTTTTCCTGGTGTTACGACGGATTCGTTCCAGGTCGGAGAAGGCGTGACCAAGGTCATGAAAAATGTCGCAGTTGTCACCGTAGGCGATATCGTGGGCTTCCAGGAAGGGTTAATTGATATGTGGGGAGAGGGCGCTAAGTGGACACCTTTCTCCAAAACTTTAAATGTGGTGGTTGATATTTCAGTCGAACCGGGACTGGATCCACATGAGCATGAATACTGTGCGCGTCTCGTAGGACTCAAGGCGTCTGAATACCTGGCGCTGGCCCTGAAAGATGCAGAAGTTGATGAATGTGAAACCTTTGAGCTGCCTGGTCCCGGTATAGAACAAGAAGACTTAAAAGGTCTGCCCAGGGTCATTTATGTACAAATGATGATTGCTCAGGGCTTGCTGCATGACGTCTATATCTATGGATCGGATGCCAAAAAAATCTTGCCCGTCCTCCTTCATCCCAATGAAGAGCTAGATGGTGCGGTCATCAGCGGAAACTGTGTGGCTGCCTGCGACAAGATTACGACCTATCAACATCAAAATAACAGTGTGGTCAAAGAACTATACAAGGAACATGGCAAAAGCCTTAACTTCATCGGACAAATTTTGGTTCCTGAACTCACTACTATGGATGGCAAATTTAAGATGGGCGACTATGTCGTAAAACTCTGCCGGATGTTAGGGGCTGAAGGGGCAGTGGTCTCGGAGGAAGGGTATGGCAATCCCGACTCTGACTTGGTCATGATTGCCAAAGGTCTGGAAGACCACAAAATTCAGACCGTACTCATCACGGATGAATGTACCGGATGGTTAGGTGATTCCCAACCCTTGACAGATACTAAAGAAGAAGCAAAAGCGGTCATTTCGACTGGGAATGTTTCGCATCTCGTTCATCTGGAACAAGCGGATACGGTGCTGGGCAATATAGCGGCTATTTCTAATATCGCTGGTGGCTGGGAGGGAAGCTATTCTCCAACGGATGGTTCTATTACCTGCGAGTTGAACGCTGTGATTGGCTCTACCTCAGAAATTGGCTATCACAATTTAACCGTCCGCCTGCATTAGGGAGCTTAACATGAAAAAAGTTGTATTTTATTTAAACCAATTTTTTGGGCAAATCGGCGGAGAGGATAAGGCAGACTACCCACCTCATCTCGAGGCGAAGGCTGTGGGAGCTGCTGCGGCGTTTTCCAAACAATTAAAAAATGCGGAAGTTACCCACACCCTAATTTGTGGAGATAACTACTATAACGAAAATAAGGATGCAGCCAATGACTTCATCCGCTCTGCCCTGGAGGAAATTAGGCCAGACCTGCTGATCGCAGGCCCAGCCTTTAATGCCGGCCGCTATGGCATGGCCTGCGCCGGCGTGACCGAGTTAGCCCACGAACTTTCCATTCCCGCCATTAGCGGAATGTATGAAGAAAACCCTGGCGTAGAGATGGCCCGCAAGTATTGCCTGATTGTTGCCACGGCAGACTCCTCTTCCCACATGCGTGGGGCACTTAAGGATTTAGCAGCCCTTGCCCAAAAAGTGTTGGATGGAGAGGACCTATCCCCTGAGCGCGACGGCTATCTGGCGCAGGGCTATCGCAGAACCGAATTCAGCGATAAAATTGGAGCGGAAAGGGCTGTGGATATGCTGCTGGCTCGCCTGCAGAACAAGCCTTTTGTGACAGAGCTCCCCATGCCCAAGTTTGATGCGGTAGAGCCTGCCTCGGCGATAAGCGATCTCAGCACGGCTACCATCGCCTTGATTACCACGGGCGGAATTGTTCCCCTGGGGAACCCTGACAAATTACAGTCTGCCTCAGCCCAGAAATGGCTGAAGTACGATGTGGACAAGCTAGATCAGCTGCAAGGCACATACTGCACGATCCATGGAGGCTATGATCCTGTCTATGCGAATGAGAAGCCGGATCGCGTTGCACCGCTTGACCTGCTCAGGCATTTGGAAAAAACTGGTGTGATTGGCAAAGTCTATCCTTACTTTTATACCACAACGGGCACGGGAACAGCAGTAGCCAATTCCGTGACCTTTGGCCAGGAAATTGGTCAGGAGCTGAAAAACGCAGAAGTAAGCGGAGCTATACTGACCAGTACCTGAGGAACCTGTACACGTTGCGGCGCAACGATCGTTAAGGAAATTGAAAGGTACGGGATCCCCATTGTCCACATGGCGACCATTACAACCATATCAGAAGCAGTGGGCGCGAACCGCATTGTTCCAACCGTAGCGATTCCCTACCCGGTAGGAAATCCGGACCTGGGTGAACGTGAGGAGGCGGTCCGCGAAGATCTGGTCAAGCTGGCCGTCGATGCACTCGGTACTGCTATCAGTAGGCCTACTATTTTTAAATCGCTAAAATGATATAATGCAAGAGTAATGCTATATAGCTGAATGCAATCTTATCCTAACCGCTCGGTTTTTGCCTAGAAAAGCCGAGCGGCACTGGCCTGTTTGCAAAAGGGGGTACTTTTTCCGTGCAGAATTTTCTAGAGTCTGAGATTTTCCGTGCAATTTCCCCGGAAAGTATTCGTAAACTTCGACAGCTTCCCGTTACCTTGCTATCCTACCCTGCCAAAGAACTGGTACGGCAACAGGGTTCCGCCCTCTCAGATTTTATGATCATTAAAAAGGGCTGCCTGAAAGTCTGCGAGTTCATGATTGATGGCAAGGAGATTGTCTCGTCTTATTACTTTGAGGGAGACGGCTTTCCTCTTTATTTGCACTTTGGTGATGTGCATGTTTTTCCTTATAACGTCTTTACGGTTTATAGCTCAGACGTTTATTTTTTGCCTCTGGCTGATCTGGAAGCCATTATCAGGTCGGATCCGGTCTTTATGGAGAATGTCCTTCGCTTCGTTGCCCGCTATACCTGTTTTAATAAGCTGATTTTGCGTTCTACCCAATATAACAGAGTTAATCAGCGCCTAGCTTACTGGCTATTGAACCTGGACCAGGTAGACGCCTATAAAATGCCCTCAACTCAGGAGATGCTGGCAGACCTTCTGCACGTAAACCGCAGTACCCTCAATCAGGAACTGAAGAAATTGGAGACCTTAAAAGTCATTGAGATTAATGGCATGGACCTCCGCGTTTTGAATCCAGGCTACCTGGAAGCCCTTATTACTTAAGTACACCACAGCTCATACTTGAAGTATGGATACTCCTTCTATTTGCCCTTCTATTCTAGGCCTGGGTCTCCCTAGGCCTCATTTATTTGTGGATTTGCTTATAAAATGCAGGGGCTGCCGCTGGCATAATGGGCATCTTGGGGAGAATTTTTGCCTTTAGCCACAAGTGAACACTTTCAGGGTAAAGTAGAAGAGTCTATTGCCTAGCAGGATGCTCTCAGGAGTCGAGGAAGGAGTCACTTATAATGTATATAGATTTACACAATCACCTGGTGGACTGGTCTCCCGATGCCGCTCAAAGCTGGGAAGAGTTGTCCTCTGGCATGGCCCATGCAGGGGTCTTGGGTTTTGGTATTTCTGACCACTATGATTTGGGTAGTTTTACGAGCGAGGGTAGGGAGTGGACCTTTGATACGGACCGGTATTTGAAGACCTTCGGGCCCTATCGCCGTAGCCTAGCCGAAGCCCAGGCAGGGCGCGCTAGGGGTGAAAAGCAGCCAGCCTTTGCGATTGGTATTGAGCTGGGCTACCAAAAGCAATACGTTGAGCAAATCCGAGCGCTTATGCAAAAAGATTTTGACTACTTTCTTTGCTCCGTCCACCAAATATATGGTGCCGATCCCTATGATGACAAGGGCCTTTATGAGAATGGTCTCCTGCCCTTGTACCGCAACTATTTGGCCACAATCCTGGAGGCGGTTACTAACTTGCCACAAAGCTCTGTTCTGGCCCACTATGACTTCATTAGTCGCTATGCGCCCCAGGCCAAGTCCAAAATGTACTTTAAGGGACTGGAGGGGGAGTTTGAGGCGATTTTTGACAAACTTATTGCAGAGGGCATTGCCCTGGAAATTAATACGGGAACGGTAGCAGCCTTGATCGGTAAGGGCTACAGCCTGGAAGAGGCCATGCCAGACCGGGATATCCTGCTGCGCTATCGGGATATGGGGGGCCAGTTCTTTACCCTAACTACAGACTCGCACAGTGTGGAAAGACACTTGCGCTTGATCCCAGAAACTCTGCGTTACCTGGCTTCACTGGGCATTACCCAGCTCTGCCATTTCGAAAAGCAGCAAGTTGACTTGTATGATATTAATGCCTAAGGGGCGGCTGGCTGCTGCAAGCCAAGCTTCGGTTCCGCGTTAGATTCACTCTTTTAGCGGCTGTGGTTTTTCTGATATAATTTAACAAATACCCGCCCCTAACCGGGCGAGAAAAGGGGTGCACCATATGGTTGAAGCAATCGTAGGACGTAAAGGCGGTGGGAAGACTGCCGCTATCATGAAGATGATCAATGAACTTTCCCAAAATGAAGATAATAATATAGTTTGTCTGGAAGTAGGCAGACGCTTTGATGGCCATGTTCCTTATACAGTCCGCTTGGTGGATGTAGAAGAATTCCCCATCCAAGGTTATGGCGAGGTCTTAGCTTTTATCGCTGGTGTCATCGCCAAGGATTATGATATTTCTCATATCTTCTTAGATAGTATTTATAAAATTGCTAAGGTTGAAGGCAGCGAAGGCCTTACGGAGTTTGTCAAAGCACTGGATGAACTAGCTCATAACTTTGAGGTTCAGGTTTACCTGACTATTAGTGATGATCCTGAAGCCCTGCCCAGCGACCTCACACCTTATCTCAATATTCACCACTAATTTCATCTTTGATTTAGGAGTAAGAAATAATGTTTAAGGAATTTAAAGAGTTCATTTCCAAAGGCAATGTTATGGATATGGCCATTGGTATCGTAATCGGCGGTGCCTTTGCGGCCATCGTAAATTCGGTGGTTAACGATATCCTTATGCCCATTATCGGTTTCCTTACAGCGGGTGTTGACTTCACAGACTTAAAGATCGTCTTACAGCAGGCGGTTGTAGAGGGTGGAGAAATAGTTAAGCCTGAAGTATCCCTAAACTATGGGACGCTCATCCAGACGATTATCAATTTCTTGATCATCGCTTTGTTCATTTTCCTTATGGTCAAGGGCCTTAATCAGATGCGCAGGAAAGAGGAGGCTGCTCCTGAGGAACCAGCAGCGAAGTCAGACGAGGTTCTCTTATTGGAGGAAATCCGCGATAGCCTGAAAAAGTAGGCGCAAAGCCTTGAAATAGGCGGTATAGCTTGCTATACTAGTAAAGCTATCGTTAGAAAAATCTTCGAGAGCGGGTTTTCCCGCTCTTATTTTTTGGAAGGAGAAAGGATGGCCAAGGGAAAACGCAACGCCAAGGAAGAAGATCTTTTCACTCGCTTGCAAAGTGTGGTGGCTGAGCAGGACTGTGCTTTAGTGGACCTGCGCTTCACCAACGAGAATAAGAAACGCTTCCTTCGCCTCTATATAGATAAGCGGGGAGGGGTAACTATTGACGACTGTGAGGCCGTTTCCATGGTTTGCGATCCCCTCTTGGATGCCTGGGGCGAAAACCAGCATGATTACTTTGAAGTCCAGTCGCCCGGCCTTGACCGCCCCCTTTCTAGCCCTTTGGAATTTAGCCTTCATACAGGGGAGGAGATAGAGGTCAGCCTCTACCAAAAGCTCCAAGGGCTGAAAAAATTTACCGGCCTGCTGCAGTCAGCAGACCAGACAGGCATCGTAGTAGAACTGCCTGACCAACAAACGCTAGAACTTGGATATGACCAGCTGGCTCAAGTCAAAAGAGTGATACGGATCTAAAGGAGAAGCAAGCATGAACGCGGAACTTATTGAAGCCTTAAAATTAATTGAAAAAGAACGGGGCGTAGATGCGGAATTAATTTTTACCGCGATTGAAGAGGCCCTGGTCTCTGCCTATAAGCGGGAGGTTCCTGCTGCCAAGTCCAATGACAATATCTTTGGCTTCGTAGACCGAGAGACCGGCGATATGCACGTAGAAATCCATAAAGAGGTGGTAGAAGAAGTCACCGATCCAGAATCGCAAATTGCCCTGGCTGAAGCCCAGCTCTACAGCCCGGACTTTGAGGTCGGCGACGTGATCTCCATGAACGTTTCTACAGACCAGTTGGGCAGGCTGGCTGCCCAGGCGGCCAAGTCGGTAATTAACCAGCGCCTGACCGAAGCTGAGAGTGAACGTATTTTAAATGAATTTAGTGAGCGGATCGGCGAGCTTTGCTACGGCGTAGTGCAAAGACGCGACCACCGCGAGGTAATTGTAGATATTGGCCGCGCGGATGCCGTGCTGCCCAAGCGTGAGCAATCCCGTTTGGACAACTACGACTTTAACCAGCGTATGCGTTTCTATATCCTCAAGGTAGACGAGCGCCGGTCTCGCCCGGTGGTCTACGTTTCGCGCTCTCACCCCAACCTGGTGCGCCGGCTCTTTGAACAGGAAGTACCGGAGATTGCGTCGGGTGTTGTGGAAATTGTCGCGATTGCCCGTGAGGGCGGCTCCCGCACCAAGATGGCAGTAGTTTCCAACGATCCTAATGTGGATGCGGTGGGCGCCTGTGTTGGCCAACGCGGCATGCGGGTGCAAGCCGTAATTAACGAGCTGAATGGTGAAAAAATTGACATTATTGAATGGGATCCCGACCTTATGGTCTACCTGTCCAATGCCTTGTCACCAGCCCGGGTAGTCCAGGTTGTGGTATATGAGGATGAGATGGCTGCCTCTGTGGTCGTGCCTGACCACCAGCTATCTCTGGCCATTGGCCGTGAAGGACAGAATGCCCGCCTGGCCGCCAAACTCACAGGCTGGAAAATTGACATTAAGTCTGAAAGCCAGTACCACGAAATGATTGAGGAACAGCTCTTGGCTCATTTCCATGAGGCCATCCCGGATGAAGATGACGAAGAGAGCGAAACGGAGCAGGAGGTCTCAGACCAAGACGCCCCAGACCAAGATGTCACAAGCCAAGACGTCACAGACCAAGAGGCTCCAGAATCAGACGACTTGATTCAAGATGATTCTGAACCAGAAAAGACAGAGCCCGAAGATAACTAAACTGCAAAGAGGTTAGATTAACGGATGTCCCAAGGACAGAACAAGAAAAAAACGGTTGAACGCATGTGTGCAGTCTGTCGCCAGCGTTATCCTCAAAAAGACCTCATACGCTTTGTCATCCAAAAAGATGGCAAGGCACGCTTGGATCTTAAGTCCAAGTCGGAGGGCAGAGGAGTATATCTGTGTCATGACTATGCCTGCCTAGAAAAAGTCCTAAGCACCCAGAACAAGGGGAGGTCTCCGCTCAAACTGGAGCCGGAAAGCAGGGCTATCTTGGAAGGCCTGCATGCCATGCGCAAGGACCAGGGCCAGACTGAGGACCCCAAGACCAGCAAGGTGAAGAAGCTTTTAGGCCAGGCCCGCAAGGCTGGCCAGGCTGTTCTAGGCTTTGAGGCTGTGAAAGCCGGCCTTGAGCAGGGTTCGGTCAAGCTTCTGGTTATGGCTAACGATATGGGACCTTCAAGTCTGCGGAAGATTCGCCAGATCCTTGCGGACCATCCTGTGCAAACCCTAGCGATTTTGAGTAAAGAAGAACTAGCCCACTGTTTGGGCAAACCCCGTTTAGCCCTGTGCGGAATTCAGGATGAGGGCTTCGCCCAAGCCATCATGACTGCCCTCTTGGGCTCCAACCCGCCTCGGCATTTAACAGAGAATAACTCTTAGGAGGTACGATAATGAAGCGACGCGAAGAAGCAGATTCTGGATTAAGAGCCGGTTTTATCCATGAGGATGAAATGAAGCAGATGCAGGCCAAGCTGCCTCCTAAAGAGGAAAAAACTGACAAGGAGACGGCCGCCCCGCCTTCAGAGGATAAACCCCCGGTGGAAGATAAAAGTAAAGAAAATGCGCAGCCGGATGCTAAAGAGCTGCCCCAAGGCCCCCAGGTCTCCGTACAAGGTGTCTCGGGAAAGATGATCACGGGTGTAATTACGGCTGTTAAAAAGGTTAAATCTAAAGCAGCTAAGCCCAAGGAAACTGAAGCTGGATCAGAGCCCGCGCCTGCAGCCCCGGAGACCAGCCAGGCCAAGGAGGAGAAAATTTCTGCTCCTCCTGCAGCGGCAAATCCCGCCCCTAGCGTAAAGTCGGAAAAGGTTGAGCCTCAGCCCCAGAAGGCGGAGCCTGCCCAGCCTGCTCCGGCAGCAGAAGCTCCTGCGCCCAAGGTAGAAAAAGCAGAGGCTCCTGTGAGCCAGCCCACGCCTAACCCCGCTCAAGAAGCTGTGGCAGAGCCAGCGGCCACGGCTAAGGCTGAGCCTGCAGTAAAGGCCCATGCGCCCAAGTCAGCCAATCCGGCACCTGCCAAGCCCAGCGCTGAGCCTGTTGAGGCTAAGCCGGCTGCCCCAGCAGAAAAAGTACCTGCTAAGCCAGCTCAACCGGCTCAGGGGGAAAAGAAACCTGCTCTCCAGCCAGTTAAGCCTGAAGCAAAATCGGCTCCTAAGCCGGCCGCTAAACCTGCTCCCGAGCTTAAATCGGAGCAGCCCGCAGCTCCTGCGCCCAAGGTTAAATCGGATCAGGGGATCATCCTCTCTGCCCAAGAGCGGATGGCGAGAGCTGG
>CAYNNG010000004.1:31642-82461 GCA_964398655.1 uncultured Oscillospiraceae bacterium
TTAAATCGGATCAGGGGATCATCCTCTCTGCCCAAGAGCGGATGGCGAGAGCTGGCAAGACCATTATTCGCCCCCAATCTGGCAGTTATGTGGGTAAGAATACCTCTACACCCGCCTTTAAAGAAGAAAGCTATCGGGGAGGCCAGCGTGGCGGCCAGGGTGGACGTTCCAGCTATGGCCGTCCCTCCAACAACCGGCCACCCTACAATAAGGGCCGCAGAACCGAGAGCTTTGGTGATAAGGACAAGGATGAGGATGAGACTCCGCGCCGCAACCGGTCGCCCCGTCCGAAGAAGCGCATGAACTCCATGCCTGACAGCTCGGCCTTTAATGTCCAAAAGGATGCCAACCGCCGCAACTTTAAAGAGAAAACTCAAAAGGATAAAGTTAAACGCAGTTCATCTTTGCGCAGCCAGGAAGAGCTGGAATTTGACCAGGAAACCGTACGCCGGGCCCGCCGCCGTCGTTCTCGTACCGCGGCCCAAGGACCGGCTCCCGCGACGGCCCAGCTTACTGAGGTTAAGCTCCCCGCCGCAATGACGGTTAAGGAGCTGGCGGAGATCTTGAAAAAGACCGGAGCTGAGGTTATTACCAAGTTGATCTCCTTTGGGGTTATGGCGACCTTAAACCAAGAGATTGACTTCGATACCGCGGCCATTATCGCGGGAGAATTTGGGATTACCGCCGAGCAGAAGGTTGAAGTTAAAGCCGAGGATATTCTCTTTGATGATTCCGAAGACAAGGAAGAAGACCTGAAGCCCAGACCGCCTGTAGTGGTAGTTATGGGTCACGTTGACCACGGTAAAACTTCTATTCTGGACTGGATCCGCAGCTCCCGTGTCGCCGCAGGCGAAGCGGGCGGTATTACTCAGCACATCGGTGCCTATATGGTAGACGTGCACGGCCGGCAGATTACCTTCTTGGATACCCCTGGCCACGAGGCCTTTACCACAATCCGGGCCCGCGGCGCTCAAGTCACGGATATAGCTGTTCTGGTAGTCGCTGCCGATGACGGGGTCATGCCTCAAACTATTGAAGCGATTAACCACGCTAAGGCTGCGAACACAGAAATCATCGTAGCTATCAACAAGATTGATAAACCTGGTGCCAATGTGGACCGGGTTAAACAGGAACTGGCAGCTTACGACCTCCTAGACGCCGACTGGGGCGGAACTACCACTATGGTTCCGGTCTCTGCTAAAACCGGTGAAAATATGGAAGAGCTCTTGGAAATGATCATTTTGACTGCTGATCTCCTAGAGCTCAAGGCCAACCCCGGCCGTCAGGCCAAGGGTACAGTTATTGAGGCCAGCCTGGATAAAAACCGCGGTCCTATTGCCACCCTCTTGGTTCAGCGGGGTACCCTCCGCCAGGGTGATACGGTTGTGGTCGGTACCATGATGGGTAATGTGCGTGCCATGTTCAACGAGCACCATGAACCGATTGAGGAGGCGGGCCCCTCGGTACCTGTGGAAATCATGGGTCTGTCCGAGGTACCCCAGGCCGGTGATATCTTCTATGAAGTAGAAGATGAAAAACTTGCCAGGTCGCTGGTAGAACGCCGTCAGGCCGAAGAGCGCGAGAGAGAATTGGCCAGAACCAATAAGCTGTCTCTGGAAAACCTCTTCGAGCAGATGGGTAAGGGCGAGATGAAGGACCTCAACATCATCCTTAAGGCTGACGTTCAAGGTTCAATCCAGGCCTTGGCAACATCGCTGGAAAAACTCTCCAATGATGAAGTCACGGTCAAGATCATCCACAGCGCTGTAGGTTCCATCACGGCTTCCGATATCCGTCTGGCTGATGTCTCGGATGCGATTATTCTCGGATTTAACGTTCGTCCTACTAACCAAGTCACTGACCTAGCCAAGGAGAGTAACGTACAAATCCGGCTCTACTCGGTCATCTATGAGGCCATTGACGATGTGAAGAAGGCCTTGACTGGTATGCTGGCGCCTGTATATGAAGAAGAAGTTCTGGGCCATGCGGAAGTTCGCGAAACTTACAAGGTTTCCGGTGTGGGTACAGTTGCTGGTGCCTATGTCACCGACGGAAACTTGCGCCGCAATGTACAAGTACGCGTGGTGCGTGACGGTATCGTCCTGCACGAAGGCAAGCTGGCCTCACTGCGTCGTTTCCAAGATGACGTGAAGGAAGTCCAGCAAGGCTACGAATGCGGCTTTAGCATCGAACGCTATAACGATCTCCTGGTAGGCGACGTGATTGAAGCCTTCCACATGAAAGAAGTTAAGCCCAAACTGGAAAGCAAATAAAGCTAGAGTAAGGGGCAGCCAGCCGGCTGTCCCTTACTTTACCAGGCTAAAGTTAGGGCCAAGAGTGAAAGAGAGCAAACTATGCAACATAGAAGTGCAAGAGTTGCCGGTGAAGTGCAACGTATCCTGATCGAGGTCCTCTACGGCGAAATTAATGATCCCCGTATTCCCCATCTACTCTCGGTAAATGAGGTCAAGATGAATCGCGATTTGTCTTTGGCGACTGTCTATGTCTCTACCTTGGGCGATGAAGATGAAAAGCAAGACATGATGGAAGGCCTAAATCAAGCTAAGGGCTTCTTAAGGAGCAGGGTGGCGGAAGGAATTAACCTCCGCGTGGCTCCTGACCTGCGTTTTGTTTTGGATGAATCTCTGGAGCGGGGCAACCGCATGTCTGCTTTGATTGATCAAGTTAGGGCAGAGGATGCAGCCCGCAACGCCAAACTAGCGGCACAGAGGAGAGAGGACCATGAGTCAGACGATTAAGGAATTAGCCGAATTATTTCTGGCGCAAGAAGATAAGAATCGGCTGGTCTGCATCATGCCCCATGTGCGGTCGGACGGCGATGCCATTTCTTCCTGCCTCGTAATGTCCCGGGCCTTAGAAAAATTGGGCTTTCAAACCCGGGTCTTTTTGGATGAAAAAGTTCCTGACCTCTATTTCTTCATGCCAGGTCTGGAGAAAATTGAAATCTTTGAACCTGAGCAAGACCTGCCCGCTTCCTACACCCTTTTTGTTTTAGACTGCCACGAAGCAAGTCGGCTCGGAGGACGGGAAATCTTTTGGCAGAAGGCGCAGGACCTGTACATCATGGACCACCACCAGGTGCAGGAGGAGCCCCGTGCCCACTTTGCCATTGAAAGTGACCGGTCTTCTACGGCGGAGATGGTTTATTTTTTCATCCAAAGCTTAGAGGAAGTCACCGGCCAAGACATTTTGGACCTAGACATGGCCAGTAATTTGACCACGGGGATTTACCTGGATACGGGCGGCCTCCGCTACTCTAATACAGGGGCGGACACGTACCGGGTAATGGCCGACCTCAGAGTTATGGGGGTGCCAGTAGACTTTATTGCGGAACGTGCTTTTGGCCAGGTTCCGATTGAGGAAGCGAGAGCCCGCGGCTTGGCCCTGATGAAGGCCAGAATGGACTGTAATGGCCGACTGATTTGGTGCTTTTTCCGGGTGCGAGAGTTGCTTGCCTGTTCGGTAGAGGCTGACCAGTTAGGCTATATCTCTTCCATGCTCAAGCAAATTAAGGGCACCGATTTGGCCATCTTCATGCAGGAGGATGAAAAACCGGACGGTTCGGCAGATTTGCGTCTATCTATCCGCTCCTCTGAAGATTTCAACGCGGCGGATTTTGCCCAACGTTTGGGTGGTGGCGGCCATCTCAGGGCATCGGGCGCTACCTTGCCCATTGAAGGCGATATCTACGATACGGTGCATTATGTCGTAGAGCAGGCCAAGGCCGCTTTAGCCTAGGAGGGCTGCGTGTGCAGGACCAAGGTCTGATCATTGTAAATAAAGACTTGAACCTCAGCTCCTTTGCTGTGGTTTCACGCTTGCGCAAGATCCTGGGACTAAAACGGATTGGCCATGCTGGCACTTTAGATCCTTTTGCGACAGGCGTTTTACCTGTGGCCTTTGGGCGAGCCACCGGGGCTATCCAGTTCATGCAGGACTATGACAAAACCTATGAGGTGTTAGCTGTATTAGGTACCAGAACGGACAGTGGAGACCGGGAAGGTCAGATTATCGCCCAGTCAGAGCCTGACCACTTGGCTGCTGTTTTTGCGGACTTGCAGGCAGGAGGCATGGCAGACAAATTAGCCAAGCACCAGGGACAGCTCGACCAGGTTCCGCCCATGTACTCCGCCCTTAAATACCAGGGACGCCCCCTTTATGCCTATGCGCGCGAGGGAAAGGAAGTGGAACGGGAGTCTCGCCCGGTCCAGGTAAAGCTGCAAGATTGGGCTTTATTTGACCGGTCAAGTTGGTCCAGCTTTGCTTCTAAACATGCTTATCTCACGCGGCCAGACCTCAGTCCCTCAGCTTCCTATTTCTTTTATGCCAAACTCCAGGTGTCTAAGGGAACCTACATTCGGACCTGGATAGATGACCTCGGCGAAGACTTGGGTATTCACGCTTATTGCGAAGGCCTTTGCCGCGTGCAGTGCGGCCCTTTTGACCTGGCTTACGCGCCAAGCACCGAGCAGCTATTCGAGATATGGAGGTCGTGTGGTAAGGATGCCATGGCTACAAAAAGCAAGCTGCAAGAGCTAAGCTTTATCCGGCCTCTAAAAGCGGCCTTTCCTGCCTGGCCTCAATGGTCCCTAAATACTGACCAAGCTTTAGCTCTGACCCAGGGCAAGATTCTGGATATCTCTCGCGCAGACCTCGCGGCTTGTCTAGGAGAAGGAGCTGAAGCCTTGCCTCAGACGGCAGATGCAGATTTTTCTGCCCAGCTGGTTTTGCTTTATCGGGATCAAATGTTGGCTATGGGCCAGGTCTTTGCTGGTCCTCAGGGCTATTACGTTAAGAGTATGAGGGTGTTTGCTTCCCATGAAGATTTATCAAGAGCTTAACTTTACTTCACAGGCCTCTACCCCGAGAGTCTTGGCCTTAGGCTTTTTTGACGGTGTCCACAGGGGACACCAGCAGTTACTGCTGCATATGTCGATGCAGGCAGAAGACCAGGATTTGACACCTGCTGTCCTGACTTTTTCGGAGGCTCCCGCGGCGGTCTTTCGCAGACCCAATTATCTGGGTCTGATTCAGACCAAAGAGGAGCGCTATCGCAGTCTGGCAGAAAAGGGCGCGGAGGAAATCTTTGCCTTACCCCTCACCCCTGACCTCGTCCAGATGAACCCCTTGGACTTTTTGGAAAAGTACATTGTTCACCAGCTTCAGGCACAAGCCCTGGTGGTAGGTGAGGACTATAGCTTTGGACGAGGAGCCCAGGGCAAGGTGCCCTGCCTCAAGGAGTTTTGCCGGGAACATGGCATTAATTTGACGGTGGTTGAGGATTATTTATGGCGAGGCCAAGTGGTATCTTCAAGCCTCATCCGCCAGCTCCTGCAGGCTGGAGAGGTGAAGCAGGCCAGTTTTCTTTTAGGCCGCCCCTTCTGCCATCATGCTCAGGTAGTACAAGGGCAAAAGCTGGGACGGCGTTTAGGCTTCCCCACCCTCAATGTGGTACCGCCCACGGAAAAAGTGAGCTTGGCCAGGGGAGTATATCTGAGCAGAGTCTGCTGGCAAGGCCAAAGCCATGAGGCCGTTACTAGTGTAGGTACGAGACCTACGGTAGAAGATGATGCCCCCATGCTTTCCGAGTCCTTCCTCTTAGGCGAAGATTATCCCCAGTATGGGGAAGATATTCGGGTAGACTATTTGGATTTCCTGCGTCCGGAACAAAAGTTTGCCAGTCTGGAGGACCTGCAAAGCCAGGTCCAGAAGGATATTGCCGCCGCACGTAAGGCCCATGCCTCCTTGGCTGCTAACTAAGGGGGAGGGCGTATCTTCTGCTCCGACCTGCTAGCCGCATGGTAAACTAAGGACACGAGCCTTTGGCTAAAGGAGTTATTATGCCTACAGAATTTAAAGTTTCTTTCCCTGGTTTAGGGATCTACAACTTAGAGATCTCCCGCATTGCCTTTGAACTTCAGCTTTTTGGCAAGACCCTAACGATTTACTGGTATGGAGTCCTATATGCCATGGGCTTTCTGGTGGCTCTGCTTTTGGCCCTCCGCCAGGCGGAACGCTATAACTTATCTAAAGACGATATCTTAGACATTTTTCTTGCGACCATTCCCTTATCTGTGGTGGGGTCGCGCCTTTATTATGTAGCCTTTTCCTGGGAGAAATATGCCGATAACCTCTTGCGCATCTTCGACTTGCGTGATGGTGGTCTAGCCTTTTACGGAGGAGTTTTGGCCGGAATTTTGGCCTTCTTCCTCGTTGGCCGGGCGAAAAAAATCAAATTACGCCATCTCATGGACTTTTTTGTACCCTACTTGGCCCTAGGCCAGGCAATTGGCCGCTGGGGCAACTTCTTCAATCAGGAAGCCTTCGGTGTCTATACTGATCGGCCCTGGGGTATGATTTCTGAAGGCACCCGCCATTATCTGCAGGCTATCAACTATCCCTACGCCAATAGTCCTGTCCATCCCACCTTCCTCTATGAAAGTCTTGGCAATATTTTGATTTTCGTACTTTTGCTGCGCATCCGGTCGCACAGCAAGATTTCCGGTGAAACTACGGCCTGGTACTTAGCCACCTATGGCATCCTGCGTTACTTTACAGAAGGCCTGCGCACAGACTCACTCTTTATCGGCAGCAGCGAAATCCGGGTCTCCCAGTTATTGTCCATGCTTATGTTCCTTACAGCCTTGGTTTATCTGGTAATCAATTACCGCCGGGCGCGTAAGTCAGAAGGCGACCTGGTATCCGCTTTTGACCGCCCGGGCTGGCCAGCTGCTGACCAAGAGGACAAACAGGCAGATGCCTAGGGAGCTATGTACAGACCACGCTTAAAAAGTAGATCCGAACGTTTCTTTGAGGACATGGATTATCTCCTGCTTATCCCTGTCCTCCTCCTGACCACCATTGGCCTAGTGGTGCTTAATATGGTCTTGCAGGCCGGCTATGGGGCAGGGTCCTATCCGGGCAATTTCTTAAAGCAGCTGGGAGCAGCCGCTTTGGGTCTGTTTCTATCCCTGCTTATTTGCCTTATAGACAGGCCTACTCTCCGGCTTTTGTCTTGGCTGGTGTACGGTCTCTCTATCCTGCTCCTGATTTATGTAAAAGTTGATAACTACTCTCTGGCCGAGCTTACCGGAGCAGATTCGTGGATCATCTTGCCTTTTATTGGATCTTTCCAACCCTCTGAATTGGCCAAAATTGGCATAGCCATGTTGGCGTCTGACTTTTTTGGCCGCATGAAGACAGGCGACTTGGACTTACAGCGGGGCTTTGTAAGTGTAGCCCTGATTTATGGCCTCCCCATGTTCCTTATTTATAAAGAACCCGACTTTGGTACTACCCTAGTTATTGCCGTAATGCTCTTAACCACCATCTTTGTTTGGGGCCTGGATTGGAAATACATCTTGGGCTTGGCCGGCGCTTCTGTGGGAGCCTTCGCCTTACTATGGTCCTTCTCTTTTTCTCCTTACATGAAGAACCGTATTTTGGCCTTGATTTTCCCCAGCCAGGATATCGCGGAAAGTTATCACTTGGAGCAAGCTGTTCAGGCGATTGCCTCGGGTGGTATCTCGGGCAATAACTCCGGCTTGGACGTCTACGTGCCGGTTAAGGAGTCAGACTTCATTTACTCAGCAATTTCTGAGTACCTGGGTCTGATTGGCACGACCAGCCTCCTGATCCTCATCATAATCTTCTTGAGCCGGGCCTTTTACTTGGCCTACAAAGTCCAGGAAATAGACTACGCATCTTCCTACTTGCTCGTGGCCCTGGCTGCCAGCCAGTCCTTTCACTTTATTGAAAACATGGGTATGAATGTTGGGCTCTTGCCCATCACCGGCATTCCTTTGCCCTTTATTAGTTCGGGCGGGACATCTATGGTGATGAACTTTCTCTCCTTGGGCCTGATGCTTAATATATCCATGGAATATAAACACTTTACCAGTTAAGCACTCGGTGCTTAAACTGCTTATTCTTTGCAACAGATCGGAGTTTAGCTATGTCTAGTGAAGTATTTTGGGGCTTGATGATTCCCCTGATTGGCACTTCTGCCGGCGCAGCCATGGTCTTTTTCCTGAAGGATGAGATTAACGACCATACCTTAAAAAGCCTTTCCGGCTTTGCTGCGGGGGTGATGTTCGCGGCATCTGTGTGGAGCCTCTTAATTCCTTCCTTCGAGCAGGCCCAAGCTTGGGGCAAATGGTCTTTTGTACCTGGAGCGGTGGGTTTTTGGCTGGGTATCTTATTCCTCCTGCTCTTGGACCATGTAATTCCCCACTTGCACGTTATGACTAATGATGTGGAGGGGCCAAAGACCGACTTCAAACGCACTACCATGATGCTTTTTGCCGTAGTCCTCCACAACATACCCGAGGGTATGGCTGTAGGCGTAGTTTATGCAGGCTATCTGACTGGTGAAAAGGGCATGAGCGCAGCCGCAGCCCTTACGCTTTCCCTGGGCATTGCCATTCAGAACTTCCCGGAAGGAGCTATTGTCTCCCTGCCCCTGCGGGCGGCCGGCCAAAGCAAGTTCAAGGCTTTTATGGGTGGAGTGGGCTCTGGCATCGTGGAGCCCTTGGCAGCTCTCATTACTATCCTGCTAGCGGAGCTCCTAGTCCCGCTGCTTCCTTATTTTTTGGGCTTTGCCGCTGGTGCGATGATTTATGTGGTAGTGGAAGAACTGATACCCGAAATGGCCCAGGGCAGCCACTCAAATATTGGCACCCTCAGCTTTGCGGTAGGCTTTAGCATCATGATGATTTTGGATGTGGCCCTTGGCTAAGTGACCTAGAATTTTTGTCCTTAATTTAAAGATACGAAGCTTGTGCTGTAAAAGTCCCCCTGGTGGGGACTTTTTTCGTTTACCCGGAACTAGCTCCGAGGAATTCTGCCTTGAAAAGGGTGGGGCTCTAAGCTAAAATGCAGAGAAGTGGGGAGAAGTGGTGCAATATATATATTAAGTGGTGTATAATGGCAGGTAAAGGAGGAGCTAGGGTTTATGGCGCGTTACATCCATACAATTGATGCCAAGGGCAGAGTGATCGTACCTGCTCGTGTGCGCAATAATTTGGATGGCACCCTCTATGTGGCCCCTAGCCTTGATGAAGGCTATCTTTCTGCTTACTCTTCTCAGCAATTCCAAGGCATCCTAGACCAACTCAGTGAGCAATCTGGTACAGACCCGGAATTTCGCCAATTTAGGCGGGACTTTTTAGGTTCGGCCGTTGCCTGTGATTTAGATAATCAAGGCCGCATCAGCTTGCCGGATGAGCTCTGGGCCAGCATTGGTGTGGAAGCAGGCGGAGAGATTTGTTTTATTGACATGTTCGATAAGGTAGAAATTTGTGCCCGGGACTTCTACGAAAGCACGAAGGATCAGGGCAAAAAACTCAGTGAGTTAGATTTGAGCCGCTTCGATGTCAAAGGACTCTAACAGCTATCATCTGCCAGTCCTCTTAGAGGAATGCATGTCTGCCCTTAATCCCCGTAAAGAGGGAACCTATCTGGATGGGACCCTCGGCGGTGGTGGCCACTCCTCAGCAATTCTGCGCTGCTTAGGCCCTCAGGGCCATTTAATTTGTCTAGACCGAGATGCCATGGCAATCGCAGAAGGGCAAAAGCAACTTGAAAAACTTAAGTCTCCGGCCCAGCTGGATATTGTCCAAGAGACCTTCGGGCATGTGACTGCCGTACTTAAGAGACTAGGGGTAGAAGGCTTAGACGGTGCCTTGCTAGACATCGGCGTGTCTTCTGCTCAACTTGATCTCCCCCAACGGGGCTTTTCCTACATGGAAGATGGGCCTTTGGATATGCGGATGGATGAGAGTAAAGGCATAAGCGCCCAAGAGCTTTTGGCTCAAGCTTCAGAAGTGGAGCTCAGCAAAATCCTCTGGGACTACGGTGAAGAACGCTACGCCCGCCGCATCGCTGCAGCTATTGTCCAAGCCAGAGCGCGTAAGCCTTTAACCCGGACCCAAGAATTGGTGGAGGTAATTTATAAAGCTATACCCAACCAGGCCCGGCGTGAAAAACAGCATCCGGCCAAACGCAGCTTTCAGGCCCTGCGCATTGCGGTGAATGACGAACTCGGGGAGCTGGAACGTTTTTTAGACCAGATTCCCTTGCTCATGCTGCCTCAGGGTAAACTCTTGGTCATTAGCTTCCACTCTCTGGAAGACCGCCTGGTTAAACAGGCCATGCGAAAATGGGAAGATCCGTGTACATGTCCACCGACTTTCCCAGTTTGCCAGTGTGGCCGCTTACCTTTGGGCCAAGCCCAGCCCAGAAAGGGGATTACGGCGAGTGATAAAGAGCTTGCCCAAAATCCCCGAGCCCGCTCGGCCCGGCTGAGGGTTTTCTGCTTTGATGGACCCGGTCTGGACCAGGTCAAAGCTGAGGGACTTAAGTAAAGATTCAGTTCAGCATCCAGCTTTGGGTTGGACTGCTGCTAGAACTAAAAATAACTAACGCTTATGAGCCGTAGACCAGTGAGGACTATGGATAAACCTAATAACACTAAGTGGAGGGAGGACGAGATGTCAAATTTTTCTTATCAGGGGAACTTAGCCTTTGACCAGGCAAGGACACGTCTTGAGTCCGACCTCAGCAATCTAAATACTGCGGCGTGGGATGCCAGTCCCGTACGCCAGCGCGAGCTGGAACTGCAACAA
The DNA here is from genome assembly GCA_964398655.1 of uncultured Oscillospiraceae bacterium. GTDB lineage: Bacteria > Bacillota > Clostridia > Saccharofermentanales > DTU023 > SFFI01. The sequence continues at coordinate 42,289 of CAYNNG010000004.1, forward strand.
GAGAGTGAAGTTCTGCAAGCACAACTGAACGACTATCAGGCTGCACGCAAGAGTTCCGCCCAAGCGAGAAGGAGATTAGCCGTATCTATTGTTTTAGCGGTGGCCAGCCTAGCTGTTATTTTTGGGAACCTCCTAGTTAGACAAGCCCGCATTTATGAAATGAACTTTGCCAATACAGGTATCCGGATGCAGATCAATGATGCCAAGGAAGAGAAGCAAGACTTGCAAAATCGCCTCTTGAATTATTCCGATACTGCGCATATTGAATCAGAGGCCCTGCGGCTCTTCTCCCTGCGCAAAGCCTCGCAGAGGCAAAGAGTGATTGTGGATTTGCCAGAGAGCGACCAGCTGTTGATTTACGATGACTACCAAAGTCCCGATGCCCAATATGGTGAAAAGAGCCAGATCAATTATCGAGCCTTGGAAGCATACATGAAATCCTTGAAACTGCGTTGATCAAGATAAAGTTAACGCTAAATAGTGTTTATCTAACCAGACATTATCATTACAACGATGTTACATAATTACCACAGGACCTAATTAAGTGGCTACACAAAATAAAACTAAAACTAAAGGACGTAAATACAGCACGAAGACTATTCGTGTAATCACGGTGCTAGTCTTGGTGTTTTCTGTAGTTTTGGCGGTCGCCTTGCTCAAGGTGCAGGTACTTAACCACCAAGATATGGCCAAAGCTGCTTCCGACCAGTATTACTCCAATCAGGTGGAGCCTGCCAGGCGGGGCTCGATCTACGATCGCAACGGGGTAAAATTAGCCTCCACAAGTTTTGTTTATCGGATTGGTGTTACTCCAGAGCACGTCTACTCACGATCTGGCTCAGTCACGGAAGATCAAATTCTGCAGCGCATGAGTGAGGACCTGAAATTAGACCGGGCAGAACTGGATCATGCCATGGCGGACAAATCTGTCAGCTATGTGCAAATTGCCAAAGATGTTCCGGAAGAAGATGGGAAAAAATTAGAGTCCTTCCTGGAGGAGAATTATGTAGGCGGCGTGCGCATGGACAAAGAACCCAAGCGCTATTACACCAATGGTGACCTGGCCAGCCAGGTATTAGGCTTTGCTTCCTACCAAGAAGGGAAACTGGAGGGCCGTTTGGGTGTTGAGCTGGCTTTTGACGACCTGTTATCTGGCACGGCAGGCTACTCCTATGCTGCCCGTGACAACTATTTGAGCCATGGTCTTTTGCCTTATGCTCAAAGCCAAGATAAACCGGCCATGGATGGCTATGAGTTCTACCTGACCCTGGACATGAATATTCAGGAAATTCTCCAGCGGGACCTTGAGGATGCAATTAAGGCCTACGACGCAGTAGAAGATGGCATGGGTATTGTCATGAACCCCTACACTGGTGAAATTCTGGCCATGGCCTCCTATCCCTATTTCCGCTCCGATGATCCCACTGCGAAACCGCTGGGTATCAAACAAAAGGACTGGGATCCGGGGGATGAAAAAACTATCCAATGGCTGCAAGAACATGCCTGGCGGAACAAGAATATTTCCAGTTTATATGAGGCTGGTTCTACGATGAAGGCACTCACCGCGGCCATGGCCTTTGAAGAGAATATTTGCACGGAACAGACACCCTACAATGATGACCCTATACAAGTCTTGGACGCCGAAATATCTTGCTGGACGGGACATGGCCATGGTACCGAATCCATGGAACAAGCCTTTTGGAATTCCTGCAACCCGGTATTTGTGCAGATTGCCTTGAGTGTGGGCGTAGACCGCTTCTATGACTATATCCGGTCATTTGGTTTCTATGAAGAAACGGGCTTAGGTTTGCCAGGCGAGGCGGCGTGTATTTTCCATACCAACCCCTCCATCCTAGATATGGCTAACCTCTCCTTCGGTGAGTCGTCCGGTGTTACGCCTCTACATCTGATGAAGGCCTATGCTGCCCTAGTTAACGGAGGCAAACTAGTTACACCGACCATTGTGCGGGAGATGCGAACTCAAGATGGGCAAATCCTAGAGACTTCTTCACCTCAGGTCAGCCGACGGGTAATCTCCACGGAAACTTCCAGCCGTGTTCGTAAGCTCATGGCGGGTATGGTAGAAAATTCTGCCAGCTATACCAATACTTGGGGCTACCAAATTGGCGGTAAGACCTCTACCTCTGTGGATGAGATGACCGACCAAATCACTATTTCTTTTGTGGCGGCTGCCCCGATCGACCATCCCGAGGTAATGGTGTTGATGATCTTGCAAAAACCTAGCAGCTCAGGTGTCGCGGGGACAGAGGCGCAAATTGTTACGCAAAATACTGCCAGTAAAATCTTGGATTACCTGAATGTGGACCGGAATTATTCTGACCTGGATGCCTACAAATTGGGGAAGTCCATTCGTACGCCTGACCTGGGCGGGCAAACTCTTACCCAGGCAGCTTCCAGCATGACCTATGAGCAGGTTCAGGTGGTGGCAGGAGATGAGAAAACCTTGGCTGAGTCCCTTATTAAGTACCAAATCCCTGCGCCGGGCACCCTGATTTATCCGGGATCTAACATTTATGTTTATGAAAAAGAGCCCGAATCGAGGCAAGTGGTTATACCGGACCTTAGCAAAATGAACTACAATGAAGTTATAAGCGCATGTAATACTGTAGGCTTGATCCCTCAATTTGAGGGCAGCCTGACGGGCAACTGTGTAGCGCAAAAAATGGCCTATCCTGACAATCTGCCCGAAGGGTCCGAGGGTAAACCAGGTGACCTAGCAGAATTTGGGAGTGTGATAAAAGTAGCTTTACAGATTCCCTCATCTGGGCAATAGCCACATAAAGCAATGAGAAAGTTGAGGTGGACCCATGGCGAGAATTTTACCCGCACAAATTAAATCGTGGACTGCTGGTGACCTCCACATGTCTAAGGCAAATCGAGAAAACACGGAACATTTTTACCGGGGAATCAGTACCGATACCCGGTCGCTTCGCTCTGGCGAGATCTTCTTAGCTCTCAAAGGAGAACGTTTTGATGGCCACAACTTCTTACGGCAGGCCATCGCCAAGGGCGCGGGTGCCCTGGTCATGGAAAAATCTAACCCCGAGAGCCAAAAACTCTTGGAAGAATTTTCTGAGAAGGCGACCCAGCAGCCCGACCTTTTGCTGGTTGACGACAGCCTGGAAGCCTACGGGCAGATCGCTGCGGGCTACCGGCAAACCCTGCTGGCCTCCGTTATTGCCATCACGGGCAGCGTAGGGAAGACGACCACCCGGCGGATGGTCTCGGAGGTGATTTCCAGTCAAGTCCATACCCATGAGACTGTAGACAATCAAAATAACCGCATCGGCGTACCTCTGACCCTCTTGGAAGCTGACGATGACGACGATGTAATCGTGGCTGAACTGGGTGTTGACCGTCCCGGCGAAATCAAAATGCTTTCGCAGATTTCTAAACCCGATATTGCCATCTTGACCGCCATTGGCTACAGCCATGCGGCTTTTTTGGGCAGCCGAGAAAATATCCTCAAGGAAAAAACAGACATCATTTCTGGTATGAAATCCAATGGCCTAGTTCTGCTCAATGGTCAGGACGACAGCCTGCTTTCCTGGGCCCGTTCCATGCAAAACGAGATTTCTATTTGGCTGGTCTTCAATGAAAAACCAGACCCCAGTCAAACTCAAGGCCTCTCGTACTTTTGGGCGGAAAACTTAGTGCTTAGCCCAACCAGTACCAGCTTTGTGGTCAAGACCAGCTTGGACTCTGCTATTGCCCTACCTGTACAAATTCCTGCCCCCGGCAAATATCTGGTAAGGGCAGCCATCTTTGCCCTAGCTTGTACCTATGCTCTTGGTATGGATATGTATAAGGCCGCGGAAGCCTGCCAGCATTTCCACAACACTGGTAACCGGCAGAATATTGTTAAGTTCCCTACCTGCCTCTTGATTGATGACTCCTACAATGCCTCGCCGGAATCTATCCTTTCGGCTCTGGAAACGCTCAATCTCCTGGCCAAGCCTGGCCAGCGCAAGATAGCTTGCCTGGGCGGAATTAGGGAACTGGGCTCTTACACCAAGGACCTCCACCGGGACATTGCTAAAACCCTCAAGAAGGATCCCGTTGATGTTTTGTACCTGGTAGGGGAGGAGATGAAATGGCTCTTGCAGGGGCTGCAGGAAGAAGGTCTCCACGTGGAAACCCATTATTATTCCACCACCAGTGAGATCATCCCCGATCTCTTGGAAGACCTGCAGGCCGACGATGTGATTTTAATCAAGGGTTCCCGCTACTACGAGATGGAAAAAATCCACCAAGCTATAGCGGAACGTTTTTCCCAAGCCTAGAAGGAGCGAGTAGGTGGTTCAATTTCTCTTGCCAGCCTTCATGACTTTTGGCCTAACCTTGGTTTGCGGCTATTTCATTCTGCCCATATTAAGAGAACATGGCATGGGCCAGAAAGTACGTCAGGATGGGCCGCAGACCCACTTGATCAAGAGCGGTACGCCTACACTGGGTGCCCTCTTCTTTATCCTGCCCACGCTTTTGGCCTTCTTGCTCCGGCTCCTGTTTGTCCGGGGCTGGGATGACTATGCTCCGGCCTTTCTCTTGGCCCTCTGCTTTGGCCTAGTGGGCTTCGCAGACGACTTTACCAAGGTCCGAATTGACCCCAATGGCCTATCTGTTAAACAGAAAAGTATTGTGATGGGCTTACTCAGTCTGGGCTTTGCCGTTTATTATGTTTATCTGGGCCCTGCAGCCCCTTATATCCGCCCGCCCTTCGGCGGCGCCCCTGTAGAAATTACTGGCGGCTGGAAGCTGTTTTACCTGGTCTTCATCACGCTTTACCTGTTTTACATGGCCAATGCGGTTAACTTGTCAGATGGCTTAGATGGCTTGTGCTCCAGCCTGGTACTCTGCTCAGGTGTTACGCTGGCCCTGGCCCTCTACCTGCTGGATAAACAGGCCTATGCGCCACTGATTGAGTTAGCTTTGGTCTTAGCGGCAGGGGTCTTGGGTTTTCTCTTTTTCAACCGCCACCCGGCCTTGGTCTTCATGGGCGATACTGGTTCACTTTATCTGGGAGCGGGACTCGCGGTAATTGCACTTTTAGCGGGTATTCCCTGGATCATGTTACTTAATGGTTTGGTTTTCATCGTGGAAGGCCTATCCTCACTGCTCCAGACTTTCTACTTTAAGCTGACTAAGGGCAAAAGATTGTTCCGTATGGCCCCCCTCCATCACCATTTTGAACTGGGTGGCTGGTCAGAGGTAAAAATTGTGTGGACCTTCAGCCTGGTAGGCCTGCTCTGCGGCCTCTTAGCCCTGGCCTTTATTTAAGAGGAGTTTGCCATGGCAGTAAGTGACCTCAACAAAGCGCGAAAACTCAAGGCAGAGCAGGAGAAAGCTCAAGCCACGAGGATTAAAACTAACAGCCAAATCGCCAAGGATATTGACACCTATGGCCGCATTGACTTGCCTTTGCTGTTCGTGTTTTTAATCATTTTATGCTTCGGCCTGATCATGCTTTTTTCAGCTTCCCTAAGTTCGGCCTATGCCGACCAGGGCGACCCTCTGTACTACGTACGCAGGCAGCTGTTGTTTACGGCTTTAGGCGGGGCGCTGGTTTTTATTTTGCTGCGTTTTCCCATTCGCTTCTTCAATCGTTTTTTTATGACGATTATTGTCTATGGAGTATGTACCCTGTCGCTCTTGGCTGTTCTGCTAGCAGGTGTACAAGGAGACTACGGTGCGGTACGTTGGTTAGATATCTTCGGCATTCAGTTCCAGCCTTCAGAGATGTGTAAAGTGGGGGCGATTTTCTGCTTGGCCACCTATTTTCCTGCTGTGCCGGCCCTGCGCAAGATCCCCCTATTTCATCATCCCCAGGATGAGAAGAAGCAGCTTAAGGCCGATGCCTTTCTTTACATCACTTTTCCTGCTCTGGCCATGGGTATTTGGCTCATCTTGATTTTTATTCAGCCTCACCTGTCTGGCGCGCTGATTGTAGGATCCCTGGTGCTTACCCTCTTTCTCATGGCCAAAATACCTGGCCGGATCTGGCTGCGCGCCCTATTGCAGCTCTTGCCGATCCTCCTAATTGGTATCTTGCTCCTCACGCTCTTTTACCCGCTTTTACACCAGGGTGAATCTTTCATGACTTTTATTGGTGAACGTTTCGCCCATGTTTTTTCACGCCTGAGTACCTTCTCTAATCCCGATGCCGCGTCTGCAGACTCTATCCACCAGATCCAGCAAGCGAGGTACGCCCTGGGGTCAGGAGGCCTCACGGGTAAGGGCCTGGGCATGGGCCGACAGAAATCCGGTTTCCTGCCTATGGTTTACAACGACTTTATTCTGCCTTCCATTGGGGAAGAGCTGGGCTTCCTGGGCACGATCTCCGTATTGGTCCTGTTTGTGCTCTTCTTTTTATGCGGAACCCGCATTAGCCTCAATGCGGTCAACAAATATTCGGCCATGCTGGCCTTTGGGTCCACCTTGCTGATCACGATCCAGGCTCTGCTGAATATCGCGGTAGCCAGCGAGGTTATACCCACGACCGGTGTGTCTTTGCCTTTCTTTTCCTATGGCGGTACGGCCCACGTCTTCATGATGCTGGCGGTGGGTTTTATCCTGTCCGTATCTAAAACTGGTCAAAGGGCAGACCCTGAATTGTTGAATATCATCCGGCTCGAAAACGATTACCGTAAGTCCTATGGTCGTCATCGGGCTCAGGCAGAACGCGGGTAGGCCTGTGGTTACTTCTGCTGGCAGCACTTACATTTTCGCGGGCGGCGGCACGGCCGGACACATTAATCCTGCCTTGAGTGTGGCGGCGGCTTTGCGGAACTTAGATCCCCAGGCGGAGATACTTTTTTTTGTGAGCCCTGAAGGTCTAGAGAGGGAACTCGTGGCGCAGGCAGGATTTGCTCAGACTGAAATAAATTGTGCCGCTATCCCCCTGCAAAAAACTTCCTATCCCAAGTTTTTCCTGCAAAATTACCAGGGCTATCGTGAGGCCCGCAAACTCCTCAAACAAAAGCCGGTAAAGGCGGTCTTGGGGACAGGAGGCTTTGTTTCTTTTCCCCTCTTGATGGCCGCCCATAAAGAGGGCATTCCTTCATTTATGCATGAGCAAAATGCCTATCCCGGCCGTGCTAACCGCTTTTTATCCCGGTATTGTCAGGCTATCTGTCTCACTTTTCCCGGCAGTGAAAAATTCTTTCCGGAGAATCTGCCGGGCTCCTTTGTGCTGACGGGCAACCCTATCCATCCAGACTTCTTCTTGAACAAGCAAGAGTCGGTAAGAGCCCAGCTGCAGGTGAGTGAAGACTGCGAGCTCGTGGTGGCGGTAGGAGGAAGTTTGGGTGCCCGTTCCTTAAATCTTGCCGTGGAAGGTCTAGTGGCAGAAGAAAAGTGGCAAGATTTTTTGCAGGCTCACCCCAATTTTCTCCTGGTCTTGTCTACAGGCAAGGTGAATTATCGCTTTCTCCAATCCCAGGAGTCTCCCGACCCGCATATCCGCTACACCTCCTACCTCGATACCAAGGTGTGGCTGCCCGCCGCGGACCTGTTGATTGGCCGGTCTTCCGCCGGTTTTCTGTCTGAATCTGCGGCTGCCGCCAAGGCGTCCATTTTAGTGCCTTTTCCCCAGGCTGCGGAAGACCATCAAACTGCCAATGCCCAGGTTTTTCTGGACCGGGGAGCTTCGGTTTTGGTCAAAGATGACCAACTGGATTCTCGTCGGTTGCTCGCCGTGCTCCAGGAACTTTTAGCCGATAAACCCAAATTGCAAGCTATGTCCCAGGCGGCAGGATCTCTAGCTAAGCCTCAGGCGGCAGAAACGCTCGCGGGCTTAATGTACCACGCGCACCGGGAGGATTGACAAGATGGCTAGCCCCAAAGCTCCCCGTACTCCCCAAAATCTTGCCCCCAAAGCTCCGTCTCGAGTACGTCCACCCGTCCAGCGCAAACCTGCAGCCGGCATCCAGCCAAAGCCCTTGCCGCCTAAAGAGCCAGGTCCGGCGGACAAAGCTAAGCAAGAAGCCGAAGTCAAGATAAGGCCGGTCCAACTACAGGCCAAGACTCCTCCAAAGCCTGTGAGGGTGGCGAATGTTCCACCTACTAAGCCGAAGCCTGCCCAGGCCCCTCCTGCGTCTAAAAAGTCCGGAAGCCCAGAGTCCAAAACTGAACCCAGAACCCCTCCGCAAGAGGGCAAACCCGCCTGGCTGGCCAGCCAGGCTGAGGCTGCAGAAAAAAAACAAGGCTCACCAGCCTGGCAAAGCTTTCTGGCAAATGCCAACCTGCCCAAGCTGGTCACGGCAGTAATCTTAGTTGCTCTCTTGATCATTTTTGCCTTGGCGCCAGCTTTCCGTTTTCAAAAGCTGGATGGCAGCGACCTTTTATTACATACCAGAGAAGAATTGCTGGAGGCTTCAGGACTCCATTTGGGCCAGCACTTTCTCCGCTCCTACGGCGGATCTATACATGCCCTGCTTACGGGACGTTATGAAGGAGCAGAGGAGAAAATCCTTAAGACTTTTCCGGAGCTCCGTTCTTTGAGCGTATATTTTAAGTTTCCCTCTACCTTATATTTTGAGGCTGAGGAACGCATCCCCCTGGCTTTTCTGGACGTAAATGACACCTATGTCACCGTAGACCGCTTTGGGGTCGTCACGGGTTCTTATCAAGAACTGCCCCAGGGCCTGCCGGCCATTCGGGGCATAGAACCGGTGCAGATGAGGGTAGGGGAGGCCATCAAAACTAATGCTGACGAAGCCTTAAAGTCCTGTGTCGCAGTCATGGCCGCCCTCGTGGAAGCCGACTTTGAGAGTCCTGGCGGAACCCTACTCCTGCCGCAGACCAAAGAAATCCGTTCGTCAGGTTATCAGCGGATTCTCCTAACCTTCCAGCCAGATGGCAGTACGGACCCATTGCGGGTAACCTGCTCTAGCACCCAGACCTTAAAAGAGGACTTCTTGTGGTTGAAAAAAGTTTTAGATTCCAAAGTCTTGCAGGATAAGCTCCCGGGCAACCTGGACATTTACGGCAGCCAATTGGTTTTCCGTCCCTACAAGGTCAATGCCCAGGGTGAGGAAGAAGATAGTGGCCAGGATTATGTCTGGCAGGATGAAGTCTTCGTACCTCAAGAGGATTATCCGGCAGCGGAAGAGGAAGCCCCAGTGGAGGAAGAGGTTCCGGTGGAAGATTATGAGGCTGGAAATGCCTACGGCGAAGAAGGTTAGCGATATATCTGCTAAAGAAGATTTGTAACATACTTGTAAACTTGCCATGACCTCCTTGTGATGAGACTGAAAGCTACCAGTCATGATGTCTTGCTTTTATTCCCCAGTGGTAGTTACTGCAACCAAAACTTAATAAACTAGCTTGTTATAGCCATTTAAGTCGTGTAGAATATGAGAAGTATTTTACATTTATGAAGTCTATTAGGGCGATTGGACTTTACAGAGCAATTATCTTGTAAACTTGTTATGACAAGTATAAGACTAGAACGCTGAGCGGGGTTAATCGCTGGAAAGGAGCTGTTCTTTTGATTGATTATCAGATGGGATTTGGTATGGATGAAGAACATTTCGCAACGATCAAGGTCATAGGCGTAGGCGGTGGCGGTGGCAACGCGGTCGACCGCATGATTGAGAGCGCTGTACAGGGGATTGAGTTTATTGTAGTTAATACAGATAACCAGATCCTCCAAAGATCCAAGGCCCAGTTGCGCATCCAAATCGGCGAAAAAGTTACCAGAGGCCTTGGTGCGGGTGCCAACCCGGAAATTGGCCAAAAAGCGGCTGAAGAATCTGCCGAAGAAATTGAGCAGGCGATCGAAGGAACAGACATGCTCTTTATTACTGCAGGCATGGGCGGCGGTACAGGTACCGGCGCAGCGCCTGTAGTTGCCCAGATCGCGCGCAAGCTTGGTATTCTCACCGTAGGTGTAGTTACCAAACCTTTCCGCTTTGAGGGTGCCCGCCGCATGCAGAATGCAGAGCGGGGAATCCGGGAGCTGGAGCAGTTTGTAGATTCCCTGGTCATCGTGCCTAATGATAAATTGCTGGAGATTGCCTCAGATGATACCTCCGTTGATGAGGCCTTCGGCATGGCCGACCAAGTTCTGCGCTATGGTGTAAGCTCCATTTCTGACCTGGTTGCTGTACCTGGCTTGATCAACCTTGACTTGGCAGACGTACGGCGGGTTATGACCAATGCGGGTATCTGCCACATGGGTATTGGCCAGGCTTCCGGTGAATCCCGGGCGGCAACGGCTATCCGCCAAGCCATTAATTCACCTCTCTTGGATACCACGATTGATGGTGCCCGCGGAGTTATCATTAACTTTACGGGCGGCCACGACTTGAAGATCCGGGAAATTGATGAGGCAGCATCTGTAGTGCGCGATGCGGTCTCGCCCGACGCGGATATCATCTTTGGCGCAGTAATTGACGACAACATGCAAGATGAGCTGATGATTACGGTGATCGCTTCTGGCTTTGACCAAGAGGCAGGACGTCCCCGTCAAGCGGCTAATTACAACCGGTATCGTGACCGCCGTAATGAGCGTCCCGGCTTGTCTTCCTTTGATGATGGTTTCCCTAATCTCCTGCAGCAAAATTCTGCCTCCAGCCGGTCTGCACAGACCAGCACTCCCTCCTTCAGCCTGGATTCCGGAGCGCTAAGTAAACACGACCGTCCTGATCAGCAGAACACCCAGCCTGCCTGGTTCCAAAATAGCCGTCGGCCCAGTAATTCCAGCCGTCAGCAAGACCAGGATATGGCCGACCTCATTCAGAAAGTTTCTGATCACTCTCGGATTTCTGCTGACACGCGGACAGAGAATCTCGAGGACCTTAACTCCTATAGCCAGGAGAAAAAGTCTAACAATAAGAAAAACTCCGGCCGCATCCTGCCCTGGTTTATGCAGGACAATGATGAGGACTTTGATGTCTAGCCCGGAAGCGCTTAGACAGAACTTTTTACGCAATTAAGCAATAGAGGCCGGGTATCTTGCATGCCCGGCCTTTTCTACAAAGGAGTTGCCTATGAGATGTCCTTTTTGTGGTAGCACCAAAGACAAAGTCACAGACACTCGGTCTACCGAAGACGACACCGTCGTAAGAAGAAGACGGGAGTGTCTGGATTGCGGACGCCGTTTCACAACCTACGAGAAGCTGGAAGAAATGCCCCTGATGGTGGTCAAAAGGGATGGCAGCCGCCAGGCTTTTGACCGGGAAAAATTAATGCAGAGTATTATGAAATCCTGTGTTAAACGTCCAGTAAGCCGGTCTCAGATTGAGGCTATCATTAATGGTGTAGAGAATGCTGCCGCTGCCGATTTCAAAAGAGAAATTACCTCCCAGGATATCGGCGAGTGGGTACTGGCCAGCCTTCGTAAGGTGGACGCCGTCGCCTATGTACGTTTCGCCTCGGTTTACCGAGACTTTGAAGATGTGGACAGCTTCCTGCAGGAGCTGGCCACTTTGCAAGCTAGTTCAGACCACAATCCTACGGCCCCTAACACAGACACTGCAACTTCGTTGAACCCCGGCTGCGCCGAAAGTAAGGAGTATGGTCTAGCTTCCTCCCCCGAGAGTCAGGAGAGATAGATGGCCCGTGAAAGCCTAACCCATAAAAAAGCACGCGCTCAGGCTGTAATCTCTAGCCTGATCCAAGCCCAGCCAGAGGCCCGCTGTACCCTAGATTATGAGACGGACTGGCAGCTCTTGTTTGCGGCGATTTTGGCTGCTCAATGTACTGATGAAAGAGTAAATCAGATTACTCGGCCGCTTTTTGCTGCTTGGCCTGACCTCAGCTGTTATGCCGAGGCCAGTCAAGAAGAAATTGAAGACTGGATTAAATCTTGTGGTCTCTACCGTAACAAGGCTAAAGGGATTAGAGGTTCTGCCCAAATGCTCTTGGCTGAATATGGCGGCCAGGTCCCCTCTGATCTCAAGGACTTACTTCGTCTGCCGGGTGTCGGCCAGAAAATTGCCAATCTGGTGCGGGGCGAAATCTTTGGCTATCCTGCGCTGGTCGTAGATACCCACTGCGGACGTATTGCCCGCCTCCTGGGTTTCACTCAGGCCAAGGACCCCTTAAAAGTCGAACAAGATTTGTGTAAGCTGGTTGACCCAGAGTATTGGGTAGTCTGGGGTCACCATATGGTGGAGCTGGGGCGCAATCAGTGCAAGGCCCGCTACCGTCAATGCGGCCTCTGCCCTCTGGAAGACTTATGTCAGTATGGTCTGTCCCAGGCTGCGCAAATTGCCCAGGCTCGCGCCGAGGGGAACGAGGATGCCTGTTTCTAAGTCTGAGCTCAATAAGCAGGCAGGTGATACCCAGCTGGGGCTGGACAGGCTGCGCGGTCTTGGTCCCAAGCGCCGTGAAGCTTTAGAGGCTTTGGGGGTGACTAACCAGAGGGAATTGCTCCTGCTTTTCCCTCGGGCTTATGACGATTGGTCTACTATAACGTCTTTAAACGAGGTTCATGAACCAGGTATCTACACTTTTAAAGCAGAAATAGCCAATCGTCCTCAATTTTCGCGCCGGGGTAAGCTGTCCTGGCTGCGCCTTCGCCTCTGGGATGGGGGCACTAGTGTTCAAGCAACTTTTTTTAATCAACCCTGGCTGCGAGATAAATTCCAGCCGGGCGACAGCTATATTTTCCATGGCAAGCTTGACCTGTCCGGACCGCGCAAGAGTACCGTAAACCCGGCCTTTATCAGTCCTGATCTGGCTGAACAACTAGGCATGTTGGCTATATACCCGCTTAAACAAGGTCTCACTCAAAAGCTCTTGCGAGCGGCTGTTGACCAAGTCTTAGCCCAAGGCCTGGCTTTACATTTTACCGACCCTCTGCCTGCCCAGGCCCGCCAGGACTATGGCCTCAGCAGCTTGGACTATGCCCTGCATAAGATTCATCAGCCCCAGAACCCTTATGAACTTTCCTTAGCCCGTCGGAGACTGGCTTTTGATGAACTATTTCTGCTGCGGTCCGCCATGCAGTTTTTCGGTCAAGAGGATCTGACTAAGCTGGAGGCTCCGGCTTTAGTCACGAATGACAGGATCAAACATGGTATGCGTGACCTGCGGGACAGTCTGCCTTTTGAACTTACCCGGTCTCAGGTCGAAGCTATCAATGACGTTTTGCGCGACCTGCGCAAACCTGAACCCATGAACCGCCTGCTGCAGGGCGATGTGGGCTCAGGCAAGACCATGGTGGCGCTGTTTGCGGCCGCCTATGTGGGTTTGGCCGGCGGCCAGAGTCTGCTGATGGCGCCCACATCTATTTTGGCAGACCAGCACTATGCTACTTTTCAGCGTTACTTCCAAGCCCTCGGCCTGCGGGTTGACCTACTCTTGGGCGCGACGAAGGCTGCTGACCGGAGGAGCATAGCGGCAGCCTGCCAGTCAGGCGAGACCAGCCTCTTAATCGGTACCCATGCCTTGCTGCAGGAGGACCTCCACTTCAAGAACTTAGTCCTAGCCATCACGGACGAGCAGCACCGCTTTGGGGTAAAGCAGAGGGCTAATTTAGGCAGTCTTGAGCAAACCGGAGGCCAGGTTCCTCATAGGCTGCTCATGACGGCAACCCCCATACCGCGGTCTTTTGCCATGATTTTCTTCCATGACTTAGATATGTCTATCATGAAAGACATGCCATCAGGAAGACAAGAGGTCATTACAGAAACTGTGACTAGCAAGGACCTCCCTTTGGTCTACGCCCGCATGCGAAAGGAGCTAGAGGATGGCGGTCAGGCTTATGTGATTTGTCCTTTGATTGAGGAATCAGAAAAAGCAGACTGGGAATCCGCAGAAACTACCTATCGCGACCTAGCGGAAAGAGTTTTTCCCGACTTCCGCCTGGCCCTTCTCCATGGCCGTCTTAAAGCGGAGGAGAAGGATGTGATTATGGAAGCCTTTGTGCAGAAGAAAATAGATATTTTAGTATCTACGACCGTCGTTGAAGTAGGCGTCGATAACCCAGAAGCCAGCATTATGCTGGTGAAAAGCGCTGAACGTTTTGGCCTGGCCCAGCTGCACCAGCTGCGGGGCCGGGTAGGGCGGGGCAGCCGCCAATCCTATTGCTTCCTCCATTCGGACTCCGAGCAAGATGCGGCTCAAGAGCGTCTGCAGACCCTGGTAGACCATACAGATGGCTTCGCCTTGGCGGAGGTAGACCTTAAAATGCGGGGACCGGGTGATTTCTTAGGCACCCGCCAGCATGGCCTGCCCAGTTTTCAGCTCCTAAATATTTATGATGACCAAACTATTCTGCGCGAGGTTAACGAGCTAATAGACCAGATTGACCAGTGGCCGGAACCGGAGCGCAGTCAGGAACTAGACTTGATCTCGCGCACCCTAAGCGAGCGCTACCCTCATTTGGAGCGGGGTCTAGTACTTTAGGAGAAGCTATGCCAAGAATCATCTCAGGCCGCGCCAAGGGCCTGCAGCTTAAAAGCCTTAAGGGTGACCAGACCAGGCCCTCAGCAGACCGCACGAAAGAAGCCTTATTTTCGATTATTCAAGAAACTATTCCGACCAGCCGCTGTCTGGACCTCTTTGCGGGGTCAGGGCAAATTGGCCTGGAAGCTTTGTCACGAGGGGCGGACCAGGTAATATTTTGCGAACAGAATTCACAGGCCTTTCGTGTTTTACAAGCGAATTTGGCGCTTACGCCCTTCGCGGACCAAGCCAGGCTTTACCGCAAGGATGCCCGTGCCCTAGTTAGCCAACTCTGCAAACACGCAGAAACATTTGATTTTATTTATCTGGATCCTCCTTGGAGCCAGGAGGAGTCTCTTTTGGGTGCCCTGGCTCCTCATTTGCCTCAATTGCTTACAGAGCGAGGAATTCTCGTGATTGAGCTGGACCGTAAACAAGAGTTACGGCTGCCTGAAATGGAAGGTTTAAGCCAGTCCAAAGCTTGTCACTATGGGCGGGCAATGCTATTATTTTACAAACTTACTTAGCTGGCAAAGGCCCTTAGGAGCGGCACTCTGCCAGAAAGAAAGGCCGTTCATGTATCGTCTCGTTTATCCTGGATCCTTTGATCCGCCCACCCTTGGTCATCTTGATATTATGGCCCGGGCTCTGCGGCTTTGCGATGAGCTGCGGGTGGCGGTTTTAACCTCCGGCAGTAAACAGGCGAGATTTTCCCTTAAGCAGAGAATGGATATGCTCAATTTGGCCATACAAGATTTGGACCAGGGCTCGCGAGTAGTGGTAGAAGCCTTTTCTGGACTCCTGGTGGATTACGTCCAAGCTTGTGGGGCCCAGGCTGTAGTTAGAGGGGTGCGCAATGCCAGCGACTTTAGCTACGAAGGGAACATGGCGGAGATAAATCGACAGCTGTGCGCCTCGCACGAAACTATTTTACTCCCAGCTAAACCTGAGCTGGCCTTTATTAGTTCCAGCTTCATTAAAGAAATGGACCGCTTGGATCAGGACTATCGAGCCTGGCTGCCTGCCTCATCATATGCTTATACTAAAGAGGCGTTTCAGCAGCCGCCCGTAGTATAATGAACGGGTTAAGGGAGAACTGAGGAGGTTTTTCATGGATTATCTGGATAACACTAGACTACAAGGGGCAACTGGTCCCCGTCCAAGAATACAGAACGACAGCCGTTATGCTACAGGGCCGGTTCCTCGCCCCAACCGCAGGGGTCCTGCTGGTCCCAGCCATAATCGGACAGGCCAAACAGGTCCTTTGCCGCGTAGGTCTGCTTTTTCTGACCAGACTGGTCCTTTGCCTCGGCCCAACCCTACGGGTCAAACCGGGCCCTTTAGCCCTCAGAACCCTGCGCCAGGAAACCTGGGCGGGGAGACTGCCAGCCCTCGGGAAAAAGATAGTGACTACTATCTGAACCGGCTGGAAGAGAAGCTAAAGACGGCAAGAAAACTTCCCCTCTCTGAGCAGTGTGTCGTAGACCGTATGGAGCTGCTTCTGCTTTTGGACAACGCGCGGAAAAGTCTTCCGGATGATCTGCGCAGGGCCCAGTGGCTGTTGGAACAAAACCACAACCTCATAGCCGAGACCCGCAAAGAAGCGGAAAAGATCATGCGGGACGCCGAGCAAGAGATTGCTAAAATGATTGATGAGCATGAAATTACGCAGGCTGCCCAAGAAGAAGCCCAGCGTATTATGGAAGAGGCGGGGATGCAGTCGCGCCAAATTCATGATGAAGCTATGGCCTACGTCAATAATCTCTTGCAGGATCTGGAAAGCCAGCTCACCGAAATGCTGGTTTATGTCCGCAAAAATAAAAGCCAATTCTAAGTTTAGCTAGTAAGGGGAAATATGAAAAAGAATCTCTGTATCCTGTTCGGCGGTACGTCTGCCGAATATGCTATTTCTTTGCTTTCCACCGCCAACGTTTTATCCCAATGCCGAAAGCTGCCGGACTATGACATCTTTTTGCTGGGTATCAGCCAGACCGGTGTTTTTTACGAGTATCTGGGCCCTGACGACCGCATCCCTACTGACGAGTGGTTAGCCGATCCTGAGTTAGTGCGGCCTATAAGTTTTATCCCAGGCAAACTGCAGGGCTACCGCCGCGCAGCCTCTGGACCTAACCAGGCCACGTCCGACCAGCATATAGATATCTTCTTTCCGGTGCTCCATGGTCAAGATGGGGAGGGAGGACCCTTGCAAGGCTTTCTCGAAATTCTCGGTGCCCCTTATGTAGGCTGTAAGCACCTAGCTGCAGGTCTCATGATGGACAAGGCTTTTGCCAACACACTTTTTGAACAAGGCGGTCTGGCCCAGACCCCTTGGTTGAGCCTTAAGCGCCAGTCCACACTGCCCACTTACGCGCAATTGGCGAAGAAAATGTCGGCTAAGGGCGTAGCTTTCCCCCTCTTCGTTAAGCCGGCCAATACCGGGTCTTCCGTGGGTATTAGCAAGGTGACCGATCCTGAGGACCTGCCTGCGGCCCTGGATCTAGCTTTCACTTATGACAGCAAACTGGTCATGGAAAATGCCGTCCAAGGAAGAGAACTGGAGGTTGCGGTTTTAGAAGATACCGATGGCCAGTTGATCGTTTCTCCCGCGGGGGAAATTGTGCCAGGACATGATTTCTATGACTATGACGATAAATACGCCGCCGACTCGCAATCCCAGCTTTTACTGCCTGCAGACCTCAGTCCTGACCAAAGTGCAGAAATACGCCGTATTGCCGCCCAGGCCTTCCAGTTGGCGGATTGTCGCGGCCTGGCCCGCGTAGACTTTTTCCTTCGTGCGGAGGACGGAGCCATCCTTATTAATGAGATAAATACCATGCCCGGCTTCACCGCCATAAGTATGTACAGCAAGCTCATTGCCTTAACTGGGCTCAGCCCCCAAGATCTCATGATCAAGCTCATACATTCTGCTTATTAGGGGTATACACGCAGAGGTTAGCCATGTTGACCACCCACACACATCAGCTCTCAGCCTGGAGGGGCATCCGCCTTTTATGTTTAGCCCTCTTAGTCTTCTGCTGCGGGCTAAATGCTGCGTGTGGTCCCCAAGATATAATCAAGGATCCCCAAAATCCTACGTTTGCAAGTCCGGAAGATAAAACCGCTGTCCGGCCTGATCCTCAGGACACGGTTAACCGTGTGGTTGCAGCCCTGCAGGCGGATGATACACGGAGTCTGCTGAAAGATATCTATCCTCTTTCCTTGGAAAAATATGGAGAGGGCCAAATTGTGGACCGCAATGCCAAGATCCATCAGGATTTGGGTATTGAGGAAATCCGCTACGACAAGCTGGCTCCTACCCAAGAAGCTGCAGACACCGGCCAGCTTTTTTATTCTGCGGAGGTCCACCTGCGGGGGAAGTATGGAGACATTTCCGGCCCAGTATTACTAAGCTTTATTTGGCATCCCGATGCCCAGGCCTGGCAGCTTGAATGGACGCCCTCTTTAATTTTACCGGGCCTAAAGGCTACCGGTGAGGTCCAGGTGGAAACCCTGCCCGCGCAAAGAGGAGAAATTTTTGACCGGGCGGGCTGGCCCTTGGCAATCAATCGTACTGTCGCCCAAGTCTCTCTGGTTCCTCGGGATTTTGACCAGACTAAGATCCCAGAGGTTAATGATCTTTTGAACTTAACTCCGGGCACGATTGAGGCGAAACTGGCCCAATCTTGGGTCCAGGAGGACAGCCTAGTACCGATTGGCCTGGTTCCAGAAATGCAAAATATCGACTACAAAGTTTTCCGCAGTCTGGGTCTGACCTGGACCGAACGCCCCTCCCGTTACTATCCCTTCAAACAGGCCACAGCTCAACTCATAGGCTATGTGGGCCAACCTAGCGCTGAAGATTTTGCCAACCCCGATTTACCTGACTTATCTGAGGAGGATTTGGTCGGCAAGACGGGCTTGGAAGCCATATATGACCAAGAGCTGCGGGGCAAGCCCGGTATCCGGGTCTATATAAGTGGACAATATGAAAAAAGTCTTTATGAACAGCCTGCCCAGAACGGCCAGGACTTAAAACTCACGCTTGACGCCTTGGCCCAGCGTGACCTCTATGAGCGGGCGCAAGGGGAGAACTTGGTTCTCTCCGGTCTGGATCCTGAGACAGGACAGATCCTGGTTTTACTTTCTTCTCCCTCCTACGATCCTAATGATTTTGTCTTGGGTATCAGCCAAGAGGCCTACAACGCCCTGGCGCAAAACCCCGCCCAACCCTTGAGTCCCGCCTTTGCTGGCGCCACCAGCCCAGGCTCTACGCAAAAGCTTGCTACAGCTATCATTGCCTTGCGGAGCGGACAATGGGGTCTTCATGACAAGATGTATATTGAAGGAAAAGAGTGGCAGCCGGATGACTCCTGGGGCAACTACCATGTCACACGCTTTAGGGAGCTGGATCAGGAATTTGACCTGGCCGAAGCCCTGGTTTACTCTGACAATATTTTCTTTGCCCGCCTGGCTACTAATCTCGGGCCCGATATTTTCAATGCTGGTATGCATCAACTGGGACTGGGACAGAGTCTCACCCCGGATTATCCCTTTGCGGTGAGCCAAATATCTAACCATGGAGACCTGGAATCTGACGAAGGCATCTTGTTAGCCGATTCCTCTTATGGCCAGGGAGAAGTCCTTTATACGCCTATTCATTTGGCGGAAATTTATGCCAGCCTGGTCAATGGCGGCCGGCTCCTGCCTGTGACTTTGCTCCTGCCACCGGAAGAAGCGGAAGTCAGCGCTAAGCTTGAGGGTATTCAGGTTTTGGACCAAGAGGAAATTGAGACCCTCCAGGAAGCCCTGCGCAGAGTGGTGACTGATCAGTACCCCGAGCAAATGTCCCGGACTAATCTTGAGCTTGCAGGCAAGTCCGGTACAGCCGAGCTGGGCCTAGATGACCAGGGTGAGCAGATGATTAACTCCTGGTTCGTGGGCTACGACCAAAAGCAGCCACATATCGTGATGGCCCAAACTTATTACCAGGCGCAGAAGGATGAGGATCCCTACCGCAGCCACGCTTTATTTGCGGATTATATGAGCCAGCTGGCTGGGGATAAGGGCTACCAGGTCCCCGCAATTAAGTGGGAAACCCTCCATGATCCCCAACAAATACCGGCTTTCCACTTTTATGAAGCACCCGAAGAAGAGGATACAGAGGAGGAGAGCTAAGCCCAAAATGGCTCTGTGTAGTTGCTGGACCATTTTTTGGGTATAATAACGAACATGGAAAATCAAAGTAATACAGATCAAGTAAGTTCCAAGCCTCGCAGAAACGCTAAACTGTCTTGCAGATATGGTGGGCTTGTTGTGGGCTTGCTTTTTTGCCTTTGCTTTTTTACGGCCTGCTCTGGCCTGAACCTTGCACCACAAGAGTCGGCGACCTTTTCTTTCTCTGCCCCTAGTGGTCAGGCAGAAGCGGCCTCCGCGGACCAAGCCGCTGCGCAAAATCCCGAATCTGATGCTATGGCAGCCCCTGCAGAGAACCCTAACCAGCCAACAGCAGCCCCGAATGACCCCAACGGCCAGGCGGCAGCTGAAGCGGCAAGTCTCAGCACAGAGGGCTTGGAAGCTCAAGCCAAGACAGCCAAGGCTGCCGACCTGGAAGTTGACCGTCCCACCAATCCCTTTTCTGCTCAAGCCCGTATTCCTCTCTATGCCCGCCTGGAAGATGCAGAAATCAATGATGAGCCCGCGGTTCCTGTATCTGTACCCAAAGACAACCCGATCAGAGGTATTGCAGGCTCGCGGGTGGAGCGCTTTTTCCGCACCCTGTCCGTAAACCCCGTAACCTACCACTACGCGGTCTTGCCTTCGGAAGGTGACCTGAAAGATGCGGAGGATATCGATGCTTTGGAAGTCTATATTGCCCTGAAGGACGACATAGCCTACATGCGCATAGACACCAAGGACTCAGCCCTGGCCCTCTTACAGCTCTCTTCCTCCACCTATTACCAAATGGACCTGATAGCCGGGACCTATGAGATTTTGCCGGGACTGACCACCCAGTCCAACGAGCTTTCTATGGAGGCCTTCCGTCAGCTGGAGACCAACGCCGGAAACTTTATCAATACCGGCGCGGGACCGGCGATCTTCTTTGGGCAGAAAGTAAACTTTGAAGAGTTTACGGCAGATGGGGAATCCTATGTGCGCTATTATTTTGTAGGTGATGTCCTGGTCGGCCACCGGCGTTTTGAAGACGGTAAAATCGTGCGTACCGTACGCGTTTTTGAAGCCTCCAACCGTTATGATGAGGAGGTTTTCCAGATTCCTGAGGGACTCAAACAGGTTTCTCCCGGTGAAACCCTGCCGAGGATTTCAGAAAAGGCATCCGGAGTCACCGTACCCAACCTCAATCCCTAATTGATAAATTTGTGAATTTCCATGACAATAAAGCACCGTTTCTCTGGCAGAGACGGTGCTTTTTATGGTTTATGCTATACTTAAGCAATCTTGAGCAAGATAGGTTGAACGCTATGAACAAGACTGCTAAAGCTATTCTCCGCCACAAAAAAGTTATACTTACGATCTTCCTTGTGCTCGGCTTGATCTCCACATTTTTAGCAAGCAAGGTTAAGGTAAATTATGACATAATTCAGTATTTGCCGGAGGATGTACCCTCCAGCACCGCGATCAAAGTGCTGGACCAGGAGTTTCAGGAGCAGATCCCCAATTTAAGTATTGCGGTACCAGACTTGGACCTGCCCTCGGCCCTGGCGCTAAAGGCCAAAATTGCCTCACACCCTGCGGTGATTTCGGTGACCTGGCTGGATGATCTGTATGATTTGGCCCAGCCCCTGGAGACTATCCCCCAGGAGGGCAGGGAGGCTTTTTTCAAAGAGGGAGAAGCCCATTATATCGTTAATGTCAAGGCTCAAAACTACAGTAAGACCATTCAAGAACTCAGAGATTTGATCGGTGGAAAAGTTGCCATGAGCGGGCAGGCTGTGCAATTTGCTCAAGCCAACTTGGCGGCCGGAGAAGAGATCGCCCGCATTATGCTCTTTGCCATCCCCCTGGCCTTGGTGATTCTGATTTTATCCACACGCTCCTACGTGGAGCCCCTGATTTTCCTCTTTACGGTGCTCATTGCGGTCCTCTTCAACATGGGGACCAACATTTTTCTTGCCCAAATTTCCTTTATTTCCCAAGCTGTGGCGGCCGTCCTGCAAATGGCTGTATCCATGGACTACTCCATTTTTATGCTCAACCGCTTTAACCATTTCCGCGCTGCGGGCGATGACGTAGACACCGCCATGCAAAAGGCTATGGTTAAGTCCTTTTCTTCCATTACAGCCTCTGCGGCCACGACCTTCTTTGGCTTTCTCAGTTTAATCTTTATGAGCTTTGAACTAGGCGCCGACCTGGGTATTGTCCTGGCCAAGGGGATTATCTTCAGTCTGATTTCTGCCTTCCTCTGCCTGCCGGTCTTGGGCAGCTTGAGCTATAAACTCATCGATAAGACCAGCCATAAATCCTTCCTGCCCTCGCACCAGTCCTTACGGACCTTCGGTCGGGGAGTGGTAAAAATAGCCGCTGTGGTCCTCATTCTTGTAGCAATTATGGCCCTTCCCCTGTACCGGGCCCAAACCCGTATCAACTTCCTTTATGGCATGTCTCAGGCTGGTGCGGAGGAGCAAAGAATTCAGACCCAGCATATCCAGGATAAATTTGGTGATCAGCAGATGTTGGTCCTGCTCCTGCCCCAGGGACAGGTAGGTTCTGAGGTTGCCTTATGCCAGGACCTCTTAGACCTGCCCTATATTGACGCGATTTCTTCCTATGCCAGCACTGTAGGCTATGAACTTCCCCCGGAAATTGTGCCGCAAGACCAGCTGGCAAAGTTGCAAAGCGGACATTACAGCCGCTTAATTGTTCAGACAAGTCTGGCTAGTGAGGGCCCTGCAGCCTTTGCGGCTGCCCAAGACCTCCGAGACTTGGCTGACCAATATTATCCAGACGGAGATACCCATTGGGCCGGTGAAGTATTTTCTCTCTTAGACATGCGGGACTTGGTCCGTATCGATAACCAGGTGGTTAACCGACTGACCACCCTGTTTGTAGGCCTGATCCTCTTCTTTACCTTCCGCTCGCTAAGCATGCCGCTGATTTTGGTTTTCACAATTGAATTTGCCATCTGGTGCAACCTTTCTACCATTTACTTTTCTGGACGGCCTTTAAACTACATTGGCTATCTGGTTATTTCTACGATCCAGTTAGGGGCCACGGTAGACTACGGTATTTTGACCGCGGAAAATTACTTGGACTTTCGCAAGACCTTGGCCCCCAAATGGGCTGCTCAAGAAGCCACAGCCTTAAGCCTGCCCGCCATTATGCCGCCGGCCCTCATTTTGAGCTTGGTAGGCTATATTTTGTCCTTCGTTTCTTCTCTACCCATAGTTTCAGATATTGGCTTGGTCTTAGGCCGCGGTGCCCTCTTTTCTTTGGCTGCTGTAGTCTTCCTCCTGCCCAATCTTTTGCGCTTATGCGACCCTCTCATCCGCTACACTACGCTCGCGCCCGGAACTAGGTCGGTATTCGGGAAAAAGCACTTGGCCGCCCACGACCAAACAGAGGCCGAAGCCCAGAAGATTATGTCTGAGCCGAGCTCAGCCTCGCCAAGCAGCGACTAACCCGCTCACTTACCTAACTTTTTAGAGCCAGCCCCAGGGCGGGCTCTTAATGCTAAACCTTGGAGGTTAACCCATGAACTTACGCCAGCTTGATGTGCAAGCCTCACGTCTGGAGCATTCTAGCCGCAGGCTCCTTATCTGCAGTCTGATCTTAGCCCTGATCTTTTGGTCTCTAGGCCCCTTGATGGTGGCCGCTGAAAGCCCTGCATTCCATAAAGAAGAAGTGGTTTATACGGTGTTTAAGCCGGATGCCAGCTTTGACCAGCTCATTGTGATCAACCAATTTAAGCTGGATGATCCTGCCGAAATTACGGACTATGGGACTTACAGTCAGGTTCAAGCCCTGGATGATCAGATACATCTCAGCTTTGACCCAGACCAGGGACGTGTAACTTTTCCTGCACCCGCAGGCTATAACTACTACCGGGGAGAGCTGCAGGACCGCGAACTCCCGTGGACGGTTAACTTTTCTTACCTGCTGGACGGCCAGGAGGCCCAACCACAGGATTTGACAGGCGCTAGCGGTAAATTTAAGTTCCGGCTGGAACTTGCCGCTAATCCTCAGGTAGATCCTGCCCTAAGGGAAGGCTATATTCTGCAGCTAAGTATTCAGTTGGATAAGAGTAAATACCGTGACTTAGAGTCCGACGCCAGCATGCAGGCGGAAGCCGGAAGCAATACCATGCTCAACTGGGTTCTTCTACCTCGCGAGGACCAGCCTGCTGCAGCGGAGTTCAGCTGCCAGGTTCAAGATTTCGCTTTACCCTCACCCAACTTAGCGGCCGTGCCTCTGCAATTAGCAGAAGACAGCATCCCGGATGATTTACTGAAGGTGGATGATCTCTTGGCCCAGGCTTCAGCAGACCAGCCCTTGACAAAATTAACAGAAGGCGTGGACCAATTGCAGTCTGGTTCCCAAGACTTGAGCGAGGGCTCAAGACAAATCGCGGATGCCTTGCAGCAGCTGCAGCAGAGCGGAGCAGACCTCACCTCAGAGGATAATTTGGGCCAGCTGCAAACAGGTCTCGCACAGCTGCAAACAGGTGCTTCCGATCTGAACACGGGCCTCCAGCAATACACTGCCGGTGTAAACAAGCTGGCAGAAAATTATCCTCAGCTGTCAGAGAGCCTTGCAAGTTTGTCCGCGGGAATTACGACCTTGGGCGACAAGATTCCCGATTTACAAGCAGGACTTTCAAGCTTTGGCACCGGCTTAGACCAAATTGTTTTTGGTCTGGCTCAAAACATGCCTGCGGGCGATCTAGCCGGCCAGGGCCAAGCTTTAAACCTGCAGCAAGCCTTGCAGACCCTGGATGGCTTAGCTGCGAATCTGCAAAACTTTGCCCCTCTGCTGCAAATGAATTTCCAACCCCTCCAAAACCAGCTAGCGGTGCTCAGTAACTTAGACCTACCCAGTGCGGCAGACCTCCAGGCCCTGCAGAATCTGCTCCAAAATACAGGCTCGGACAGCTCCAGCGCACAGTTCCAAACGGCTTTAACTCAATTAGGAACCTATGCTGATTCCATTCAGGATCAGACGATTAAAACCCAATATCAGCAGACCCTGCAGCAATTGCAGACAGCAGCTTCTGGTATGGCCCAGGAACGTCAAGCCCTAATGACGAGCTTAGGTAAACTGCAAAATACTCTAGGAGCCCTACAACAGCTGCAAGGCGTGGACTTCTCTGGCTTGAATCAGAGCCTGAATCAGCTGATTACTCTCCAGACCACCTATGGCCCGCAGCTAGCCGGCATGAGCGAGCAGCTAGCCCAGCAGCGCCAAGCCCTGGTTGAGCTCTCTAACAAGCTTAACGAGTCTTCGCTGGCAGACCTGATGACCTTATACAAGGGCCTGCAGCAATTACAAACCGGATATGCCAGCCTGCAAACGGGCCTCTTGGCATACTTAGAGGGTATTCAGACCATGGCCCAGCAAATGCCCAGTCTGCAAACCGGTGTCCGTGACTTTGGCCAGGGCTTAAATGAGCTTGCAAAATCCAGCACGGACCTGCAGCAAGGCAGCCAAGATTTTGCGCAAGGCTTTGCTGCATACGGGGAAGGTTTAAATCAGTACTATGCAGGAGTCGGTGAACTCACTAAGGGGCTCAGCCAGCTCTCTACGGAGTATCAAGATTTTGATGAGGGCGTGAACCAGCTGACGGAGGGTTTGACAAAATTCCAAACCGGCTTGGCAGATATCTCTGAGGACCTTAACCCTCGAATGCAAGAACTCATAAAAGACTTGCTGCCTAAGTATGAGCCGCAGTCTTTTGTTTCTGCCCAGAACCAAGTGGATACCGTGCAATATGTTCTGGTCTTGCCTGCAGTAGAGGAGGCCAAGGCCGAAGGCCAAGAATTGCCAGATGAACCGGATAACCGCAGTTTCTGGGAGAAATGGGGTGACCTTTTTAAGTAAACGCACTTTTGAGCTATATTAGATCTAACAGATTACCAATCCCGCGGCTTGGCCCCAGCTGGCCAGCTAGAGCGCCCAGCGCAGAAAGGCAGACCTATGTATTCTCCCCAAATGTATGACCTTGGCAATCAAGCTTCTCCGATCCGCAAGCTGTTTAACTATGGCCAGGAGCAGGCAGCCAAACTTGGCCCCGATAAAGTTTTTGACTTTACCATAGGCAATCCCAGCATTCCTCTTCCGGCAGACATGACCCAGGACTTAGTAGAAATTGTGCAGGAAACGGAACCTGTGGCTTTGCACTCCTATTCAGTTTCGGCCGGACATCCCGCCACCCGCGCAGCGATAGCGGCAGACCTCAATGCACGCTATGGCACAAATTACACAAAAGACCAGCTCTACTTAACTTGTGGAGCGGCTGCTGGACTCTGTTCAACTTTCCTGGCCCTAACCGCTGGTGCGGACTCAGAATTTATTGGCTTGGCGCCTTTTTTCCCCGAATACCGCAATTTTGTGGAAACTAAGGGTGGCAAATTTAGGGTCGTGGAGGCTTCGCCTGATTTCCGCTTGAATCTGGAAGGCCTAGCTGAGACCATTAATGAACATACACAAGCCATCATCCTTAACTCCCCCAACAACCCCTCCGGCAAAGTCTATACGCGGGAAGAATTGACTGAGTTGGCCCAGCTTTTGGAAGACCGCAGCCAGGCCTATGGCAAACCTATTTACCTCATTACAGACGAGCCCTATCGGGAGCTCGTCTATGGCGGCATAGAGGTACCATTTATACCGACAATTTATCGCAATACCCTGGTTTGCTATTCCTACTCCAAGGTTTACTCCATGCCCGGTGAGCGTATTGGATATGTGCTGGTACCTCCAGAAGTTGAGGACAGTCAGGAGATCTACAAGGCTGTGGCGGGTGCAGCCAGAACCCAAGGCTATGTGTGCGCCCCGGTGCTCTTTCAGAAATTTGTGGAGCGCTTCCCTGGACGTCAGATGGATTTTTCCACTTATGATAAAAATCGTCAGCTGCTCTACGAGGGACTTAAGGGCCAGGGTTACAACTGTGTTCATCCAGATGGAGCTTTCTATATGTTTGTCCAAGCTCCTCAGGGAGACGGTAAGGCCTTCAGCGACTTAGCCCTGACTAGGAATGTCCTGGTAGTCCCTGGTGTGGGCTTTGGCTGCCCTGACTATGTCCGGGTCTCCTACTGCGTGCCCACCGACCGCATTGAAAGGGCCCTGCCGCTCTTTGCTGAGTTGTACCATCTGTCCCTGAAATAAGAGCTGAAGCCGTTTTAAGGACCAATAAAATCAAAATCTAGATACAGATAGAGGAGGCAAGGTGGGCCCTAGTGAGGGCCCACCTGCTATTTATTATGAGAGACCAAACGCGTAAAATTTCTCCCGCCCTAACTTTTATTATCTTGTTCGGGATAGTTAGCCTATTTTCTGACCTGACCCATGAGGGGGCATCCAGTATACGTGGGGCCTATCTGGCCCTGCTGGGGGCTTCTGCAGGTACTATTGGCTTTGTATCTGGCTTGGGCGAGATGGTCGGTTACTCCCTACGTTACGTCTTTGGCAGAATTACCGATAAGACCCATCTCTACTGGCCCATGGTCATCTTGGGCTATGTTCTGGACATCCTTGCTGTGCCTGCCTTGGCCCTGGTTGGAGAGCATGGCTGGATCGCGGCTTCGATTTTGCTGATTATCCAGCGCACTGGCAAGGCGATTAAAAAACCCGCCAAGGATACGGTAATGTCTTTTGCCGCTACCCAGGAGGGCGTAGGGAAGAGCTTTGGCCTCCAGGAGCTCTTAGACCAAATCGGCGCCTTTCTTGGTCCCGTCTTGCTCTACTTGGTCCTGCTCGGCAAAACTGAAGGTTCAGACTTTGAACGTTATGCCTATTGCTTTGCCATCCTCGCCATTCCCGGAGCCATTACGCTGCTCCTCCTGATCTTGACCAAGCGCAAATTCCCCCATCCTGAGAACTTTGAGCCGGACCCCAAGGAATATGTGCCCTTCAAGCTCAAGAAGGAATTTGTCTTTTACATTGCGGGGATTAGCCTCTTTGCCTTCGGCTTTTTGGACTATTCTCTGATCATCATGCATGTTTCCCGCAACTTCAGCGACATGGCTGCCGGGCTAGCGGAGACAGGTGCCATGATCAGCACGGGTAATCTTCCTTTGCTCTATGCAGGCGCCATGCTGGTGGATGCCATAGCCGCGATGATCTTTGGCCTGATTTATGACCGTCATGGTGTGAAAGCTCTGGTCTTATCAACCCTGCTTTCAAGCCCCTTTGTAATCTGCGTTTTTGCGGCGAAATCCGTTCCGGTCTTGCTCCTGGGCATCGGCCTCTGGGGTATCGGCATGGGAGCCCAAGAATCTATCCTCAAAGCTGCGGTCTCCACCCTTGTACCCAAACATAGCAGAGCTACCGGCTATGGCATTTTTGAATTTTCCTTCGGAATCTTCTGGTTTTTGGGCAGCTGGCTCCTAGGTTCTCTGTACGATGTAAACCTCAACCTGATGATCATAATTTCTTTGCTTGCCCAAGGCCTAGCCATCCCTTGTTATCTCTTGGCGGGCCGGGCCAAAGGGGAGAGATAGCCTTTTATTTTTATCCCTCGCACCATATAATAGACAAATAGATAAGCTGAGGAGGAAAGGTAAATGTGGGAACAAATACAAAACTTCTTCCAAGCCATCTGGCAGCAGCTTATTGAGGCCTTACTTTATCTCGGAACCCCCTATGACTTTGCCTTTGCGGTCCTAGACATTACCGTCCTCTCCTTTATTTTCTACCAGCTGCTCAAGCTGGTACGGGACTCTAGAGCTTGGCAGCTGCTAAAGGGACTTCTGTTTATTTTCTTTATCGGCTTTGTGTCTAACCTCGTGGGTCTCACGGCCCTAGGTTTTCTCCTATCCCGGACCATATCCCTGTTTGCCATTGCCTTTGTGGTACTCTTTCAGCCTGAACTGCGGAGGGCCTTGGAAACTGTTGGCCGGGCTGGCTTTAAGGTTATGGCTTCCGATGACGTTTCCAGTGGAGCCTTTGACCATAAAATTATTGAATCTATCGTGCAGGCCTGCGGGGAAATGGCAGCCAAGCGGACAGGAGCCTTGATTGTGATTGAGCGCTCCACGCCTTTAGGCGACCTGGAAGACCAGGAGAATGCGGTCGAGGTAGGGGCTACAATCTCCGCGACCATGCTTAAGCAGATCTTTTATGTGGGTTCCCCCCTCCATGATGGGGCGGTGCTTATCCGCCACGGGCAAATCGCTGCTGCGCGGATTCATGTACCTTTGACCGATGCCTATCACCTGAGGAAAGACCTGGGCACCAGGCACCGGGCCGCCCTGGGAGCCTCCGAAATCGGGGATACCATTGCCGTAGTGGTCTCGGAGGAAAGAGGTACGATCTCTATCGCAATTGAAGGTCGGCTCTACACCCTGGATAACGAAGATGCCCTACGGACCCAGCTGCACCGCCTTCTCTTGCCCGCCACCGAAGAACGCAAGCGCAGGATCAAGCTGCCTCTGGCGCGCAAGCCTGCTAAGACCAGCCTGGCGGGTCCCAGCCGCAAAATGAAGGCCTACCTGCTCTTAGTTTCTATTCTGGCCTCTGCCATTTTCTGGTTCTATGTCCAAATTACCCTTAACCCGGTAATTGAACAGCCCTATAATCTACAGCTGCTTTACACCAACCAGGAGGAACTGGCGGAAAAAGGCCTAGCTGCCCAATACAAGATAGAAAGCATCAGGGTTAACCTTAAGGGCCGGCAGTCTATTCTGCAGGGTCTATCCAACCGTGATGTTACGGCCTATGTTGACCTTTCAGCCATTAACCAGCCTGGCCTGCAATCCCTGCCTGTTCAAGTTGAAACCCGTACGGGCAGCTACACGCAAATTTATGCTTTGACGCCAGAGACGGTGACAATTAGCGTGCGACCCCTAGATTTAGATAAGGAAGGTAATTAGCTTTCATGTCTGAAAGATTGTTTGGCACTGATGGAGTGCGAGGCATTGCTAACCAAGATCTCACCCCTGACCTGTGCTCCAGACTGGCTTTTGCCGCCGCTCATACCCTTTTTGCCCAAAAGCCTGAACAGCAAAAAGTTTTGATCGGCCACGATACTAGAATATCCGCAGATATGCTAGAAGCCTCTTTGGTAGCTGGCTTTACTTCCGCGGGCGTAGATGTTTATCTGGTGGGAGTGGTTCCCACTCCGGGTATCGCCTGGCTTACCACGGCTTATGAATGTGAAATGGGCATGGTAATTTCGGCCTCCCACAACTCTTTTGAGCATAATGGCATCAAGATTTTTAACCATGAGGGTTATAAGCTGCCGGACGCGGTGGAAGATGAGATCTCTGCCCATTTAGATCTCTACCATACCTATAAACCCAAGCCTCTGGGAGGCAGTCTGGGCCGGGTCTTTCGCCTCTCTCAGGCCGCGGACAAGTATCGCCGCCACCTGCAAGAGCAATTTGACCTGGATCTCCACGGTTTGAACATTGGTCTAGACACTGCAAACGGCGCGGCCTACGAGCTGGCCCCCCACATCTTTGCCGATCTGGGAGCTGAGTTGACCATTCTGGCTAACCAGCCTGATGGTTTGAACATCAATGCCCATTGCGGTTCTACGCATGTAGAGGACTTGGCACGCGCGGTCTTAGACCGGGGCCTGGACTTAGGTCTGGCCTTTGATGGGGACGCAGACCGCCTAATCGCCGTAGACGACCAGGGACAAGTCCTAGATGGCGATATCATGCTGTCGATTTTCGCCAAAGACCTCTTGGACCGGGGCAAACTCGCCGGCGATGCCCTGGTAGTTACTGTTATGTCTAATCTTGGTGTTACCAAGATGGCTGAGCGCGAAGGCATGAAACTGGTGAAAACTCAAGTCGGTGACCGCTATGTCCTCGAAGAAATGTTGAAGAATGGCTACATTTTGGGCGGAGAGCAATCTGGTCACATGATCTTCTTGGAAAATTCCACTACTGGCGATGGTATCTTATCTGCGCTCAAACTCTTACAGGTGCGCCAGAGCACGGGCCGTCCCCTTTCTGACTTGCGCCAGATTGTGGAGATTTTTCCCCAAGTGCTCCTCAATGTGGAGGTGGATAACTCCCTCAAAGCCAAAGTAATGGCGGATCCCGACGTGCAGAAGGCCTGCGGACGAGTAGAGAAGAGCCTGGGTCAAGAAGGCCGGCTCCTGCTCCGCCCCTCCGGCACGGAGCCCAAGATTCGTATCATGCTGGAGGGCAGGGAGGAAGACCAAATCCGAGAACTCGCCGAAAGTATTGCCCGCCTGATCACGGCGCGTTTTTCCTATTAGGGCCAGGGTGAAAATCATTGACACAACGCAAGGCATTTAGAATCTTATCCATTTTAGTAGTGGCCAGTCTCTTGATCCTGGCCTTAAATTTAATTTTGTCCAAGCTAAAGCCAGAGCTGTACCTGGAAGCGCGAAGAGAATCCCCGCTAGACTTGGCCATGGCTCAATATGCCCTCATGGATGACCTCAGTCTCCAGGATGAGAATGTGCCCAATCTCAGCCAGAAAAATGACCGGGGAATCTTTGTGTGGCCAGCCTCTTCCGTACTCCCAGAATACCGCAAGGCAGATCTCAGCCTCTATCGCGGCAGAGCAAAGAATGAACATGCCTTAGAAGGTATCACAGTCTTCATTGACGCAGGGGAGGTGGTTGCCCCGCAAGTTCTTGCTCCTTCCTCAGGGGACAACCCTCAGGAGGAGCAGAAGCCGGCAGGCAACGTTGCTCCTACTGATCCTTATACGGGCCTGCCCGTGTCTCCCTACGCCGCGCAAAGAGCCTCCGAAGATGACGAGGAAGAGGAAGAGGCGACAGTAGCTCCAGACGTCATTATCGCTCAAGACCAAATTCTGAATAAGCTGGCCGAACTGCTTAAAAACCAGCTGGAAGCCCTGGGGGCCAAGGTTGTGCTAACCCGAGACCAGACCGACTCTCCCGCGGAAATTTCTCAAGCGGCTTTTATGGGCAATAATCTGGCCATGCGGTTTGTGGACGAGCTGCGGGAGCAGAAATTTAAGTCCCCAGCGATCGAAGAGCTCATACCTTATTTG
Organism: uncultured Oscillospiraceae bacterium; assembly: GCA_964398655.1. Classification (GTDB taxonomy): domain Bacteria; phylum Bacillota; class Clostridia; order Saccharofermentanales; family DTU023; genus SFFI01. The sequence continues at coordinate 73,873 of CAYNNG010000004.1, forward strand.
CAAACTGCGGTATCGGCTCCAGATTCTCCGGAAGCCCGCCGGGTCTTTACCCAAACTGGGGTAGGACCGGAACTCCGCCTGCTACTGGACATGGAGAAGCAATACAAGGATGTTTGCTTTATCTCCCTGCGCCTAGGCGATGATCCCGCCGCCAAGGGCAGCCGGGTGGTGTATTACGGCAGCAGCAGCGCCGAGCGCAATGGCACCACCGAGCTCTTGGAAGACCGTAACCAGGATATGCCGGCTTATGTGGCCTATGACTCCTCCGCCCGGAGGCGGCTGGCCGAACAGATGGACCGCAATATCCGCCAGTACCTGCCGGAACTTAACTATCAAGGTAAACAAGCCGGAGTCGGAGAGGGTCAGGTCTTGTCTGCCCGCTATAACAATCTCACTTCAGTCGAGATCATTGTGGGTGAGCGGAAGAATGAGGAAAATATGGCAACCATCGCAAAAGAAAAGACCCTCGTCACCCTAGCTGAAGCTCTGGCCCATTCTACCTACCAATTTTTCTGCTCCGAATAGGTGAGAGACGTGAAACAAACTAAAAGCAGACCAGATATGCTTTTGCTAATCTTATTAGTACTGGCGATTGCGCTTGTCTTAGCGGTGGTCTTGATCTTAATTTTCCGCCCCGTGAGACCGGGTGTGGGTCCCGGCCCGGCTCATAAGCTTAATCTCCAAGGTCAGGTTTGGGTTTCCTACGGAGACTCCATCACCGATGGAGGATTCTGGCAGGACGCAGTCGCGGAAAAATTTGGTTTAGACCACCGGGACCAGGGCATTGGCGGTACTACCCTGGCAGGATTTGGCCCTCTGGCCTTTTGGCAGGAAGGGCGTTTGACCGAGATCATTGCTGCCCAGCCGGCTCTCATTACGATCATGGGCGGCACCAATGACTTTTATTCCGACTTTTATATCGGTACCGCAGAGCAATTAGACCTGCCTCTGGAAGAAAAAACTATGGACAATTTCCTGGGCGCCTACTCCTACATTGTGGAACGCCTGCAGGCAGCCCTGCCTCAGACGGTGATTGTTCTTATGACCACCCCCTTGAACACGACTTACTTTAGCGACCAGCCCTTAGATGGACGCGGCAATAGTATTATGGACTTTGCGGATGCCACTGCCCAGGTAGCCGATCATTATGGTTTGCCCCTCGTGGACATGCGCGGCCTCTACCAGACAGCCGCGGAATTCGAGCCGGATTTTTGGGACGGCATTCACCCCAACCTAGAAGGCTCGGCCAAAATCTCCCAAGCCGTAATTGACTGTCTGACAGATATAGCAAAATAAGTGCCCGCAGGTTACAATCAACAAGGTGTTTTTTTTATTTTGAGAGACGATAGAGGTAGGACCAGTGAATAAAGCAAGCAAATACGCTAATGTCATTCCGACTAAAGATCAGTGGCAGCATTTTATCAAAAATGAGCCCCACCACTTGCTCATGGATATTATAGGATCCTTTTTCTATGCGGCAGGTATTATGATCTTCGTTTACAACGCGGACTTTGCCCCCGGCGGGGTTACGGGTATTTCCCTCATCCTTAACCACTTTTTCCCCAGCCTCACAGTGGGTGTGCTCTCCATCCTGATCAACATTCCCATCATCTTTATCGCCTTGCGCTTTTTGGGAGGTATGTACTTAATCCGTACCTTCCAAACGATTTTAATCAACGCCTTCTTTTTAGACGTTATATTGCCCATCTTTCCCACCTATCCCATTACAGGACCTGTCGATAACCTCTTTGCCGCCGTCTTTGGCGGAGTGATCTACGGCTTCGGTCTGGGGATTATTTACCAGACTGGCACCTGCACAGGAGGCTCTGACCTGGTGATCATGTCTATTCGCAAGGTCAAACCCCATTTTTCCGTAGGTGAAATTACGATCCTCATTGACGGTCTAATTATCTTGGCTGGTGTTTTTGTGTATAAAAGCCTCAATGCCCTGATGTACGGCCTTCTTTTTACCGCATCCTATACGGTGGTCATTGATAAGTTCATGAGTGGGGCCATATCTGGCAAGGTAGCGCTCATTATTAGTGACCAAAGCCAGCTGATTTGGGAAGAAATCAAGCTAAATTTGGAGCGGGGCGGTACCTTCTTAAAAGCCGAAGGCGCCTTTTCGGGCGCGGACAAGAAAGTCCTACTGGTAGTCTGCAATAAAAAACAAGTTCCGATAATTCGTAAAATTGTCGGCTCCATTGATCCCAAGGCCTTAACGATTTTCCTAGACTATGCCGAAGCCAGAGGTGAGGGCTTTATTCCCCACTATGAGGACTTTACCACCTAGGCTGGGTGAGCCCGGCCTGGACTTGGCAAGCAGCTAAGTTTTAGCCTGGTAGCTGCCTTGGGACCTAAATTAAGAAATAAGGCCTGGTGACGGGCTTGTAATTGCAATGTAACAGATACTTTAGTATTGTTACAAGAAGATAAGAGGAGGAATTCAACGATGAGAATTTTCTCGGCCGATGACCTGATCGGCCCTATTAAACGCATGTGCATTGAATGCAACCGCGTTTTACCTGATGACGTTCGCGTGAGACTTCAGGCCCTTAAGGAAGAGGAAGATTCCCCTGCTGCCCTTTCTGCCCTGGAGGATATTATCCACAACTACCAAATTGCTGAAGAGAGTCAAATGCCTATCTGCCAAGATACGGGTATGGCTCTTGTTTTTATTTGGGTGGGCGAAGAAGTCTTCCTGCAGGGAGACTTGGAAGCGGCGGTTAACGAAGGAGTGCGCCAAGGCTACACCGAAGGCTATTTGCGCAAGTCCATCGTATCTGACCCCCTGAGGCGTGTTAACACTGGGGACAATACCCCGGCTGCCATCTACCTTTTCCGGATGCCTGGCGACCAGGTTAAAGTCACGGTAGCTCCGAAGGGCTTTGGCTCTGAGAACATGGGTAGACTTAAAATGCTCCGTCCTGGTGATGGGGTAGAAGGCGTAAAAGACTTTGTAGTCGAAAGCGTTAAGTTGGCCGGACCCAATCCCTGCCCTCCCATTGTTGTGGGTGTAGGTATTGGCGGCAACTTTGATAAGGTTGCCTTGGCTGCCAAGCTGTCCCTCTTAAGAGAGACCGGGACACACAACCCAGACCCCTACTACGCTGACCTGGAACGCGAGCTCTATGACCTCGTATCTAAGACGGGTGTGGGCGCCCAGGGCTATGGCGGACGTTCGACCGCCTTGGCCGTGCATGTAGAAGCTCTGCCTACGCACATTGCAGGCTTACCTGTGGCTGTAAACATTAACTGCCATGCCACACGTCATATGACGGAGGTGCTCTAATGGAATATCACTTAACTGCTCCTCTGAGCCTAGAGGATAGTAAGAAATTACGCATGGGTGACCGGGTTTACTTATCTGGCACGATTTATACCGGCCGTGACGCGGCACACAAGCGTTTTGTGGAAGCCCTGGATAGGGGAGAAGACCTGCCTTTCCCTGTGGATGGTTCCGTTATGTTTTTTGTGGGACCTTCACCTGCAGCTCCAGGTCAAGTAATCGGTGCCTGCGGTCCCACTAGTTCTTACCGCATGGATGCTTTCTCCCCCCGCCTGCTGGCTTTAGGTCAAAGAGCCATGATTGGTAAAGGTAAGCGCAGTCCTGAAGTTATTCAAGCGATGAAGGACCATGGCGCGGTTTACCTGGCTGCCGTAGGCGGCGCGGGTGCCCTGCTGGCTGGCTGCGTCAAGGAAGCAGAAGTTATCGCTTATGAAGACCTGGGCGCGGAAGCGGTTCGCAAACTGCGTGTAGAGGATATGCCCCTCTTAGTGGTGATTGATAGCGAGGGCAACAACCTTTATGAAAGCGGACCGGCTGCCTGGCGGGCAGAACATGGGTATGCCTAAGAGTTTACGGGCTTGAAAGGAAAGAGATATGAGGAAGAACGGTAAAAAACTAGTTATTGGGGTTATTGGTGCCGATGTGCACGCCGTAGGTATCCGTATTTTGGACTTTGCCTTTAATGAGGCAGGTTTTGACGTAACGAACTTGGGTGTGATGGTGTCCCAGGAAGAATTCATCGCGGCGGCGGTAGAAACCGATGCGGACGCGATTGTCGTTTCCTCCCTTTATGGCCACGGCGAATTGGACTGCCGCGGCATGCGAGCCAAGTGCGACGAAGCAGGTTTAGACAATATTTTGCTCTTCGTAGGCGGCAATATTGTCGTGGGTAAGCAAAACTTTGAAGATGTCGAAAAGCGCTTCCATGCCATGGGCTTCAACCGGGTTTTCCCTCCGGGAACTGCTCCTGAAGAAACCATTAAGTGGTTAAAACATGACCTGGGCGTGAAGGATGACCCCGCAGATGATGGGGCCCAGGCCTAGGACTTCAAGATGCACTTATTCACGATGGCGGCTAGTCTTAACCTGGCCCTACTAAGCGAGGGGAGGTAGTTTGTCATGCAGGCTTTGCTCCTGAGTGACTTTGGCTCAACCTTTACCAAAGTATGCGCTGTAGATCCCGAGCAGGCAGAAATACTCGGTACAGCCGCAGCTTTTACCACGATTGAAACTGATATTTTCGAAGGCTTCCAGCAAGCCCTGCACAAGTTGGAAAGCCAAACTGGGCCTCTAGATATTTTGACCCATAAGGCCTGTTCTTCTGCCGCAGGAGGCCTGCGCATGCTGGTTTCCGGCCTAATGCCTGAGCTCACCGCGGAGGCAGCAAAGATGGCGGCCCTGGGCGCGGGTGCCAAGGTGATTAAGGTTTTCGACCATGAATTGACCGACGAAGACCTGGACCTTATCTCGGAACTCAAGCCAGACATCTTCCTCCTGACGGGCGGAACCGATGGCGGCAATAAATCCTGTATTCTGGAAAATGCCCAGTCCCTGGCTGATATCCACTTTAACCAGCCGATTATTGTGGCGGGCAACCGGTCGGCCAACCGTAAGATTCGCGAGCTCTTTACCGAAGCTGATTTAGACTTCCGCATCGTGGCTAATGTCATGCCTCGGCTGGGAGAGCTGAATATCGGTGAAGCTCAAGACGCTATCCGGCAAGTTTTCCTGTCCAAAATTGTGGAGGCTAAGGGCTTATCCCGCATTGAAGGCATGATCCACAATATCCTCCTGCCTACGCCGGCGGCCATGCTGGCTGCCATGAAAGTTTTGGCCCAGGGTACCGAGGAGGAAGCGGGCATTGGCGACCTGATTGCGGTGGACCCCGGCGGAGCTACAACCGACGTTTACTCCATGGCGGAGGGTCTGCCCCAAGACATGACCACGGTAATGAAGGGGTTGCCTGAGCCCTACGCTAAGCGGACAGTAGAAGGGGATATCGGTATGCGGTACAGCCTGCACGGTATCCTGGAAGCTGCGGGTCTTGACCTTGTGGCCCAAAGAGCTAATTTAGACCCTGATAAAGTTCAAGCCCTCTGTGATGACCTGGCCCAACATACGGACCGCGTACCTGCCACCGAGGAGCTGCGTCAACTGGATGATGCCCTGGTAGGCACGGCTATTGATGTAGCAGTTGGCCGCCACTGTGGCTCTATTGAAGAAGTCTATACCCCGATGGGACGGGCTTTTGCCCAAACCGGCAAGGATTTACGGTCCGTGGATACCCTGGTGTTAACCGGGGGAGCGGTGATTCACAGCCGCAACTTGAAAAAGCTTGCCTCTTATGCCGCTTGGGATCCTGCCAATCCTGCCTCTCTGCGTCCTAAGGACTTTAGAGTCCTTTTAGATCAAAAATATATCCTCTCTGCTATGGGTGTGCTCTGCCAAGATGAGCCAACCCTGGCCCTCAAAATCATGAAAAAGGAGTTAGTTGAGCAATGAGCGAAATCCGCAATGTAAAAATACCTGATAAGGAATTCAAAGCCCTCCGGGAGGAAGTCCTCGCCCAATGGCCCACGGGCAAAGACGTTGACCTGGAAGAATCTTTTAAATACCACGAGGCTATTCCTGAAGAAAAGGTTTTTTCTAAGAAGTTGGCTAAGGCTAAGGCTGAAGGCCGGACCCTGATTCAGCCCCGCGCTGGTGTGGCCTTAATTGAAAAGCACATTGAGCTTTTGCAATATCTGGAAGAGCAAGGCGAAGCTGACCTCCTGCCCACGACTATCGATTCTTACACCAGACAAAACCGCTATAAGGAAGCTGAGGTGGGCATTGAAGAATCTATCCGCAGCGGCAAGTCTATGCTTAACGGTTTCCCCGCGGTCAACCACGGTGTCGCAGGCTGCCGTCGGGTATGTGAGTCTGTAGGTGTGCCCCTCCAGGTTCGCCACGGGACCCCAGATGCCAGACTTTTAACCGAAATTGCCTATGCGGGCGGCTTTACCTCTTACGAAGGCGGCGGTATCTCTTACAACCTGCCTTATGCGAAAAACGTACCTATGGAGCGGACAATCCGCGACTGGCAATATGTCGACCGGCTTACGGGTCTTTACGAAGAAAATGGTATCTCCATTAACCGTGAACCTTATGGCCCCCTGACTGGTACCCTGGTACCTCCTTTCGTTTCTCACTCCGTGGCCGTGATTGAAGCCCTGCTCGCCGCAGAACAAGGTGTTCGTGATATTACCGTCGGTTACGGCCAGTGCGGCAACCTCATTCAGGACGTGGCTGCCCTGCAGACCTTGGAGGCCCTGACTGACGAATACCTGCACCGCTTTGGCCATGACGAGGTCAAAGTTACCACCGTCCTCCACCAGTGGATGGGGGGTTTCCCCCAAGACGAGGCCAAGGCCTTTGCCGTTATTTCCTGGGGTTCTGTAGTTGCGGCCCTATCTGGCGCTACCAAGGTCATCGTTAAGACTCCGCATGAGGCTATTGGGGTTCCGACCAAAGAAGCCAACGCTGCGGGCCTCCGCTGCACCAAGCAGGTTATCTCCATGCTCAACGACCAGTCCCTAGAAGAGCACGCCCTGGCGGAGGAGAAAGAGATTATTACGCGGGAGACCCGCTGCATCCTGGATAAGTGCATCGAGCTGGGCGAAGGCGATATCGCCCAAGGCGCGATCCGCGGAGTAGAAGCCGGAGTCATTGACATTCCCTTTGCCCCCTGCCGTTACAATGCGGGCAAGATGCTGCCGGCCCGAGATAACGTGGGTGCGGTTCGCGTCTTTGCCATGGGTAACCTGCCATTCCCACAGGACCTCAAGGACTTCCACAGAGCTAAGATGGAAGAGCGGGCCAAGGCCGAAGGCCGCGAAGCTTCCTTCCAAATGGTCATTGACGACGTATACGCTATTTCCAAGGGCCGCCTGGTAGGCCGTCCTCGTTAAACTTGCTAATTTATTGAGATAAAATCTCGGAGGAAATACATGAAAATCCAACAAGTTATCTGTTCCGCTGGCAAAACTGGTTTCTACTTTGATGACCAAAAGGCTATCAAGGCAGGCGCTGGCCACGATGGTTTCAACTACGTGGGTGAACCTCTGACCCCTGGTTTCACCAGCATTCGCCAACCCGGTGAATCCCTGTCCATTATGCTGGTCCTGGAAGATGGCCAAATTGCTTTCGGTGACTGTGCCGCTGTCCAATACTCCGGCGCCGGTGGACGCGATCCACTCTTCCTGGCCGAGGAATACATCCCTCTGGTCGAGAAGTATATCGCTCCTAAACTTGTGGGCCGTGAACTAGATTCCTTCAAGGCTTTGGCCGAAGAATTTGACCACATGGAAATTGAAGGCAAACGCCTGCATACTGCCCTGCGCTATGGCTTAACCCAGGCCCTCCTGGACGCTGTGGCCAAGGCTCAAAAGAAGATGATGTATCAAGTCGTGGCCCAGGAATATAATTGTCAGCCCGCTCAAGAGATGCTGCCCATCTTCACCCAATCTGGTGACAACCGCTACGAGAACGCGGAGAAAATGATCATCAAGCAGGCCCAGGTTCTGCCTCATGCTCTAATCAATAACGTTGAAGAAAAACTCGGCCGCAAGGGCGAGAAGCTGCTGGAATATGTAACCTGGCTGCATGACCGCATCATTGAGATGCGTCAGGACCCTAACTACAGTCCCATCTTCCACATTGACGTGTATGGCACGATCGGTGAAGCTTTCGGCAACGATAACTTTAAGGAAATGGCTGCCTACCTGAAAACTCTGGAACAAGCTGCGGCCCCCTTCCAGCTGCGTATTGAAGGTCCCATGGACGCGGGTTCCAAGCCTGAGCAAATCCGCTGCCTGGCCGGTCTGCGCCAAGAACTGGAAAAAGAAGGCTGCAAGGTACAGTTAGTCGCGGACGAATGGTGCAATACCTTTGAAGATATCAAGGAATTCACCGATGCTAAGGCTGGCCACATGGTACAGATTAAGACCCCCGACTTGGGCGGTATCAACAACACCATTGAAGCCGTGCTTTACTGCAAGGCCCACGACATGCATGCCTACCAGGGCGGTACCTGCAATGAAACCGACCGCTCTGCCCAAGTTTGTGTTCAAGCTGCCATGGCTACCCAGCCCGAGCAAGTGCTTGCTAAACCTGGTATGGGCGTTGATGAGGGTTATATGATTGTTTATAACGAAATGGCCCGCATCCTGGCTTACGAAAAAGCCCAGAAATAAGGTCCGCGTTCCCTAAATACCCCACAAACTTAAGGTTTTGTTTAAATAAAGAACCGGCGGCGCCTC
>CAYNNG010000005.1:0-54775 GCA_964398655.1 uncultured Oscillospiraceae bacterium
ATATGCATCTCCCTTTTGTCAAGCTGTACATCAAGGCTCTGATCACCACTCAAATATAATTTCCCCCTCGATTTGGTTGTGTTTTCTAAACTGAATTTGTAATTTACTAAATATGTGGCACAATACACCTATAAACCCTTTCCAAGCGAGTACAGCAGTACGGAAATGAGGAGGCTTTATGGGCAAGGTGACAGTTCGGGATTTGGCAAAACGTCTGGGTGTTTCTCCCGCTACGGTTTCCATTGTTTTAAATGGCAAAGAGGGCGTGAGTGAGGAAACACGTAAGAGAGTTCTGCAGGAAATCAAAGCTTCGGGCTATAGCCTGCCTCCCAGGAAGGTCAGCTCGGAAAAGGGCGTCCTGGTCATGAAGTACTACAAGAGTGGTTTTTTTGTGGAAGAAAACCAGGGCTTCTTATCCACCATCATTGATTCGATTGAAGATAATCTCCGCGCTAAGCATATTGCCATCACGATTTTTAACTCTAAATCTGGTATAGATCGGGACCTCAAGGCCATCAATTACGGCGATTACCAGGGTTTAGTTATTATTGGCACCGAGATGATGGAAGAGGACTACGGCTTTTTGCAGCAGATCCCCATTCCTTTTGTGGTCTTAGATAACATCATGCCTTGCTTCAATTACTCTTGCGTCTGCATTAATAATGCAGAAAACGTCTGGCTGGCCTTAGACTATTGTAAGAAATGCGGCCATAAGGAGCTAGGCTACCTGGGCAGCAACTTCTTTACGGAAAATTTTAAAGAACGCTATGAAGCCTTCCTCCACTACACCCCCTTGCTTGACTTAAACTTTCAGCCTCAGCATGAATTTAGAGTTACGGCCACCATGTTGGGGGCTTATAGGGATTTCTCCAAGCTGTTAGACCAAGGTGCTGACTTGCCACCTTGTTTTTTTGCAGAAAACGATACGATTGCCCTTGGGGTAATTAAGGCTTTGCAGGAGCGGGGATACCGTATTCCGGAAGACATTTCTATAATCGGCTTTGATAATATAAATTACTCCTCGATCAGTAATCCTCGTTTAACAACCATCCACGTTCAACGAGAATCTATGGGGGCGCAGGTTGTACGTCAGTTGACCGAACAGATGGCTAGACCGGAGGATGATCTGTTTAAGAGCCGCATTACCGGCCGTTTGGTTGTGAGAGATAGCGTCCGAGATTTAACTGCCAAGACTAAGTTACCTAGGTCGAAATAGCCGTGTTTAATAAACATTAAGTTCGGATATATTAACACCCTTAATATCCTGCGCTAAATTTCAGACAAAATGACTATTTAATCCTACTTGAAGGGAAAATTTTCTGAGCAATATTAGTTACTGTGTTGAATTTGCTAAAAATAGTTGACCTTTTTGGCGAGCAATTATAAACTTCGACTAAGTGAAACAGCCATATGGCTGTTTATTGTTTACTAAACAAGAAGGAGTAAAGCTATGAAGAAAATTAGCAAACTTATCAGTGTATTCCTACTGGTAGTCATGTCAGTAACAATTCTTACTGCCTGTGCCCCGCAGGAAGAGACGCCGAAAAAGGACGCCAAGGAAGAGGTTACTAAGGCAGAAGAGGAAAAAAAGGAAGAGTCCAAAGAGGCTGAAGAAGCTAAAGATACCGAAGAAGAAAAGAAAGAAGAAGAGCCTAAGGCCGAGGGCGAAAACCCGGTTAAAGGCAAAAAAGTAGCTTATGTCATGCTGCTGCCTTCTGCCACCATTTTCCAAATGTGGAAAGACTCTTGCGCGGAACTCTGCGACGCTTTAGGTGTTCAGTTTGACTTCTTCTTCTGCGATGGCGACTTTAATAAGTGGCAGGATACCATCAGCACCTGCGCCTCCGGCGGCTATGATGGCTTACTCGTCAGCCATGGCAACCAGGACGGATCTTATGTTTTCTTGAAGAAAATTGCTGAAGACTATCCTGATATGGAGATCGTTACCTTCGACACCCAATTCTATGCCGATGGTGAGTACAAGAAGATTGAAGGCGTTACCCAGATGTTCCAACAGGATGAAAGTTTGGTTACCGTTCTTCTAGACCAGATGGTTGAAAAATTTGGTGAAGGCGCCCGCCTGATCAAAGTTTGGAGAGGCCCCAACTACAACAGCCCCTTTGACCGCCGTGAAGTTGGCTGGCAGAAGTATGAAGAAGCCGGCAAGATCAAAACCGTCGGTGAAGTCCAGCCCCTCGAAGACTCCATTGAATCTGCCAATACGGTTACCGCAGCCTATCTGCAGGGTATCAACCGCGAAGACGTAGACGGCATCATTGCTTACTACGACCTCTATGGCCAAGGGGTTTACAATGCCATCATGGAAAATGATAAATTCAACGGCTCCAATGGCGACGCTTTCCCCATGATGTCCGTGGATATTGACCCTGTTGACGTCACCAACATGCAGGCCAACCCTCAAATTTGGGCCGCCGCTGGTACAACCGACTGGACCCTCAATGGAGAAATTGGTATGCGCCTCCTGCTCTTACAAATGGCTGAAGAATACGACAAGATCTATGACCCCGCCACGGGCGAATACGGTGTTGACGTAGTTGAAGTTCCTGGTACCGCTATCATGGCTACCAGCCTGAAAGACGACAGCACAGTTGAAAACCTGAGCGAAGTTGCTGGCGAAACCTACGGTAACCTGGACTACTTATCTGAAACCGATTGGATGCCTAAGGACCTTCTGCATAAATAAATTAGCTTAAGGCGTACCGGATAAGCGTTGCTTAGATCGTTTATCCCTGGAAAGAAAGGTATTGTGATAATGGAACGCCAGGGGAACTACTGGCGTTCCATTTTTTAAAAGGGTGCTTCTAAACTATGGAAAACTTTAAACTTGAAACTAAAAACGTATCTATTGAGTTTCCGGGAGTTAAGGCCCTCGATTCAGTCGATTTTAGTATCTCTGCAGGAGAGATTCATGCTGTAGTAGGTGCGAATGGCGCAGGTAAATCCACCTTAATGAAGGTACTGGCAGGATCCAATCCTACCTATACCGGCGATATTTATCTAAATGGCGAGAAAATTGAATTGCGTTCCCCCCTTGATGCCATGAAGTTGGGCATTCAGATTGTTTACCAAGAAGTGGACGCGGCTCTTTATTCCACCCTATCGGTTGCAGAAAACATTGTGCAGACAGATATGGTCATGAATAATACCGGGTATTTCGTTAATTGGTCAGATGTCTATAAGGAAGGCCGCAAAGCCCTAGACCGTCTGAAAATTAGTCGTGAGGATATCGATGAACGAGAATTGGTAGGCAATCTCAGCCTGGCCCAAAAGCAGATGGTACTAATCGCCAAGGCCATGCGGTCTCAATGCAACTTGCTGATCTTGGATGAACCAACCGCTCCCTTGAGTGATACGGAAACGGAGAAGCTGTTTTCACTTATAAAACATCTTCACGCGACTGAACCGGTGGCAATTTTATACATTTCTCACCGCATCAATGAAATCCTGGAAATTTGTCAAAACTATACGGTTATGCGGAATGGCAAAGTCGTGTGCTCCGAGAAGATTACCCCAGACACGACGGTTAACCGAATTGTCGAACTCATGCTCGGACGGTCCTTTGAGGAGAACTTCCCCAAAGAATTGGTGAATATCGGTGAACCCTTGCTGGAAGTCAATCATCTGTCAGATGAAGATAACCATGTTAAAGATGTTAGCTTCACCGTGCGGAAGGGTGAGATTGTTGGTATAGCCGGTCTGGTTGGGGCAGGCAAGAGTGAACTCTGCAAGACGCTCTTCGGTGCTTATCCCAAGAAATATGGCGAGATCAAATTGCGGGACGACCTCCTGCAGATTAAGTCACCTTCGGATGCGGTAAAAAGCCGTATAGCTTTGGTGCCTGAAGAAAGACGTAAAGAAGGGGTCTTGGTAGAAGAGGATGTCAGCTTTAACCTGTCCGCAGTTTCTTTGCCCCAGTTTACTCGGCTATCCTTCGTCAACAAGAAAAAAGTCGCGGACAACGCCAAACACTATATTGAGGAGTTAGAAATTAAGACCCCCAGCCACACCCAGCTGGTGCGCAACTTATCAGGCGGCAACCAGCAGAAGGTGTCAGTAGGGAAGTGGCTATCTGCCGACTGTGACATTTATATCTTTGATGAACCGACCAAGGGTGTGGATGTAGGTGCCAAACAAGATATTTTCCGCTTAATTAATGATATTGCCAAAGCGGGCAACGGGGTGATTTACGCCTCCTGTGAAAACAATGAGCTCCTGTCACTTACCGACCGCATCTATGTCATGTACAACGGAGAGGTGATGGCGGAGTTGAAGACTTCCGAAACTAACGAAGAAGAAATCATGCACTATGCAGTCGGTGACCGCAATCACGTGGCAGCAGTAAAGCATGAGGAGATATAGGCTTATGACTCGTAAAAACAATATAACTAAATTCCTTATTAATTGGGCGGCGATTATCGCCCTGCTGCTGTGCTTTGTTATCTTTACTGCTGTAAAGGGGCAATCCTTTATGTCAGGCGCCAACATGGTCAATATCCTGCGCGCCATGGCTATCAACACAGTCTTTGGCATCGCGGCCACCATTACGATGGCTCCGGATGGATTCGATATGTCTATTGGTACGCTGGGCAGCTGCTCGGCCTATGCCTTTGTCTCCTCGTATCTGTGGTTTGGCTTTTCCCTGCCCTTATCTATCATCATCGCAATAGTCACCACCCTGATCCTCTATCAGCTGACCATGTTCTTAATCCTGGTCTGCAAGATTCCGGATATGCTGGCTACGGCCGCACTTATGTTTGTGCATCAAGGCTTGGGCCAGTGGTATATCGGCGGCGGGGCAGTTTCCACCGGTATGAAAACTTCCTGGGGAGCTCCTCCCAAAAGAGTTTTACTCTCTGAAAGCTTTTCCGCGATTGGCCGGGCCCCCTGGATCATCATCATTATGCTGGTCTGCGTTTTTGCGGCCCATATCTTCCTGAACTACACCAAACACGGCCGTTACCTCTATGCCATGGGCGGCAACCGGGAAGCCGCTAAACTTTCGGGTATCAACGTCAAAGGCTACCGTTACTTAGCCGGTATGATTACGGCCTTGTTTGTGGCTATTGGTGGTATCTTAGTTGCCTCGCGCGGCAGCTCCGCCCAGGTTATGTGCTGTGATAACTACTTCATGCCCGCTCTTTCCGCGGTCTTTATTGGCCGTACCGTGGGCGGCGCGGAAAAGCCCAACGCCTTAGGAACCATGATCGGCGCCCTCTTGGTTGCGACCCTGGAAAATGGTTTAACCATCCTGGCTGTTCCTTTCTACGTTTTGCCGGCCGTCAAGGGTGGCGTTCTTGCTCTCGCCTTAATTGCCGCTTACGCCCCCAAGAAAGAGCGTTAATGCAGGCGTAGCTTCAATACACAAAAAGAATAGGAGTGTCAACAATGTCAAGATTTGCAGAATACTTTCAAATGGATGTTTCAGATATCGCAGAGTACGCTTACGAGAAGACCTCAGAAATGATTGACTGGGATCGGGACAGTATGGTTGCGATCATCCCGCCCGAGCACGGAAACCTCAACCATGTTTACCGGGTTAAAGACGATCTGGGACATTCTATCTATATTAAACAAGCGGGTTTGACCGCGCGGATTTCCGAAGATATGAAGCCTTCAACTGACCGCAACCGCTTGGAATCCGAAATCCTTAAACTGGAGGAAGGCTTTGCTCCCGGCATGGTTCCCCGTATCTATTTTTACGACACCGTCATGTGTGCCTCCGGCATGGAAGACTGCTCGGACTACGAGGTTATGCGGGATGCTATGCTCAAACATCAAATCTACCCGCATTTTGCAGAAGATATATCTACCTTTATGGTGCGGGCCCTGCTCTTGAGCTCCGATATCGTCATGAACCATATCGAGAAAAAGGCTCTGGTCCAGAATTTTGTGAACGCCGACCTCTGTGACATTACAGAGAAACTCGTCCTCATGGAACCCTATATGGACGTCAACCAGCGTAATAATGTTTATCCTCCCAACGCGGACTTTGTGCAGAAAGAATTGTATGACGATGAAGCTTTGCACCTAGAGGTGGCCAAGTTGAAGTTCCGCTTTATGACCCACAGCCAGGCCCTTATCCAGGGTGACCTCCATACTGGGTCCATCTTTATCCGCGAAGGGGAGACCAAGGTCTTTGACTCGGAATTTGGGACCTATGCTCCCATGGGTTACGATATCGGCAACATTATTGCCAACCTGATTTTTGCCTATGACAACGGTCTGGCCTATGGCAAGCAGGACTTCTGCGACTGGTGTCTAAAAACCATTGAAGACATAGTCGATTTATTTGTCGAAAAGTTTAATAAGCTCTACGACGAAAGTGTAACTGAGCCGATGGCCAAGGTTAAGGGCTTCAAGGAATGGTATTTGGCGGACATCCTCAATGACACGGCAGGATTTGCGGGTACGGAATTGCATCGCCGCACCGTAGGCCTGGCTAATGTTGCCGATGTCGTCAGCATTGAAGACGAAAAAATGCGCCTGCAGGCTGAGAGAATTAACATCCTCGCTGGCAAGAAATTTATCATGCAGCAAGCAGACTTCCGTACCGGTAAGGATTACGTGGAAGCTATTCTGCAAGCGACAAAAGACGCCCAAGCTACGCTTTAAGAGATCAAGGAGCTGAGGAAATGGATAAAGTAGAAGCATTTTTTGATCAAGTCATTACGGTTAAATGGGGCCCGGATAAAAAGTCTGTAGACATTATCGACCAGAGCCTTTTGCCTGGTACTTTTAAACGTATCCAGTTGGATACCGCAGAAGAGATCTGGGAAGCGATTAAAAAGCTGAGAGTTCGGGGAGCCCCCGCCATTGGCATTATGGCAGCCTTTGGGACTGCTCTCTTGGCTGACCAGATTGCTACAGAAGATTATGAGGACTTTGCCCGGCAGTGCCGTGAAATTACCTCTTATCTTGCTACCTCCCGTCCCACGGCGGTTAACCTCTTCTGGGCCTTGGACCGGATGCACAAACTTATCGATAACTCCCGCGACCTCCCCGTATCCCAGATTAAGCAAAAGCTCTTTGCGGAAGCGGAAGCCATTCAAGCTGAGGACGTCGAGATCAGCCGCAATATTGGTGAGATCGGATTTTCTTTGCTTTCTGACCTAAAAGAGGAGGGCAAGGAGATCGGCATCTTAACCCACTGCAACGCCGGTACCCTGGCCACAGGCAAATACGGAACAGCTACAGCTCCCATGTATATGGCCCTGGAGCATGGTTGGCCCGGTGACGCTATGCACGTTTACTGTGACGAGACCCGACCCCTCCTGCAAGGTGCGCGTTTGACCGCCTTTGAATTGAGCCATGCCGGTATTAAAACCACTCTGCAATGTGATAATATGGCTTCCGTCCTGATGGCCCAAGGCAAGATCCAGATTATTTTTGTCGGCTGTGACCGGGTAGCCAGGAACGGCGATGCGGCTAACAAGATTGGGACGAACACGGTAGCCATTCTGGCCAAGCACTACGGCATTCCTTTCTACGTCTGTGCCCCCAGCTCCACGATTGACATGGCGACACTCACAGGTGAGGACATACCTATTGAAATGCGCGATCCTCATGAGGTCAGCGAGATGTGGTATAAGGAGCGCATGACCGCGGAAGACGTGGATATCTTCAACCCTGCCTTTGACGTGACAGACCATAGCCTCATTACCGGGATTATTACCGACAAGGGCCTGTGCAAGGCTCCCTATGATGAGGCCTTTACGGCTATTGGCTTAGCCTAAGGTGGGGAGATAGCCATGCTGAAAGGGATACCTGCCGGAATTTCTCCGGAGCTACTAAAGGTACTAGCCGAGATGGGCCACGGCGATACTCTCGTCATCGGTGATGCCAATTTTGCCGCTGCCTCGCTGGCCCAGGCAGGCGGTCATATCAATATCCGCGCGGATGGCCAGGGCGCAAGCGAGCTCTTGGACCAAATTCTCCAGCTTTTCCCCCTGGATACTTTTGTCGATAAATCTGTCATGATCATGGACAAGGCAGAAATGCACAAGGACTTAGAGTGTCCCATCTGGGAAGAGTTTAGCGAGATTGTCGCCCGCTATGACGAGCGGGGGAAGGACACGATTAGCTTCCTCGACCGTTATGAATTTTATGAAAAAGCCAAGGAAGCTTATGCCATAGTTTCCACGAGTGAAACGGCCTTCTACGCTTGTATTATTTTGCAGAAAGGGGCCATCTAAAAATATGCTGGATGAACTAAAAGAACGTGTTGTCTACGCTGCGAAAGAGGCAGAAAGAACAGACTTATGTAAGCACAAATCAGGCAATTTCAGCGCCTATGACCCCAAAGCTCAAGTGGTAATCGTTACGCCTAGTGGCGTAGCCCGCTCAGAACTCAGGTCTGACCAGCTTTGTGTCTTAGACCTCGATGCCAACGTATTAGCTTGGAATGGCGTAAACAAGCCTTCCAGTGAAGTTCTTATGCACATTGCTATCTATAAAAATCGGCCGGACGTTGGCGCTATCGTGCATACCCATTCACGCTACGCCACCGCCTTTGCCATCCTGAATAAGCCCATCCCGCCCATCATTTACGAGAGCTTTGTTCTGGGCCAAAGTCCCACGATCCCCGTGGCACCCTACGCCAGGCCCGGCACCCGTGACCTTGCCCAGTCTGTCTCCGCTACCCTCCGAGAGGCCGATTGCTGCCTCCTGGAAAGCCATGGAGCAATCGCTATCGGTGCTGACATGGAAGAGGCCCTGCTAAGAGCCAACTACGTGGAAGAGCTATCTGAGCTGTATTACTTGACCCTCACTATCAATCAAGGCTGCGAGCCTAAGATCCTGGCTCAAGAAGAACTGCAAAAATGGGCCTATCCTACGGACATAAAGTTTCCTGAGGATAAGTAGGCGAGGAGGCCAGACTGATGAGTAAAGTAGTAGTTTTTGGCAGCTTCGTTGTAGATTTAATGGCCCGTGCCCCCCATCTTCCTGGGCCGGCAGAAACGGTAAAAGGAGATTTGTTTAAGCGCGGGCCTGGTGGCAAAGGCTTTAACCAGGGTGTTGCGGCTTTTAAATCTGGGGCGGATGTTACCATGGTAAGTAAGGTGGGTCAGGACCCTCTTGCTGCTGTGGCCCTGGACCTCATGACAGAGCTTAAGATGAACCAGGATTACATGTTTGTGAATCCTGAGGTTAACACTGGGGTAGCGCTGATCGTTATTGAGGAAAAAACCTCTCAAAATCAGATCGTCATCGTGCCTGGTGCCTGCAATACGATTACCGCAGATGAGGTGGCTTCTATTGAACCCTTGCTGGAAGAGGCAGACTATCTTCTTCTGCAGTTGGAAGTAAATCAGGAAGCCAATGTCTGGGTGACAGACCTTGCCCGTAAGCATCAAGTAAAAGTCATTATGAATACCGCCCCTTATGCTCAGATTCCTGATTCTCTGCTGCAGAAGTTTTGGCTGGTGACACCCAACGAAGTAGAAGTTGAGGGGCTGACTGGCGTTAAAGTGGATAGCGAAGCCTCCGCTCGTGAAGCCGCGGCGGTTCTACAAAAACGAGGCATTGAAAATGTCATTATCACCCTGGGAGCGCTGGGAGTATTCGTGGCGACTCCAGACCGCGATCGCTTTATTCCTGCCTTCCAGGTAGAGGCTCTGGACAGTACGGGTGCCGGGGACGCCTTCAATGGCGGCCTCTTGACTGCGCTTTCAGAAGGCAAAGACCTCTTTGCAGCGGCCGAGTTTGCCAATGCTACGGCTGCTCTGTCTGTGCAGAAGTTGGGCACCACGCCCTCCATGCCCTGGCGGTCCGAGATCGATCAATTCGTAGCTGACCGCAAGCAGCCCTAAATATTTATACATAGCTCCTTGAGCTGAGTTAGCCGTACCACTCAGATTCTATTAATCTAAGGGACTATTATTGAAAGGAGCAGAACATGAAATTAGCCATCTTAGGAGCAGGGAACGTAGGCTGCGCTCTAGCCGCAGACCTCAGCCTTAAAGGTCATGAGGTCACTTTGATCAAGACTTCGAACTCTTTACACGATGTAAATTTCCGCTATCTTCAAGAGCATAACGGTGAGATGACCTTGAATGAATTCTCTGAGCACAAGCTAGCGCATATCCACCAGGTTACTAGAGACCTTGCGGAAATCTCTGGAGCAGCCGTGGTGATTATCACTGTCCAGACCAACTACCATGAGGACCTGATTCACAGACTGGCTCCTTATCTGGAAGATGACCAGTTAGTGCTGCTAGTTCCTGGCTGCTTATCCACGGCCTACTTTTTAAAGCATTGTCCGGATAAGCAGCTCATGCTGGCCGAGGCCGAGAGCTCTTTTATTGATGGCAGACTTGTGGAACCGGGAATATTCAAAGTAGGGTTTAGAAATGTGAGAAATCCTTTGGGTATTTATCCTAGAGCCCGACGGGAAGAGGCCAAGATATTGCTAGACCAGCTTGAGCAGCGCTTTGTGTACCTGGAATCTGTGGTGGAGGCAGCCTTACATAACCCCAACATTCTGGTTCACACGGTTGGTTCGGTTTTGAGTATTCCGCGTATTGAGCAGGCTAAGGATAGCTTCTGCATGTACCACGAAGCCTACTCGCGTGATAATCCCGCAACCTGGAGGGTAGTGGAAGCACTTGATGCGGAAAAATTGCAAATCCTGGCCCAGCTGGGCTTTGCCCAAGTTAGCTATGTGGAAGCCTGCAAGTGGCGGAATAGTCAGGATGAAAGCCTGGATGCTCGAGAGGTATTTTTACGCTATGCGGAGATGGAAACCCGGGCCAAGGGTCCGGTGAAGGTGGAGTCGCGCTACATCTCAGAAGATGTGCCTCAGGGCCTGGTCATGCTGGAGTCGCTTGCCAGCGTCCTAGATGTTCCTACCCCTATAGCTTCCGGGTTAATTGCTCTGGCTTCCGCAGCCCTGGGACGAGACTTGCGGGCCGAAGGCCGTACAGTTGACCGCTTGGGCCTCGACAATATTCAAAAGATTCTCCAGGATGGGGGGCACATCTAGAACTGTTAGCAGGCTTGCTTAAGCTTCCTGTTATAATTGACTAGTAAAAATAATTTGGAGGTGCACATGCAAGTATTAGTTGAAAAGCTTTCTGCCCGCACTAGTGACTGGCCTTTGAAAATCATGATTCGCAAGCAAGAGGAGGGTTGGCCACAAGAACTAGCAGGTTTTGAACCCAGCTTTAAAGAGGAGAAGGATAGGGCTGGTGTCCGTATGCTTCGCCAGGTCCAAGCTGGTAAGCTTGCCGAACTCTTGATATTAACTATTAAGCCAGATGCGGGGATCTATGATTTGCAAAAGGCTTTCAAGGCTTTTGCGGGCAAGCTTGAAGAATTTAAGGAGCCTGCTCTGGCCGCCTGGCTTAGCTCGGATTTTAGCGACCAAGAGTTTACCCAAATCGCGAGAACCCTGATTCTTCTGGATAACAAGTTTGACCAGCACATTAAGTCTGGCTACAAAAACACCTTGACCCCAGAAGACACTGAGGACGAAGACGACAATAGAGTTAAGCAAATTGTCCTGCTAACAGATAGGGCAGAGGCTGACCAGCTCCTGCATGAAGCCGATAGCTTAGCTCAGGCTACGGCCTTGGCACGTAACCTGGTTAATGAGCCGGCAAACATTATGACTCCCCGCCAGCTGGCGCAAGAAGCTGAAAAGCTGGCCCAAGAGACTGGCTTTGAGATCGAAGTCCTGGGTCCCCAAAAAATCCAGGACCTGGGTATGGATGCGTATTGGAGCGTGGCTAAGGGCTCAGCTGAAGAACCTCGTTTCATTATCATGCGCTACCTGAACAATCCTCAAAGTGAGGAAGTTTTGGCCCTGGTTGGTAAAGGCCTCTGCTATGACTCGGGCGGCTATGATCTCAAACCGGGCAGTGGCATGCGGACTATGAACTCCGATATGGCAGGCTCTGCCGCAGTTATCGCGACCATGGGCGCCTTGGCCAGAGAGAAAGCTCCGGTAAATGTAGTGGCCCTGGTTGCCGCCTGTGAAAACATGGTTTCGGGCAGCTCCTTCCGCAACGGCGACATTATTGGCTCCTTGGCGGGCAAATCTATCGAGATTATGTCTACGGACGCAGAAGGCCGACTGACCTTAGCCGATGCGGTTACCTATGCCTGGCAGAAGGAAAAGGCCACGGCGATTGTGGATATCGCGACCCTCACGGGGGCGGTTATCGTTGCTTTAGGTGATCACATTACAGGTTCTATTTCTGACTCGGATGAGCTCTGGCAGGCCGCAGAAGCAGCCTCTCAACTGTCTGGCGACAAGCTCTGGCGTCTGCCCATTGATGACGATTATGAGGAAAAGAACAAATCCGAGCGTGCGGACATCAAAAATGGCGGTTACCGGGGTGGCGGATCTATCACGGCTGGCCTCTTCGTACGTGCCTTTGCCAATAATACCCCCTTCCTGCACCTGGACATTGCGGGTACCTCCTATAACGAATCTGGTACTGACCGCTTCCCCAAGGGCGCGAGTGGAGTTGGCGCAGAGCTCTTGTATTACCTGAGCAAGGAATTCTTTGCCTAAGAGCGTCACAGGAAATATTTGCAATTAATTAAGTTAGTACACTAAAAAAAGAGGGGGCCTCGCTACACGCCAGTGAAGAGGTCCCTTCTTTTTTATTATCTTGGACTAGTGAGTCAAAGCAGATCCGCTTATTTCTGGTGGTCTGGGACCTGGGCTTTTCTGTGCTTATAGCTAAAGTAGAGCCCAAGGCAGACCAGGCAGAGGGCTAGGAGAACTAATAGGATAACGAAAGCCATGGACTCGAAAAATTCCTGGGGCAGGTATTCAATAATCGGGTCCTTGGCGGGGTCGAAAATCCAATAGTCGTTGCGGAAAACCAGCTGGTGGAAAAGCGTAAAGGCCCGGCTAAAATCCGCTAGCATCACGAGGCCGATGAGTGCGGGGAAGAGGAGAGCCACCATGGGCCCCCAGAGCAAGGGGCTCTGGATTTTTTGCCGGCGCAGATAGCCCAGGGTAAGCAAACACACAGGCAGGCAGACCAGGGTGGTCTTCAGGATCAGCTGAAAGACTGCCCGTACTTCTGCAAAATGTTGTCGGCCTTGGGCGGACATGGGAAGACCTTGAAATTCAAGCTCCCATTCAAAGCCAGGTTTCAGACCGTAAGTTACCATGGCTTGGTAATTTTGCAGGATTCTGTCTTCGCCTAGCTTACAGGGGTCAGAGGCGGACAGTTCGGGGAGATAGGTCTGATAGGTCCAGGGCTCCAGGATTGTCAGGCAAATGGCCGCTCCCCAGAGCAGACCGATGAGCGACAGAGTCGCGAGAATTTTACTTAGCAGTAATAAGGTTTTACTTGTTTCCATAAGGTGCCTACTTGTTACTTCCCTCTTGGCATTAGTACTTGTGGTTAAAGTGCTGTAGCAGTTTTAGCACTCGTAGCGTAGAAGTGCTAAAAAGTTTAAACTAAAGTCATAAAGCTTCATAAGACCTGGCCTCTATTTCACGATCTCGGAGACCAAAGGTCCTAGAATAGGTATAGCAATAATTTTACACAGAGCTTCAAGCTTTGTAAGCCTTTAGCTGCTGTAAGGAGGGTAAATATGAATTTAGATAGATTTGACTCGGCGGCTTTGGAAGTAGTTCAAAACGCCCAAAATATGGCTATTAAGGCAGGTAACCCTGAAGTGGGTGACCTGCACCTGCATATGGCCTTAATTGAAGATGATAAATCCGTAGTAGTCAGAGTGCTCAAGCGTGTGGGCATAGACTTTGAGGGCTACCGGGGTACGGTAGCTGAGAAGCTGGCTACCCTGCCGCGCCAGGATGGTAATAGTTCCACCTACTCGTCCACGATTTTTCAGCGGGTCTTATTAAAGGCTGAGGACCAGGTGAAAGACCAGACCTCTAAGATCTTGCCTACTCATATTTATTTGGCTCTATTAGAGGAAAAGAATTCAGATTCGGGCCGGATTTTTAAGAGCTTCGGGATAAACCGTCAAGGCTTTTTAGCTGGCCTGGAAAGTTTCCGCGAGGACCAGAAAAATCAGACGGGACTTTCTGAGGAACATGCGGAAGTCTTAGCCAACTTTGGCCGCGACTTAACCGAAGAAGCCAAGCAGGGCAAGATTGACCCCGTAATTGGCCGTGATGAAGAAATCCGTGACTGTATCCGCATCCTTTCCCGCCGGAAGAAAAATAACCCGGTACTCATCGGTGAGCCAGGTGTAGGTAAAACGGCCATTGTGGAAGGCTTGGCCCAGCGGATTGTGAAAAATGACGTACCCGAGCCCCTGCAGGGCAAACGCATCTGGTCCCTAGATTTGGGCGCCTTAGTTGCCGGAGCTAAATACCGCGGTGAGTTTGAAGAGCGCTTGAAGAAAGTTTTAGCAGCTATACAAGACTCCTGTGGAGAGATCATTCTCTTCATTGATGAAATCCACACGATTGTGGGCGCTGGTAAGGCAGAGGGCTCCCTGGATGCTTCCAACATGATGAAGCCCATGCTGGCCAGGGGCGAGATCAAAGTAATTGGTGCCACGACCCTTAATGAATACCGTGAGTCCATCGAAAAGGATGGGGCTCTGGAGCGGCGTTTCCAGAGAGTTTTAGTCCAAGAGCCCAGCGTGGAGGACACCATTTCCATCCTCCGGGGGATCAAGGAAAAATATGAAATCCACCATGGTATTCGGATTTCCGACAATGCAGTTTTGGCTTGCGCCAAACTCTCCGATCGCTATATCTCTGACCGCTTCCTGCCGGACAAGGCCATAGACCTGATGGATGAGGCCTGCGCCATGGTCAGGACTGAGATCGATACCATGCCGGAATACTTGGATGAGATGCGGCGCAAGATTCTGCAAATGCAGATCGAAATTACTGCCCTTAAAAAGGAGGATGATGCCGCGTCCCAGAGCCGCCTAGCCCAGATGGAAGAAGAGCGGACCAGCCTCCAGGCGGAATTTGACCGTCAGTATGCGGAATGGGAAGCTGAAAAGAAGAATATTGACTTAGTCAAAGATTTGAAGGCGGAAATTGATGAAGTGAAGAACCAAATGGCCGAGGCGGAGCGCTCTTACGACTTCGAGAAGCTGTCTGAGCTCAAGTATAACCGTCTGGCCAAGCTGGAAAATGACCTAGCAGAGGCTAACGCCAAGGCCGAAGCCGATGAAGGCAGTCTTAAAGAAGAAGTGGACGAAGAAGACATCGCGGAAGTGGTGTCCAAGTGGACAGGAATTCCGGTGTCTAAACTGCAGGAAACTGAAAGAGAAAAAGTTTTGAGCCTGCCGCAAATTCTCCACCGCAGGGTGGTGGGCCAGGACCAGGCTGTACAGGCTATTTCGGATGCAATTATCCGGGCTCGGTCTGGTCTGAAAAATGACCAAAAACCGATTGGGTCCTTCATTTTCTTGGGACCAACGGGTGTGGGTAAAACGGAGCTCGCTAAGACTTTAACCCAAGTACTCTTTGACTCCGAGAAAAACCTCATCCGCATAGATATGTCGGAATACATGGAGAAATTCAATGTCTCCCGCTTGATTGGCGCAGCGCCCGGCTACATAGGCTATGAGGAGGGCGGACAACTGACCGAACAGGTCCGGCGTAAACCCTACTCCGTGATTCTCTTTGATGAGATTGAGAAGGCCCACCCCGATGTCTTTAATATCCTGCTCCAGGTGCTGGACGATGGACGTTTGACGGACGGGCAGGGAAGGACCGTTGACTTCAAGAATACGGTTATCATCATGACCTCTAACTTAGGCTCGCAATACCTGATGGAGGGCATTGATGAGAAAGGGGAGATTACTCCGGCGGCCAAGCAGCAGGTAGAAGCTGAAATGCATGCGCGTTTCCGTCCGGAATTTCTTAACCGTATAGATGAGATAGTGCTCTTCAAGCCCCTGGGTAAAGAAGAAATATCCCAGATTATTGACCTGCAAATAGCCGATCTCAACCACCGCCTGGCGGAACAGGAAATTAGCCTGAGCTTAAGTCCTGAAGCCAAAACTTTAATTATGGAACGGGCTTTTTCGCCGCAATATGGTGCTCGGGCAGTTAAACGTTATCTAGAATCTAAACTAGAAACTGCCATGGGTAAGGCAATTTTGGAAAGCCGGATTTTACCGGGCCACCAGGTCCTGGTAGGAGTCGATGCGCTCAAAGAATTTACTTTTGAGCCTCTAACCCTGGCTTCTTAAGCCAAAACTTAGAGGAAAAGCCTGGTCCGGTTACAAGACTGGACCAGGCTCTCAAGTTCAAAGACCAGGAGCAAATCTTCACAATTCTTCAAAAGTCAGAGGTTTTTTTGCCATAGACCTTAGTTATTATGTACATGTAGTTAAAGAGAACTGCACAGAAAACCTCTTCATACGTCTCCTCAAAAATAGGGCCCCGTCCTTGGACGGGGCCCTTACTCGTTAGAGGTTAAGGTGGTAATTACTCAAAGTCCTGCTTATTTTTCATATATTCCGTGTAGTGGTCCTTGTCGTCCCACTTCATCACGGTGTTTATGTGCTCCTTCATTCGTTCGTAGGTTTCTTGGGAGATGACGTGCTCTAGACTGCAGGCATCTTCTATGGCCCTCCGGGGTTCTACCCCAATCGCAATGAAGTAATTGGAGAAGAAAACGTGACGGTCGAACATGATTTGGGCCACTTGGAGCCCCTTGTCTGTAAGCTCTAGGCGCCCATCGTCTCCCATAAGTAAAAAACCTTGATCTTGCAGGTTATGTACCGCCCTTGAGATGGAAGGCTTAGAGTAGCCCATGGCATTTGCCAGGTCGATAGAACGCACGACATCCTGATCTTTACTCAGGATATAGAGGGTCTCTAAGTACATTTCACCGGATTCTTGTAAATTCATGTATAGCTCCTGTGTAGCTGCGCTCTGACTTGCCCATCCTTGACGCAATTGAACAAGGAATGCGGCTGAACATTTAAAGATTTCATTAATTGTAGCATACCCTGCTGTAAGTAACTTGCAGCAGGGTTAGACTGTGTCGCTTGCCCCTCCGACGCAGTGCCTAATCTGCTATACTTAGCAATAAATTTAGAAGCTTGGAGGTAACCTCAATGAATTATACAGCCCCCCGTGGAACCAAAGATGTACTCCCGCCTGAAAGTCAGGCCTGGCAAAAGGTGGAGGCGAAGTTTCGCGAGCTGTGTAAGCGCTTTTCCTATGGCGAAGTTCGCACCCCTACCTTTGAGCAGACTGAACTCTTTGCCCGCGGCGTAGGTGACGCTACCGATGTTGTACAAAAGGAAATGTACAACTTTGAGGACAAGGGGGGGAGAGCGATGACCCTCAGGCCGGAAGGTACGGCTGGTGTGGTCAGAGCTTATCTTGAACACGGACTTTCTTCTTTACCCTCACCGCAGAAGCTCTTTTATATTATTTCGGCTTTCCGCTATGAGAAGATGCAGAAGGGCCGTTACCGCGAATTTGAACAAATGGGCTGCGAGTGCTTTGGCTCGGCAGAACCCAGCGCTGATGCGGAAATTATTAGCTTGCTCTGGATCTTCTTCTCGGAGCTAGGTATGGCGGACATTAGCCTGCAGCTTAACTCCATTGGCTGCCCCAAATGCCGCCCCGCTTACTTAGACCAGCTGCGTGACTACTTACGGCCTCACTTAGATGAACTCTGTGAGGACTGTCAGAAACGTTTTGAGACTAACCCTATGCGTATCTTGGACTGCAAACAGGAGTCTTGCCAGGCTGTAACCAAGGACGCTCCTTCACCACTGGATACCCTTTGCCCTGACTGCCAAGCCCACTGGGACGAGCTGCTCCGGCTCCTAGACTACTTTGAGATTCCTTATAGGATTAATAAACGCATCGTGCGTGGCTTGGACTATTACACCAGAACAGTTTTTGAGTTTATTTCCGACAATGTGGGCAGCCAAGGCACCATCTGTGGCGGCGGCCGCTATGATGGTCTGGTGGAAGAACTGGGTGGTCAGCCTACACCAGCTGTAGGCTTTGCTTTGGGGGTTGAACGTTTGCTTTTAGAGCTGGAAGCGCAAGGCCTTCTGCCCGAACCTGATAACCAGCCGGATATCTTTATTGCCTCCTTTCCTGCATACCAAGACCAGGCCTCAGCTTTTGCCTACCGTCTGAGAGCCGCTGGCATCCATGCGGAATCCGACATTTTGGGCAGGTCCTTCAAGGCTCAGATGAAGCATGCCAACCGTACCGCGGCCCGTTATCTGATGGTCTTTGGTGAAGAAGAAGCAGCCAGACTTAATGGCAAGATTAAACGTATGTCAGACGGTGAGGAGCTAGAAATGAGTTTCGATGAGTTGGTGCAGTTTTTGCTCCAGCAAGTCTAGTTTCCTGCCCTAGCTTAAAAACTGGTAAGTGAGCATTGCTGTTAGATGCCACTTGCACGCCCTTGCGTGCTGAGTACAATACAAATGCTAAGCATATCAAGAAGAGAGATTGAGGAAAGTAGAATGAGTGAAAGTATGGCCGGCTTAAAGCGCAGCATGCGTGTAGCCGAAGTTTCCGAAGAAAATCTGGGCCAAGAGCTGACCCTTATGGGCTGGTGCCACCTGCAAAGAGACTTGGGCAAAATTGTCTTTTTGACCCTGCGCGACCGCTCTGGTGAGCTGCAGTTGGTTATTGATGAAGACTCGGGCGCTGAAGTCTTGGCTAAGGCGCAAAAGGTCCGGTCCGAGTATGTCTTGGCCTGTGTGGGTACTTTCCGCAAACGCCAGGACCCCAATCCGGACATGCCTACTGGTAACTACGAGCTCCATGTGAAGGAGCTGCGCATCCTTTCGGAATCTAAGACCCCGCCTTTTTACGTAGATGAGGGAGGTGACCAGGCTCGTGAGGCTTTACGCCTAGAATACCGGTACCTTGACCTCCGCCGGCCTAGCCTGCAGAAAAATATTCTTAAACGGCATGAGATTGCCCACTTTACTCGTAATTGGTTTAGCCAGGAAGGTTTCTTAGAAATTGAAACACCTACCCTCATTAAGTCTACGCCCGAGGGTGCACGTGACTACCTGGTGCCTTCCCGTGTGTTCCCGGGAGAATTTTTTGCCCTGCCTCAATCGCCCCAGCTCTTTAAGCAGCTCCTGATGGTGGCAGGTTATGACCGTTACATGCAGCTTGCCCGCTGCTTCCGGGACGAAGACCTGAGAGCTGATAGACAGCCGGAATTTACCCAGATTGACCTGGAAATGAGCTTTGTCTCCGCAGAAGATGTGCGAGGTTTAGTCGAACGCTATATTCATGACCTACTCGCTGATCAAGCGGGTGTGGAAGTCAAATTGCCCTTGCCCCGCATGACCTGGGATGAGGCCATGGAACGCTATGGATCCGATAAGCCTGATATCCGCTTTGGTATGGAGATCCATGATGTCTCTGACTTGGCCGGGGAGACCGATTTTAAGGTTTTCTCCTCTGCCGTGGCAGATGGGGGAATTGTAGGAGCGATTGCGGTGCCCGGAGGTTCTCAATACAAACGCCGTCGCCTGGATGAACTGAGTAAGTTTGCTCAAGACCATGGGGCTAAAGGCTTAGTTTGGATGTCTTATGAAGAACCTTTACGCGGTTCAGCGACCAAGTTTTTGGGCCCTGACTTCATGGCCAAACTAGCGGACCGCTGTGGGGCAGGCCAAGGTGACCTCTTCCTCCTCATTGCGGACGAAAAATACAAGGCCCTAGAAGTCTTGGGTAGACTCCGCCTGGAGATCGGCAGAGAGTTGGATCTGATTGACAAGAGCCAGTGGGCGCCACTCTGGATTATTCACTTCCCCATGTTTGAATACAGCGCAGAAGAAGACCGCCTGGTTGCTGCCCACCACCCCTTTACCATGCCTCTAGAAGAAGACTTGAATGATCCCAACAAAGAACCCATTGCCTGGCGGGCCAATGCCTATGACATGGTGATGAACGGTTATGAACTGGGTTCCGGCTCCTTGCGTATTTTTGATCCTGTCCTGCAAGCTCGGATTTTTGACTTGCTGGGTATTCCCCAAGATGAGGCCCAACGCCGCTTTGGCTTCTTGCTGAAAGCCTTTGAGTATGGGGTACCTCCTCATGCAGGTATCGCCTTGGGCTTGGACCGTCTGACTATGTTGCTGTGTGGCTCTGATAATATTCGCGATGTCATAGCCTTCCCCAAGGTACAAAACTCTTCTGACCTCATGTCTGGATGTCCTTCAAACGTAGATCCTGCCCAGCTAGCAGAGCTTGGCCTGGGCATCCTGCCCCAAGTTGCCAAAGAAAAGCTTGAGGATCCAGAACAAAATTAGGCTTGACAGGGCCTCGTGCCCGCTACTTATGCAAAGGAGGACTATATTTTGACTCCGCAAAATGATTTGAATACACAAGGCCCTGGGGCTGAAGCGGAAGAGATAGATAAAACGGACTTTGATCAGCCGGATCTTCAGCCTGCCCCCGAGGATGAAAGTGGGGAAGAAGTCCAGACAGCTGACCAGGAGAAGTCGCAGCGAAAAATGGACCTCCTTACAGAGGCTTTAGACTATGTAAAGACCTTCCTCATAGTCTTAGTCCTGGCCCTCCTGCTGACCCAATTTGTGATCCAAAGAAACACGGTCAAGGGTGAGTCCATGGTACCTACCTTACACGATGGGGATGAACTTTTTGTAGAAAAGGTGACGCGGTATTTTGGTGCTATCCATCGCTTTGACATCATTACGGTTGATACCCACTGGGTTGAGACGGATCATCCCAACCGGGTGATCAAGCGGGTGATAGGTTTACCAGGAGAAGAGGTCGAGCTCAAGGACGGGAAAGTATACATTAATGGCCAGGAACTGGACCAGCCCTTCCTTGATCCTCAGCTCAAGACCGTAGCGCGGGATCTGCGCTTCAGTAAGCTAAAGCTGGGGGAGAATGAGTATTATGTCTTGGGCGACAACCGCAACAACTCTACAGATAGTCGTTACTATGGGCCTGTTCCTCAGTCCGCTATTCTAGGCAAACTCTTAGTCCGTTTCTATCCCTTTGACAGCATGGGTGTACCCAAATAGGCTCAATAAGAAAGAGGCTTAATGTCCACTGAATCTGAAAGAATTTCCCATATCCGCAACTTCTGCATCATTGCCCACATCGACCATGGTAAGTCTACCTTGGCGGACCGTATTATTGAGAACTGTGGGGCCATAGCCTCACGTGAAATGCAAAATCAGTTGCTCGATAATATGGATTTGGAGCGTGAGCGTGGTATTACCATTAAGGCCCGTGCGGCCAGCTTTAACTATAAGGCAGAGGACGGGGAGACCTACCTTTTTAACTTGATTGATACCCCGGGGCATGTGGACTTTAATTACGAAGTCTCCCGTACCCTGGCGGCTTGTGATGGAGCCATATTGGTGGTCGATGCGGCCCAGGGCGTTGAGGCTCAAACGCTGGCAAATGCTTATTTAGCTATTGATGCCAACCTGGAAATTTTGCCCGTAATTAATAAAATTGACCTGCCAGCATCCCGGCCGGAAGAGGTGCGGGAAGAAATCGAAGAGGTTATTGGCATTGATGCCTCTTATGCTCCTGCTATTTCGGCTAAGAATAATGTGAATATTCCCGCCGTCCTGGAAGGTATAGTCCAGCATCTGCCGTCCCCGAAGGAAGCAGCTGCCGAGGCCCCGCTCCAATCTTTAATCTTTGACTCAGAATATGACCCCTATAAGGGCGTTATCCTCCATGTGCAAGTTAAAGAGGGCAAGCTGGCTGTGGGACAAGAAATCCTACTCATGCACTCACAGACCCAGTTCGAAGTAGTAGAACTCGGCGTATTTAGCCCTGGCCGTATACACAGCCGCCAGGAGCTCTTAGCGGGTGAGGTTGGCTACATTGCTGCTTCTATCAAGAACGTGCAAGATACCCGGGTGGGAGATACGGTCACCCTGGTTGAAAGACCCGCAGCCCAGGCCTTGCCAGGTTACGAGCCTGTGCAGCAGATGGTCTTTTGCGGACTCTACCCCGTAGATGGAGCGGACTATAACGCCTTGCGTGAAGCTCTGGAAAAGCTCCAGCTTAACGATGCAGCCCTGTCTTTTGAGCCGGAAACTTCAGCGGCTCTGGGCTTTGGCTTCCGCTGCGGCTTTTTGGGTCTCCTGCACTATGAGATTATTCAAGAACGTCTCTCCCGTGAGTACGATCTGGATTTGATCTCGACAGCGCCTTCGGTAGTTTACAAGGTAGAGCTCACGGATGGCTCGGTGATTGATTTGCAAAATCCCAGTGATATGCCGGCCGCTGACCAAATTGCCGGTATCCAAGAGCCGATCGTGCGGGCAAATATTATGTCGCCCACGGAATACGTGGGCAATATTATGGAGCTTTGCCAAGACCGCCGCGGTACGTTCAAGGACATGCAGTATTTGGATAAACGGATTGTGGAAATCCATTACGACATGCCTCTCAACGAAATTATCTACGACTTTTTTGACGCTCTAAAGTCCCGGTCGCGCGGCTACGCATCCTTGTCGTACCATTTCTTGGAATACCGCCAAGGCGACTTGATCAAGTTGGATATAGTTATTAATGGTGAGGTAGTCGATGCCTTAAGCTTTATCATTGACCGCGAAAAGGCCTATCCGCGTGCGCGCCGCATCGTCGAGAAACTTAAAGAGAATATCCCCCGCCACCAATTTGAGATTCCAGTACAGGCAGCGATCGGAGGGAAAGTAATCGCGCGTGAAACTGTCAGAGCCTACCGCAAAGATGTTTTGGCTAAGTGCTATGGCGGTGACATTAGCCGTAAAAAGAAGCTTCTAGAGAAGCAAAAAGAAGGTAAGAAGCGCATGAGGTCTGTGGGATCTGTAGATATTCCTCAAGAGGCCTTCCTCTCAGTGCTTAAGCTGGACGAATAGAACGGGATTTGACTGCCCTTGTGCAGATTGACTAAAATAAACCGGGTCTGGCCCTTTACTTTTACCTGCTTTATTGGTTAAAATCTATGGGTCAGCTACGCGGATGTGGTGGAATTGGCAGACACGCTGGATTTAGGTTCCAGTGCCCCAAAGCATGCAGGTTCGAGTCCTGTCATCCGCACCAACTTTTTACCCGCTGAGCAGAGATGAGAGGTTCAACTTGAAGCGAATATGTGATATTCTGCGCGAGACAGCACTTTTTCAAGGCTTAGACCAGAAAATTTACCGCAGTTATTGTGAGAACTCCAAGCTAGAAGTATTCTGGAAGGGAGATCTCATCGTGCAAGAAGGTGACCGTTGCGAGGGACTCATCATCATAGTTGAGGGTCAAGCTGCCCTGATGATGACTTCACCCAACGGTGATTATTCCACCTTGAACTTACTGGGCGAAGGCGACACCTTCGGCGAAAGCTTGTTCTTTGGCAACCGCCGCTATTACCAATCCAGCCTGGAGGCTGCGACTAACGGTAAGTATCTCTTTATCTCGCGGCAAAAAATTCTGGATATGATTGCTCAATCTCCCCAGCTCTTAAGCAATATTTTATCCTCCCTTTCTGACACTATTTACGAGCAAGAGCGGCGAATTAATTTACTCTCTCAGCGCAGCCTGCGCCGTAAAATATCCGCCTACCTGATCGACCTCTTGCGCGACAAACTGGAAGAGAAGGGGACCAGACTAAAAGATGAGCTGCAAATAGTATCTACTCCCGCTGTTGAGCTGCCGGTCAGCAAGGCCATGGTGGCCAAGCTCCTGGCGATGCCGCGTCCTTCTTTGTCGCGCGAACTCATCAGCATGGAAGAAGATGGATTGATAAAAGTTGCTGGCAGAGTTATTTGGCTGCTTGACTTAAAAGAACTTTCTGCCGGCCAAGAGTTAGAAGACTTTTAATTTGACATCGTGGAGGTAAAAACATGTCCTACAAGTCTGACATTGAAATCGCCCAAGAGGCAACCCTAGAACCTATTGGCAAAATTGCGGAACGCGCGGGCCTTAACCCCGAGGAGATTATCCCTTACGGTCACTACATGGCCAAGGTTCCCTTTTCTGCTATTAAGCCCGAAGAAGCTAAGGCGAAACTAATCCTCGTTACTGCCATCAACCCCACCCCCGCAGGTGAAGGCAAAACCACAACTACGGTTGGCTTAGGCGATGGACTTAGAAGAATCGGCAAAAAGTCTGCGGTTGCTCTGCGTGAACCCTCTCTGGGACCAGTTTTTGGTGTTAAGGGCGGCGCGGCAGGCGGTGGATATGCCCAGGTTGTCCCCATGGAGAACCTTAACCTGCACTTCACGGGCGACTTTCACGCCATCGGCGCGGCTAACAACCTTTTAGCTGCCATGCTGGATAACCACATCCATCAAGGTAACGCTCTTAATATTGATACTCGCCGCATTGTGTGGAACCGCTGCGTAGATATGAACGACCGTCAACTCCGCAATATCGTAATTGGCTTAGGTAAGCGCGGTGATGGTATCACACGCGAAGACCATTTTGATATTACAGTAGCTTCAGAAGTCATGGCAGCCTTCTGCCTGGCCACCTCCCTGGAGGACCTTGAGGCACGCTTAGGCCGCATGATTGTTGCCTATACTAATGATAAAAAACCAGTTACCTGTGCTGACCTGAAGGCTCAGGGTGCGATGACTGCCCTGCTCAAAGACGCGCTGCAGCCCAACCTGGTGCAAACACTGGAAGGCACACCCGCCTTTGTCCATGGTGGACCCTTCGCCAATATTGCCCACGGCTGCAACTCTGTGATGGCTACTAAACTGGCCATGCAAAGCGCAGATTACGCGGTTACGGAAGCAGGCTTCGGTGCTGACCTGGGCGCAGAAAAATTCTTAGACATTAAATGCCGCGCAGCTGGACTCAACCCTGCGGTGATCGTAATTGTGGCTACTGTTCGTGCTCTGAAACATCACGGCGGCGCTGACCTCAAAGACCTCAACAATGAAGATATTGAAGCCTTAAAGAGAGGTATGCCCAACCTGCAGAAGCATATCGAGAATCTCCAAAAAGTCTTTAATAGCAACGTGGTCGTAGCTATCAACCGCTTCCCCACGGACACAGAAAAAGAACTTGAGACCATTCGCGAACTGACCAAGCAGTATGGTGTAGATGTTGTCCTCTCCGAAGTTTGGGGCAAGGGCGGCGAAGGCGGTATGGCCTTGGCAGAAAAAGTAGTTGAGCTGTGCGAGCAAGAAAAACCCATCAGCTTTGCCTATGACCTGGATGAAGATCCCGCACAGAAAATTGAAGACATCGCCAAGAAGGTTTACGGCGCTGCAAAGGTAGAAATTACTGCAGGTGCCAAACGTCAAATTAGAGAAGCCGTAGAAATGGGCTTTGGCAACCTGCCTATCTGCATGGCCAAGACCCAGTACTCCTTCTCAGATGATCCCAAGCTTTTAGGTGCGCCTGAAGGCTTTACCCTGACCGTACGCAATGTGCGTGTCTCTGCTGGTGCTGGTTTCCTGGTAGCTCTCACGGGAGAGATCATGACCATGCCTGGCCTGCCCAAGGTACCCTCTGCTGAAAACATTGATGTTGACAGCGAAGGACATATCCACGGCTTGTTCTAAACTTAATCTGATTGTAAGGCGTCCGCAACACAGACTGGGGTTTTGATACCCCAGTCTCTCACTGTCTCAGGTACAATTTGGGAAAGGTATTTTTATGGAAAAGATCAAAAGAATCGTAAACGAGATAGCCCAAAGTCTGGAGCGAGAACTAGGTGTTATCCTGGATCAAGATCCCGAGCAAGTTGCCTCTCTTAACGCTAAATATGGTGAGGGGGTACTTGACGGTGCCCGCAAGGCTCTGGAAGCCGACGATGTCGTGCGTTTTCAAGGGCTAACCTTTATGGCGGTTGACCTCGCAGACAATAAAAAAGCCATTTATTATGCGGAAGGTGAAGACCCTGCCGCCCGGGATCTGCTGATCCTTTTGGCTCGCACGGTCGAAACTGCCTATGATGGACGGGACTTGAGTGATGAACGTTCATCTTTCTTGAAAAACGTACTCCTGGAAAATGAGCTGCCCGGAGATATTCCCCTGAAAGCGCGGGAATTGAAGATTGACTACTTCTTAAGCCGTCAGGTGCTCTTGCTGAGCTTCGGCGAAGCCTGTGACGCTTCTTGTGCTGAGTTTATCAAGGAGCAATTTGGCAGCGCCGACGACTACATTCTTCCTGTAGACGAGCATACAGTTGTGGTTTTGGCCTCCTTAGCCGAACACGATGAAGAGTACATTGATGCAGCCAGTAAAAAACTGATTGAAGGTTTTGAAGGCGAAGGCCGTAACGTGACCATCGGTATTGGCCTGCCCGCTGAACACCTTAAGGATACCGCCTCATCCTATCGCCAGGCTGCCCTTGCCCTCACGGTGGGCTCGATCTTTGAAGAAGATGAGCGCATTATGTGGTACAAGCGCCTTGGCCTGGGCCGGCTGATTTACCAGCTGCCTCGGACCCTCTGCGAAATGTTCCTGTCGGAAGTCTTTGCGCCTGATACCTATGAGGCTTTAGATCCTGAAACCCTCTTAACTATTGAGAAATTCTTTGAGAACAACCTCAATGGTTCGGAAACTTCACGCCAATTATTTGTCCACAGAAATACCTTGGTTTATCGTTTGGACAAGGTCCAAAAGATTACGGGTCTCGACCTCCGTACCTTTGAGGATGCTGTCCTCTTCAAGCTGGCTTCCATGGTTTATAAATACCTGGAATCCTTACAGCAAAAGGATGAGGCTCAAACCCTAGACAAGCATTGGTAAGGCCAACAGGTCTTACCTTGCTCAGAATAGAGGTAAGAACTTGATAGAATTTATTGACGTATCAAAAAATTACTCCCGGGGAGTTCACGCCCTGCATCAAGCGAATTTTTCCATTGATGCGGGCGAATTTGTTTTTTTAATAGGAGAATCTGGTGCCGGGAAGTCTACGGTCATTAAGCTGCTCACCTGTGAGGAGCGTCCGACTTCAGGCACAGTGGTCTTAGACAATTTTGATGTCTCCCGGATGAAACAAAAATTAGTACCCTACTTACGGCGGAAAATTGGCCTTATCTTTCAGGACTTCCGCCTGATTGATTCCAAGACCGTATTTGAAAATGTGGCCTTTGCCATGGAAATAGTTGGTGCTCCTGAAGAAGTAATCGAACGCAGGGTGCCCATGGTGCTTTCTGTGGTAGGCCTGAGAAATAAGGGCGATTTTTATCCTAATGAGCTTTCTGGCGGCGAGGCCCAGCGTGTAGGTGTGGCCCGCGCCATGGTTAATAACCCCCGCCTGATCTTGGCGGACGAGCCAACAGGCAACCTAGACCGGGAAAACGGTGAGGCTATCATGGCCCTCCTAGATGAAATTAACCGGGCGGGTACCACCGTTATTGCTTGCACCCACGATCTTGATACGGTGCGCAAGATGAATAAACGGGTCATTGAGCTGCGCAATGGGCATGTGACTCGTGATGACCCGCCGAGGGTAGAAGTGGACTTCTCGAAAAACTTTGTTTCCGTCAAACCGCAAGTTTCTGAAGAGATGCGCCGCTTAATGGACGATAACAGTCTGGTGTCCTCTGACTTCCAGGCGGATCTGGGACCCTATTACGAACCTGAACCTGCATCTGCTGAAGCTTGGGATACAGGTTTTACTCCCCTGGTGGAAGCGCAGCCAAGTTCTGATCTTGCACCAGATCTCTCCTACCTAGAGAAGCGCCTGGCGGAGGACTCAGAACGGCGTAAACACCGGGCCAAGGTTCAGCCCCGGCCAGACAAACGCCAGGACCTCCACGAGCCGAAGAAGCATGAGCATAATCTTGCTGATACCGGCCGTAACCCCCGGCTGAGACAGGCCACCAGACCTCTAAAACTGTCGCGTCCAGATTTAGATCAGCATACATCAAGTGATACCAAGGCTTCTGGCCATACCGGCGAAGTCCCACTGCAGGAGAAGACCAGCTAGCTATGGGGAATAAAGGTTTACGTTACGCCATCCGTGATGGCTTTATTGGGTTGAAACGCCATCCTATGGTGTTGATTTTATCCATTACTACTATGTTCATTATGCTTAGCCTTTTGGCAGCTTTCGTGGTTTTTGCTTTTAACGCGAATGCTGTGCTTAAGGAAGCAGGGGAGATCCCCCCCGTAGAGATTCAATTTCAGCTGGGAGCAAATCCCGATACGGTCGTCAACTTAGCTGAACAATTTGGAAATAACGATAATATCGTTGAGTATAAAGTCATGAGCCCGGCCGACAATATGGAGGACTTTATTAAGCTCATGGATAAAGATGGGCTCTTTGATGAATTTAATTATGAAGAGCACATTCCCTGGACCATCCTGCTCCGCCTCAAGGACCCTCAATTGGGCCAGGCCTTTAAGGACGAAGTGATGCAATATCCCGGGGTCTACGATGTCATGATGGAAACAGCCCTCATGTCAACCCTGGAAAGTGCCATTCAAACTGTAAGCTTGGTCTCTCTCTTGGTATTCCTTATCCTGCTTATCGTTTCCGTTATGGTGATAAATAACATGATCCGGATCATTGCCCTGTCCAGGTCCAATGAGCTGAGCATTATGAAAACCATGGGAGCCACGGACCTTTATATCCGGATCCCCTTTGTGATTGAGGGCCTTTTTGTTTCGCTTTTGGCCTCTATCCTCAGTATGGCAGTTATTTTGTCGGCCTATAATATTCTCCTGAACCGAATCAAGGCGGGCTTCATTGCGGATAGTCTCCTGCCGGTCGGCCAAGTTGCCCTGCCTGTGGTTTTAGTAGTGCTGGTTTTGGCGGTATTAGTTGGCGGCTTGACCTCCTACTTCTCGGTCAAGCGCTATATACGTGTCTAAGGATGTCCGCACCTTACCCTTGGCTTTTAGGATGTCCTAGAAGGTGACTTATGTGTAAAAAATTTCCTAAAAATAAATTATCTTGGCTTTGCGGCCTTTTAACGGCTTGGCTCTTGCTGCTATCCTGCTTGCCTACTATTCCGGTGCAAGCACTTGATAACCAGGAAGAATTAGACCGCCTGATGCAAGAGCAGTCAGAGTTGGAAGCTCAGTGGCAGTCTGCGAAAGAAGAACTGGAAATGTTCCAAAGTCAGCAGGACTTGGCCGATACGGACCTGGCCTGGCTGCTTGAGCGTTCGGAAGAGCAGCAGGCTCTATACGAAAAACAGGTAGAGCAAGTGGCAGCAATCACTAGAATGAAGCAGTCCTTGGAACGCAGCCTGGAAGTTGCTATTCGTCAGTACGAAGAACATAAGGCCCTCTATTACGAGCGTATTGAGGGTATGTATAACCTGCAGAAAAAGTCGCAGCTGGAGATTCTCTTAGAATCTGACTCCTTAGAGTCCTACTTTACTACCCTGCGCTTTATGAAAATGATCTCTGACGCGGACGAGCAAGATTTAGCCCATATGCGGGAGCAGAGAGATAAGCTGCAGGCGCAGAAAGAACAAACGGAGAAGCAGCTGCAGGAATACAATACCTTGCTGGAATCGATTAAAGAAGATAAATCGGCGATTGAGCAGGATTTAGCAGATTACCAGTTCAATATGTCTAACCTGGATGCCCAAATGCAGACTCTGGCTGAGAATATTGAGGCCTTCTCCAACGACCACTTCCAAATCCAGCTGGAGATTGATGAGGCCAACCGCCGGATAGCGGAAGAAGAATATCTTGCCAGCTTGGAACAGGAACCCGAGGAGTCAGGTGAAGACGCCTATGTTGACAATGGCAACATAGGCGCACCAGTAGGCGATGCTTATTCCGGAAATGGTTTCGTCTGGCCCTGCCCGCAAAACGACGGGGTAACCTCGGAATTTGGTCCCCGCTCAATCCCTGATATGGGTATCAACGACTTCCATACTGGTATTGACTTTGCGGCGGATTACGGGGCGCCAGCGGTTGCTGCTGCTCCCGGTACGGTAATTTATGCTAGCTGGATGGAATATGGTGGCAATACAGTACAAATTGATATCGGTGGGGGAATTATGACCATGTACTGCCATCTCAATGAGATCTACGTTTCTGTAGGACAAACCGTAAGTGCTGGTGATGTGGTTGGAGCAGTAGGATCTACGGGCCTAGCCAATGGCCCGCACCTGCATTTTGAGATCCAAGTCGGCGGCTCTCCGGTAGACCCACGTTTATACCTGTATTAAGCTAACTTAAAAGGAGATAATTTATGGCTTTTCGCGCTAACCCATCCCCTCAAGAAGATTCTCGCTACCCTAGTTCAGGCTCGGAAGGCCCAGGAGACCAACCCAGAAAACGTTGGCCTCTTACGGTTTTAGCCTTAATTGTGATTTTGGCTGTAGTTTCTGTTTATATCTTGCCGCAGATTTCTCTGCCGCTGCAAACTAAGCAAAAAGCTTCGGGACTCAAAGACCAGTCGCAAATTTCTCAGCTGGTCCTGCCAGCCATGAATCTTAAAGATCCTGATCCCGAAACTTTTAAACAGCTGCAAAAGCTCCAGCTGATTTATGACACCTTGAAAAATGACTACTTCCGAGAGTTGACGGATGCAGAATTAGTGGAAGCCATGTACGCTGGCCTCTTGGATGAGATGGACTCCCCCTACACTTTCTATATGGACAGTGACGAATACTCTGCTATGCAGGATTCTATGCAAGGGGAATATTCCGGCATTGGAGCCCAGGTATCTAAGCAAGATGACCTCTATCTTATTTCAGATATTTTTGATGACTCTCCTGCAGCCCAGGCTGGCTTAAGGATTGGAGACCGCTTTATTAGTATTGATGGCAAAGATGTCAGTGAATTTTCTGATGTCACGACCTTGGCTGCTGAGGTTAGGGGAGAGACGGGTTCCAAAGTTACAGTTGAGGTTTTTAGACCCAGTGATAATCAGGTCTATACCATAGAAGTGACGCGCGGCAAGGTGGAAAACGCCAACCTCAAGTCAGAGCTTTTAACCCCGGAGATTGGCTATGTCCGTATTCTGGAATTTAATTCCGGCGTTGCGGATAACTTCATTAAGGCTCTTGACGAATTTAAAAAACAAGGGGTTAAGTCCATTATCTTTGACGTGCGCAATAACGGCGGCGGTTATGTTTACGAAGTAACTAAAATGCTGGACTATCTCCTCCCCGCCGGCAAGCTAGCAGTAGCCAAAGGTCGCACGGATGGCCAGGATTACGAAGAGGATTGGACCTCCCAAGCTAAGGTGGGGGTACCCGAAGACTGGCAATATGCTATTTTGATCAATCAGTATTCGGCCTCAGCGAGTGAGCTCTTCTCGGGCTGCCTGCGGGATTATGACAAAGCGGTCCTGGTAGGTGAACAATCCTTTGGCAAAGGCGTAGGAACAATTACGCGGGAATTGACTGACGGCTCAGCCTTACAAATTACCAACTTCCACTACTACCTGCCTAAGGGCGATTGTGTGGAAGGGGAGGGTCTGACCCCGCAGATCGCAGTGAGCCTGGATAAGGAATTGGCTGGTCTGCCTCTGGGTCAGCTGGACCATGCAGAGGATAGCCAGCTGCAAGCAGCCCTGACCTATATTCAAGAAAATTATTTGAACTAAAAGAGATTTATCTTTAAAGTAGTAAGGCACTAATACAAGGAGAGATCTTATGGCAGAGCAAAATAAAAAATCTAACAGCTTTGAGCATTTAGGAGATATCGTACTGACTGGCGACCGTCCCTCTGGCCGTCTGCATATTGGCCATTACGCGGGATCTATTCAAAAGCGTTTGGAATTCCAAGATAAATATGACCATAACTTCATCATGATTGCAGATATGCAGGCCTTGACCGACCACGCAGCGGGTGGAGAAGCCGTAAGTCAGTCTGTGATGCAGCTGGCCATAGATTACCTGGCGGTAGGGCTTGATCCGGCGAAATCCACCATCTTCATTCAGTCCTTGGTACCAGAGCTCACAGAGCTAACGGTTCTGTATATGAATTTTGTTTCTCTGGCCCGTTTAAAGCGCAACCCTACGGTGAAAAATGAAATGCAGCAGAAGGGCTTTGGCGATACCGTACCAATTGGATTTTTGAATTACCCCGTAAGCCAGGCTGCGGATATTACGGCCTTCATGGCTAACCTGGTGCCGGTAGGCAATGACCAGCTGCCCATGATTGAGCAGACTAACGAAATCGTCCGGTCTATCAACTATACCTATAAGGCAGAAGTTCTGCGGGAATGTGAGGCCATTGTTTCAAAGACTGGCCGTCTCCCCGGAACGGATGGAGCGGCCAAAATGTCTAAGACGGTGGGCAACTGTATCTATCTGTCAGATGATGAGAAGACGGTCAAAGAAAAAGTTATGGGGATGTTCACAGACCCCGGTCATCTGAGGGTAGAAGACCCAGGTAAGGTAGAAGGCAATCCCGTATTTACTTACCTGAAGACTTTTGACCCTGACCAAGACCTGGTGCAAGAGATGGCTGACCATTACCAAAGAGGCGGATTAGGGGATGTTAAGGTTAAGAAGCATCTCTTGGAAGTGATGCAGGATCTTTTGACCCCGATCAGAACCCGCCGGGCAGAATATGAGCAAGAGCAAGACCAAATCCTCAAGATGCTCAAGGAAAATTCCTCCAAGGCCTCCGCGATCGCCCACCAAACCTTAACCCAACTCAAGCAGGTTATGAGTCTGGATTATTAATCTGATGCCGGTAAACTATCAAGCAATACCCTCTAACTGATAGAAAAATTGTGCAGTTTAACAAACTTGCAAAAATGCAAGAAAATAGCGAGCTAAAAGCGGCCAAAGTAAGCCTAAGGGGCTTGCGGAGCCGCTTTTTCTCAGTTATACTAACCGCTGTCGCTCAAAA
This sequence comes from uncultured Oscillospiraceae bacterium, assembly GCA_964398655.1. Lineage (GTDB taxonomy): Bacteria > Bacillota > Clostridia > Saccharofermentanales > DTU023 > SFFI01. Next base: position 32,687 of record CAYNNG010000005.1, read on the forward strand.
GCTATGCTTTGAGCAAATAACCATGAAGTCTGAGATTGCCGTCAAGAGCCGCTGCGGCCCTTCGGCGGGTAACTTAGACCGAGTAATCCGCCCCCGAGGCGGGTGAGTTTACACGCAGCATGATGAGGGTACCTATAACCCAGCGCATGCGTCAGAAAGATGAAGCGTCTGGGTTTTATCTTGTAGATAAATGAAACACCCGGCTAAGTTGTGAACTTTGAATAACAGGAGGAAATATGTCTGTAAATCAAAAAATCAGAATTCGCCTTAAGGCCTTTGATCACCAGGTCTTAGACGAGAGCGCCGGCAGAATAGTGGAATCGGCAAAGCGGTCTGGAGCCATCGTGTCTGGCCCTATCCCTCTCCCCACAGAAAAAGAAGTCTATACCATTCTCCGGTCTCCCCACGTAAACAAAGACTCCCGGGAACAGTTCGAATTAAGAACTCACAAGAGACTAATTGATATCCTGGCTCCCAACAACAAGACTATGGAAGCCCTGATGAAACTCGAGATGCCTGCAGGCGTCAATATCGAGATCAAAATCTAATCGGCTAAACCGCTCAAGTTCGCCCTTGGGTGAACCAATAAGCAGGAGGAATAAAGATGAGTAAATTTATGTTAGGTAGAAAGGCAGGCATGACCCAGATTTTTGATGAGTCTGGAACCGCCATCCCTGTCACAGTCATAGATTGCGGCCCTCTTACTGTTGTCCAGAAGAAAACAGCAGAGAATGATGGTTACGAAGCAATCAAAGTGGCTTATGAAGAAGCTAAGAAATCTAATAAGCCTGATCAGGGTCAGTTCGCCAAACACGATCTTAAACCCATGCGCCATATGCGTGAGTTCCAGGCCGATCAAGAGTATGAAGTAGGCCAGGTTATTAACGTCGCTGATATGTTTGAAGCTGGCAGCCGTGTGGATATTGCCGGTGTTTCTAAGGGTAAAGGTTATGCTGGCGGCATCAAGCGCCATAATTTTTCCCGCGGCCCTGTAGCCCATGGTTCTAAGTACCACCGTGCCTCTGGTTCTCTGGGTTCATCCGCTACACCCGCTAAGGTCCATAAGGGTCAGAAACTTCCTGGTCAGATGGGCAATGAACGGGTTACCGTACAAAACCTGGATGTAGTCATGGTTGATGGTGAGCGCAATATCTTAGTGGTTAAGGGCTCTGTACCTGGATCCCGCCATAGCCTCTTAGAGATTCGCGGTACCGTCAAGGCTAAATAGACGGAGAGGTAATTAGCATGGCAAAATTAGATTTATATACAATGAAGGGTGACCGCAAGGGTGAGATCGAAGTTTCTGATGCAATTTTCGCTCTGGAACCCAACCAAGATTTACTTCACCGTGCGGTAGTCATCCAGCTTGGTAATAAACGTCAAGGCACACACAAAGCAAAGGACCGTTCTGAAGTGCGCGGCGGCGGCCGTAAGCCTTACAGACAAAAGGGTACGGGCCGTGCTCGTCAAGGCTCCATCCGTTCGCCCCTTAAAATCGGCGGTGGTGTAACCTTTGGCCCTCTGCCTCGTTCTTATCGCAAGACCATGCCTAAGAAGATGAGAAGACAAGCACTCAAGTCTGCCTTATCTGCATGTGTTCAAGGGGAAAAGATGCTCGTTTTAGATGAGCTCCAACTGCAAGAAGTTAAGACTAAAGCTATGGCTGAGGTTTTAAATAACCTGAAGTTAGACAAATCTACCCTGGTCATCTTAGACAGCAAGAACAAAGTTGTTGAGCTATCTGCCCGCAACATTCCTGGTGTGACCGTGGAGTATGTCAATACCATCAACGTTTACGACCTGCTTAAACACGATAAGGTTCTCATGACCGAGGCAAGCATCCGTAAATTAGAGGAGGTATATGCCTAATGAATCCCCATGACATCATTATTGCGCCGATCATTACTGAGCGGTCTACTATGAGCACATACGCTGGCAAGTACACCTTCAAAGTTGCTTCTAAAGCAACCAAAGTGCAGATTCGCCAAGCTTGTGAAGAACTATTTAATGTCAAAGTGCTAAAGGTCAACACCAGAAACGTTCTGGGAAAAACCAAGCGAGTTGGTCTGAATAGTGGACGCACTCCTGGTTATAAGAAGGCCATTGTGACTATTGATACCGATCCCCAGCCCGAGACCTATCTGGCTAAAGGCGGCAAGGTCGCCAGCACTGGCAAAAAATACAACGATACGATTGAAGAATTCGGGTTCGGCCACTAAGTCGTCCCCAAGAGAAGGAGTAGAGTAAAATGGCAAAAAGCTATCGACCCACTTCTCCCGCACGTAGGGAAATGACCACGGCCGACTTCTCTGAACTTTCAGGAAAGAAGCCCGAAGCATCACTCCTTAAAGTGCGCAAGCAGAATAGTGGGCGCAACAATTATGGACGTATTACAGTAAGACGCCGCGGCGGCGGCAACCGGCGCAAGTACAGAGTTATCGAATGGCGTCGGGAAAAAGATGATATTCCAGCCAAGGTAGCGGCTTTAGAGTATGACCCCAACCGGTCTGCTAATCTTGCTCTCCTGCATTACGCAGATGGCGCGAAATCCTACATCTTAGCTCCTCATGGTATTGAGGTTGGTCAGACAGTCATTTCTGGTGAAGCTGTTGACCCCGTTCCTGGCAACTGCATGCCCCTCAAGTCCATCCCCGTAGGTACCATGGTGCACTGCGTTGAGCTGAAACCCGGCCGTGGAGCTCAGATTGTTCGTTCCGCTGGTTCTTCCGCTCAGCTCATGGCTAAAGAAGGCCGTTACGCTCAGCTGCGTCTGCCTTCTGGCGAGTACCGCATGGTCCTGCAGAGCTGCCGCGCCACTGTGGGTATTGTCGGCAATATCGAACATGAAAATATCACCTTGGGTAAAGCTGGACGCGTAAGACATATGGGCCGCCGTCCCGAAGTTCGTGGTAAAGTCATGAACCCCGTTGATCACCCTCACGGCGGTGGTGAAGGCAGAAACCCCATCGGTATGCCTAGCCCCATGTCTCCTTGGGGTAAACCTACCCGCGGTAAGAAGACCCGTAAGCACAATAAGCAATCGGATAAGTTCATTGTCCGTCGCAGGAAGAAGTAGTAGGAGGATAGACAAGTATGAGCCGTTCATCAAAAAAAGGATTCTTTGTCGAAGAAAAGCTGATGCAGCGCATCGTTGACATGAATGCGAAGAATGAGCAAAAAGTTCTTAAGACTTGGTCTCGTTCTTCTACCATCTTCCCAGAAATGGTTGGACATACCATTGCAGTACATGATGGTCGCAAGCACGTGCCCGTCTATATCACAGAAGAAATGGTCGGACACAAGCTGGGTGAGTTTGCCCCCACCCGTACTTTTAGATCTCACGCGAGATCCGAAAAGAGTGTCTAGGATCGGAGGAAGCTAAATGGGAAAGAAAGCAATGAGTAAACAGGAGCTCCTTGAAAAGCGCGAAGAGATCCTAGCTGATTACCATAAGATTCAAAAAAGATCACAGAAAAAGCCTGTGCTCACCAAGAAAGAAAAGAAGATCTTGGGCATCGGTAAAGATGAAGGCAGAGCCACTCAATCTCACGTTCGCATGGCCACCAGCAAAGCTGCCCTGGTTTGCGACTTAGTTAGAGGCAAGGATCTGGCCGAAGCAAAGGCAATCTTGACTTATACGAACCGCGCAGCGGCACCTGTCGTGCTGAAGCTGCTCAACTCTGCAGAAGCTAACGCCGTGAATAATAACGGTTTAGACAGCAACCAACTCTATGTGGCAGAAATTTCCGCCCGCCCCGGCCCCATCCTTAAGCGTTGGAAGGCTATGGGTAAGGGTTCTGCTAGCCGGATCAACAAGAGAACTTGCCACATTACTGCAGTAGTAAGAGAAAGAGCCTAGGAGGTAAGTATGGGTCAGAAAGTTAATCCCCACGGTTTTAGAGTAGGTGTTATCAAAGATTGGGACACCCGCTGGTATGCCAATAAGAAAGATTTCTCTCGCTTCCTAGTTGAGGACTATAACATCCGCCAGTATGTTGAATCTCAGCTGCCTAACACAGGTGTTTCTCGTCTGGAAATTGAGCGCGAAGGTGAAGACAAAGTAGTTATTACCATTTCGACCTCTAAGCCTGGTATTGTTATTGGCCGTCAAGGCGCAGAAATTGATGCTCTGAAAAAGAAACTGAATAAAAAGTTTGGCCGTAATTTCTTTATCAACGTTAAAGAGATTAAGAACCCCGACAGCGATGCTCAATTAGTAGCGGAAAATATTGCTCGTCAGCTGGAAGAACGTGTGTCTTTCCGCCGGGCCATGAAGCAGGCTATTAATAATGCCATGAAGACTGGTGTTCGCGGTATCAAGACCATGTGCTCCGGACGCTTAGGCGGTGCAGAAATTGCTCGTACTGAGCAGTACCATGAAGGTACCATTCCTCTGCACACCTTACGGGCAGATATCGATTATGGCTTTGCTGAAGCACATACTCAATATGGCCGTTTAGGCGTAAAAGTTTGGGTTTACAAGGGAGAGATTATCCCTGTGCCCAAGGCCCAGACAGCTATGGAAGGAGAAGCCTAGATGTTATTACCCAAGAGAGTTAAATATAGAAAACAACAGCGGGGCCGGATGAAGGGTAAAGCCACCCGCGGCAATAAGGTCAGTTACGGCCAGTACGGTCTGCAGGCTTTGGAGCCTTGCTGGATGACCTCCGCGCAGATTGAAGCCGCCCGTGTTGCTATTAACCGTTACCTCCGTCGTGGTGGTACAGTCTGGATCAAAGTTTTCCCTGACAAGCCCGTAACCTCTCAACCTGCAGAAACCCGCATGGGTTCCGGTAAAGGTACTCCTGAGTATTGGGTAGCAGTAGTTAAACCCGGCCGTGTCCTCTTTGAACTCGCTGGTGTTCCTAAGGAAACTGCTAAAGAAGCCTTCCGTCTCGCCAGTCACAAACTGCCTATTAAGTGCCGTTTCGTTGAGAGTGATAGAAAGCTTACCGCCGAAGAATACGCCAAGTTTGCCACAGTTCAGTCTGATGTTATTGAATCTCTGGAAGAAGCTGATGCCGCTGCTCAAGAGGCTGAAGCTCACGAGGGCGCTCACCCTGAGGGCGAAGATAATGACAATGCGGAGGATGCTAGTGATGAAAGCTAAAGATTTACGCAATAAGAGCGTGGCCGAGCTCGATCAAGAGCTCCTTGACCTCAAGGAAGAGCTGTTCAAGCTGAGATTCCAACACGCTACCAATCAATTAGACAATCCTTTACAGTTAAAATCCGTTAAACGCGATATCGCCCGGGTTAAAACTGTTCTCAAGGAACGGGAAATTGCCAAGGCATAGTGAGGTGGACTAATGGAAAGAAATATTAGAAAAACTCGTACCGGCCTCGTTGTCTCTGACAAGATGGATAAGACAGTGGTCGTAGAAGTTACGGACCGTGTGCAGCACCGTCTGTACAAGAGATATGTCAAACGTACCACCCGCTTCAAGGCCCACGATGAAAATAACGAATGTGGCGTTGGCGATACCGTACGTATTATGGAAACTCGTCCCCTCAGTAAGGACAAAAACTGGCGGGTAGAGAAGATCATCGAGAAGGCTAAATAGTCGGAGGCAGCAGTATGATTCAAGTACAAAGTTATTTAAAATCTGCAGATAATACCGGTGCCAGACAATTGCAATGCATTAAGGTCCTGGGTGGATCCAAGCGTAAATATGCCAATATCGGTGACGTAATTGTTTGCTCGGTCAAAGAAGCATCGCCCGGGGGCGTTGTGAAAAAAGGTGATGTAGTCAAGGCTGTTATCGTCCGCACAAAGAAGGGCGTACGACGCAGCGACGGATCTCTCATTCGTTTTGACGAAAACGCCGCAGTCATCCTCAAGGACGACAATACCCCTCAAGGCACCCGTATTTTTGGACCAATCGCGAGAGAACTGCGTGAGAAGAACTACATGCGTATTCTCTCTCTGGCCCCAGAAGTGCTGTAAGAGGAGGAAACTATGGCAAAATTACACGTAAAAGTTAATGATAATGTCTTCGTCCTCAATGGTAAGGATGCCGGCAAGACTGGTAAGGTTCTGAAGGTAGATCCTAAGCACAACCGGGTTGTCGTAGAGGGCGTGAATATTATTACGAAGCACCAAAAGCCTGACATGCGTCTGAATACTGGCGGGCTGGTCAAAAAAGAAGCTGCTATCAATGCTTCCAAGGTCATGCTGGTTTGCCCCAAGTGCAAGAAACCTTCCAAGACCGGTTATCGTTTCTTGGAAAATGGCGACAAAGTACGTTATTGCAAGTCTTGCAATGCTGACCTTGAGACCGTCCGTAAGGCTAAGTAGTGAGAGGTAAGTATGGAAAACAGATTATACGATAAATATATTGATGAAGTCGTACCTGCCTTACAGGAGCGCTTTCAGTATAAGTCCGTCATGCAAGTACCCAAGCTCGAAAAAATCGTGCTGAACATGGGTGTTGGCGATGCACGGGAAAATGCTAAAGCTATTGAGTCCTCTGTGGACGTGCTGAAGACCATTTCTGGTCAAGCTCCTGTTGTCATCAAAGCCCGTAAGTCAGTCGCTAACTTTAAACTGAGAGAGGGTATGAACATTGGTGTCAAGGTTACCCTGCGCGGTCAGAGAATGTATGAGTTCTTAGACAAACTTATTTCCATTGCTCTGCCTCGTACCCGTGACTTCCGTGGCATTAACCCTAACTCTTTTGACGGTCGCGGCAACTACGCTTTAGGCGCTAAAGAACAGCTCATTTTCCCCGAAGTCGACTACGATTCAATTGACAAGATTCGTGGTTTGGATATCGCGATTGTCACCACGGCGGAAACTGACGAAGAAGGCAAAGCATTGCTGACTGGGCTGGGCATGCCTTTCCGTAAGTAGAGGGAGTAAAACATGGCTAAAACTTCAAAAATTGTAAAAGCTCAACAAGAACCCAAGTTTTCAACCAGACAGCATAACCGCTGCCAAATTTGCGGCCGCCCTCGGGCTTACATGCGCAAGTTTGGGATCTGCCGACTCTGCTTCCGTGAACTGGCTTACAAGGGTCAGATCCCGGGCGTTCGCAAGGCTAGCTGGTAGAGGAGGAAGATATGCAAATTACTGATCCAATCGCTGATATGCTGACTCGTATCCGCAATGCCGGTTCCGCCGGTCATCCTAGCTGCACCGTTCCTGCCTCCAAGCTGAAAGCTGCTGTAGGTCAGATCCTGGTTGATGAAGGTTACATTCAATCCATGGAAATCTTGGATGAAGGTGTCCAAGGTACCTTAAAGATTACCCTTAAGTATCATGACCGCAAAAATGCTATTCAAGGCATGAAGCGGATTTCTCGCCCCGGCCTGCGTGTCTATTCTGACGCTCAGAACATGCCTAAGGTACTGAACGGTCTGGGTATTGCCATCGTTTCTACTTCTAAGGGTGTTATGACCGATAGAAGCGCACGTAAGCAAAATGTAGGCGGCGAAGTCCTGGCCTACATTTGGTAATAAACTCTGAAAAGGCCTATAAGGCTGCAATCTTAAGAGCAGGAGGAAACAATGTCTCGTATAGGAAGAATGCCTATTACAGTTCCTCAGGGCATTGAGGTGAAATTTGAAAACCATGTCTGCACTGTCAGCAAGGGTAAGGACAAATTAAGCCAAAAAATTGACCCGAGGATTGAGTTTGAACAGAAAGACGGCCGTATTGAATTAAGCCGTCACAGCGATGATAAAGAAGTTCGCGCCTTGCATGGTTTGTATCGCGCACTTATTCATAACATGATCGTTGGCCTAGACCAGGGCTTTTCCAAAACCCTGAGAATTGAAGGTGTAGGTTACAAAGCAGAGCTTAAGGGTAAAGACCTGGTATTGACTGTTGGTCTTTCTCATACTGTAGAAATGCAGGCACCCGAGGGCATCACCTTTGAGTTAACTAAGCCCACTGAAATCATTATTAAGGGTGCTGACAAGCAGATGGTAGGCGAAACTGCTGCCAAGATCCGTGCTGTCCGTCCCCCCGAACCTTACAAGGGCAAGGGCATCCGCTATGCTGATGAAGTCGTACGCCTCAAAGAAGGCAAGACTGGTGCCTAATGAAAGGAAGATAGCAAGATGATTAAGAAAATTTCTAGGAACGCCATCCGCAAGAGAAAACAAGAACGCGTTCGTAAAAAGGTTTCTGGTACGGCTGAACGGCCCAGGCTCTCTGTCTTTCGTTCTAACGCCCAGATTTACGCTCAGATTATCAACGATGAGGAGCAAAGAACTTTAGTTTCTGCCTCTTCCTTAGAACCTGAGTACAAGGGCAAGTCTGGCGCGAACACCGAGGCTGCCGAGCAGGTTGGCAAGGCAATTGCTGAGCGTGCTTTAAAGGCTGGTATTGAAGAAGTCGTGTTTGACCGCTCTGGTTATATCTATCATGGCCGTATAGCTGCCCTGGCTGATGCTGCTCGTGAAGCTGGCCTTAAATTCTAGGAGGATACAAGATGCAAGAAAATATGCAAGACAACCTCGTACGGGAAGACAAAAACCTGCAAGAGGCAAATACATCTGCAGACCAAGCTCCTAGGGGCAATGCTGATCAAGACCGTGATATGAGAGACTCTAGAACCTCTCGCGGTAATAATCCCCGCAATAACCGCCGGCGCAGAAATGACCGCGGCGGACGCAGACGTGAAGAGAAGAAGGATCCTATCAAGGATGAAGTCATCCATATCGGTCGTGTTGCTAAGACGGTAAAAGGTGGTCGTAACTATCGCTTTACTGCCCTGGTTATTGCTGGTGACGGTGAAGGCAGAGTAGGTAAAGGTACAGGTAAGGCTGGCGAAGTTCCAGATGCTATTCGTAAAGCCTCTGAGAATGCTCGTAAGAACATGATCGAGGTTCCTATCTCTGGCACCACCATCCCTCATGAAGTTACCGGTGTGTTTGGCGGCGGTAAGGTAATTCTCAAACCCGCTCCCGAAGGTACTGGTGTTATCGCTGGCGGACCTATCCGTGCTATCTGCGACCTGGCAGGCATCAAGGATGTTCGTACTAAATCTCTGGGAAGCAATAACCCCAACAACATGGTCAATGCCGCTTTTGAAGGCTTAAAGAGCCTGTCTTCCATTGAAGATATCGCTAAAAAGCGCGGCAAGACTGTAAAAGAGATTATCAGCTAAGGAGGGCGAACGTGAAAAAGTTATTAGTAACCCAAGTTAGGTCTAGCAATAAATGCACCAAGAACCAGCTTGCTAATCTCCAGGCCCTCGGCTTGACCAAGATTAATGAGCAGGTTCTGCATGAAGACAACGCTGCTGTTAGAGGTATGTGCAACAAGGTTAGCCATCTCGTAACGGTGGAAGAAGTTGAAGTTGAATAGGAGGCTAGATAATGAAAATTAATGATCTTTACCCTAGCACCGGTTCTCGGCCCAAGGCTTGGCGCAAAGGCCGCGGCCATGGTACGGGCAACGGTAAGACCGCAGGCAGAGGCCACAAAGGTCAAAAAGCCCGTTCTGGCGGTGGCACTGGTCTCGCCTTCGAAGGCGGCCAAATGCCCATCTATCGTCGCCTCCCCAAACGTGGATTTAACAACAAACGTTTTGCCAAACAATATATACTGGTTAATGTTGACCAGTTAAATGCTTTTGAAGATGGAGCCACCGTTGACCTGAATAGCATCAGGGAAGCTGGTTTGATCCATGTACCTAAGCACAATGATGGCCTTAAGGTTCTTGGCAATGGCGATCTCACCAAGTCTCTGACTGTAAAGGCTGTTGCTTACACCGAGTCAGCCAAAGAAAAAATTGTAAAGGCTGGTGGAACGGCCGAGGAGGTTTAAGCCATGGGTGGCGGAATTTTCTCAACATTTAGAAACGCCTGGAGGGTAGAGGATATCCGACGCAAGATCTACTTCACGCTCTTTGCGGTCCTGATCTTTCGTCTGGGTACCCACGTACCCGTACCTGGTATTAGCTCAGTAGCTTTCAACGAGCTGCTGGGCAGACTGGGTCAACTTGGCTCTTTCCTGAACATCTTTTCTGGCGGTGCCTTAAATCAGGTTTCTATCCTTTCTCTGGGTATCCAACCCTACATTAACGCCTCCATTATCATGCAGCTCTTGGTAGTTATCATTCCTGCCCTGCAGAATCTGCAAGATGAAGGGGAATCAGGCCGTAAAAAGATTCAGAAATATACCCGTTACTTTGCGATTGGTCTGGCCCTGGTTATGTCTTTCTTCTACTGGAACGCAACCAAGGTCGCAGCTATCAATGCTTTACCTGCTTGGCTTAATGCTTTTGTAGTTATCTTTAGCTTCACAGCTGGCTCAGCTTTCATTATGTGGCTGGCCGAACAGATCAACAAACGTGGTATTGGCAACGGTACCTCCATCATCATCGCTATTGGTATTATTAGCCGTATTCCTTATACTGTTCAGCTCTTATGGAGAAGCGTTTCTGCTTGGCGTTTGGGTGGCGGCAGCATCTTGCCTGCGATCCTCATGGTTATTGCAGTTGTAGCTTTCTTCGTATTCATTATCGGCCTGGTGGTTTACATCTCTACCTCCGAGCGCAGAATTCCTGTCCAGTATGCTAAAAAGGTTATTGGTCGTAAGGTTTATGGCGGACAATCGTCCTACCTGCCCATCAAGGTTAACCAATCCGGTGTACTGCCTGTTATCTTCGCAGTCTCCGTGTTGATGATGCCTTCTACGATCGCAGGTTTGACTGGCGGTACGGGTAAGGTTGCTCAGTTCTTCCTGAACTTCAACCAGCACGTTTCTTACTACATCATTTATGCCCTGATGATTTTAGGCTTTACCTTCTTCTATTCTTCTATCTCCTTTAACCCGGTAGATATTTCCAAGAATTTACAGAAGAATGGTGGCTTTATCCCTGGCATTCGTCCTGGTAAACCTACCTCTGACTACATCAAGGCTTCTGCTAACAAACTTTCTTGGTTTGAAGCACTGTTCCTTACCATTTTGGTCCTGCTGCCTACGATTCTCAGCTTTGCTACTGGTACTAGCCAAGCCCTTTGGTTCGGCGGTACGGGTGTCATGATTATCGTTGGTGTGGCTTTAGACATGGTGAACCAGTTAGAAGCTCAACTCATGATGAGACACTACAAGGGTTTCCTTGACTAAGCTTTTAGTAAATTTACAGCTGCCTCTGGCTTCAGCCAGGGGCAGTATTTGCTTAAACGACAGAAAAGCGAGGCGGCGCTGTGGCGAGGCCTTGGCTTTTCTTGTTATTTAGGCCAAAATTACATATTAACGTATTGCTTACTATTTAAGCTGAGGAGGTTTGATATGCGTTTAATATTTTTAGGTGCGCCTGGTGCTGGTAAGGGTACCTTAGCTGCCCTGCTGGCTGCTCACGATGGCCTGGTTCATATTTCTACCGGTGCTATTTTGCGCGAGGAAATTAAAGCAGGCAGTGAATTAGGAAAAGCAGCCAATGACTACGTAAAAACGGGTCAGCTGGTTCCCGAAAGTTTGATCAATTCAATGCTGGAAAAGAGACTGCAGCAGGATGATTTGGCTGGAGGCTATATCTTAGACGGCTATCCCCGCACTCTGGAACAAGCAGAGTTCTTAGACCAGCTCCTAACGAAACTCGGAACCCCTTTAGATAGGGTTGTCCTAGTTGATGTTCCCCAAGACCTGATTATTAAGCGTCTATCTTCGCGCTTGACCTGCCCTAACTGTGGCGCAATCTATAACCTTCTGCAGCAGCCTCCTCAAAAAGAAGGCATTTGTGATAAATGTGGCAGTGCCTTGGTGATTCGGGAAGATGATAAAGAAGAAGTCATCCGTCATCGTCTAGAAGTATACGAAGAGAACACGAAGCCGCTGATTGATTACTATGCTCAAAAGCACTTGCTCACTGCGGTAGATAACTCCAATTCTCCCCAAGCGGCTTTAGACAATCTCTTAGCGCAATTACAGAAAGGATCTGATTAGTTTGATTATTATCAAAACCCCAGAAGAGATCGAAAAAATCAAAGCGGCCTGTGCCATCACCGCAGAAATTTTTGAGGTGGTGGCTCCTTGGGTTAAACCCGGCATCTCTACCTGGGAGCTTGATCAGATAGTTTATCAGACCATCGTTAAGCATGGAGCGAGACCCTCCTTCCTTAATTATGGTGACCCGCCTTTCCCAGGATCTGCCTGCATCTCGGTGAATGATGAAGTAGTCCATGGCATTCCCAGCAAAAAGCGGATTTTGCAGGACGGCGATATAGTGTCTGTCGATGTAGGTGCCTACCTTGACGGCTTTCACTCTGACGCGGCACGTACCTTCCTCTGCGGCAAGGTAGATCCGGCTGTAGAAAAATTGGTCCGTGTGACTGAAGAATCTTTCTGGATTGGTATCGCTCAAGCCCAGGTAGGGAAGAGGATAGGCGATATTTCACACGCTATCCAAGTGCATTGTGAAAGCCAGGGCTTTGGCATCGTTAAAGAACTGAGTGGACATGGTGTGGGACGTGACCTGCATGAAGACCCGGAAATCCTTAACTATGGTCATCCTGGCAAGGGTCCTCGCCTGCAGGCCGGCATGGTAATCGCAGTAGAGCCCATGGTTACGCTGGGTTCTCCCCAAATTGCCATTGAGGATGACGACTGGACCATCGTGACCCGAGACGGCAAGGCCGCTGCTCATTATGAGAATACTGTAGTCATCCGCGAGGATGGACCGGAAATCCTTACTTGTCTGGAACGTACCAGGCCTTAAACATATAGCAAAGGAGTATTTATGGCTAGAGAAGATCTAATCGAAGTACAAGGTGTAGTGGTCGAGACCCTGCCCAATACCATCTTTAAGGTTGAGTTGGAGAATGGGCATATCGTCACGGCCCACCTTTCAGGTAAACTACGCCAACACTATATAAAGATTTTGACCGGAGACCGGGTAACCTTGGAACTGTCACCTTATGACTTATCTAAAGGTCGGATTACCTGGCGGTCTAAATAAGCAAATTTCTTTGCGAAAAACTTGCAAAGTAAAAAGTTTTCCCTATAATGGATTGGTACGCGCAAAACCGCGATAGTTTTGTGTGCTTTAATTTTGTGAGAGAAGGGGGTAGCACTATGAAGGTAAGACCTTCCGTAAAAAAGATGTGTGACAAGTGTCGTATTATTAAACGCCATGGTCGGGTCATGGTAATTTGCTCCGATCCGAAGCATAAGCAACGTCAAGGCTAAGCTAGTACTTCAGCCTAGGCTGTGGGTGCATATTTTTTTGTACCCCATCCGGTGCCGACTTTTAAAACCGGGACTAGCGATAGCCCATGATCTAAAGCTTTCGCAAAATTCAAGCACACGAAACAGGGATGCGGCTGCATCAATCTTGGATTGTTGTTTCCTAACATTCGTGTTTGCCATATATAGATAGATCACAAACTAACTAAACCAACACCTAGATTGATGGAGGTAATTTAATGGCACGTATAGCCGGGGTAGACTTACCCAACGATAAGCGCGTGGAAATCGGCCTGACTTATATTTACGGAATCGGCCGTACCATGTCCAATCAAATCCTTGCTGAATGCGGCATCAACCCTGATACCCGCGTTAAGGATTTAAGCGATGATGAGATTTCCAAAATTAGAGATACAATTGATCACTCCTACCATGTAGAAGGCGACCTCAGACGTGAAGTGGCAATGAATATTAAGCGTCTGCAAGAAATTGGTTCTTACCGGGGACGCCGCCACCGTATGGGGCTTCCTGTACGTGGCCAACGGACTAAGACCAATGCCAGAACCCGTAAGGGCCCAGGCAACTTGGCCAAGAGAAAGAAATAGTAGGAGGGTCATATGTCTAAGAATCCGAGAAAATCTGGCAAAGGCGGTCGCGTAAGAAGAAGAGACCGCAAGAATGTCGATCAGGGCATTGCCCATATCCATTCTACTTTCAACAATACGATCGTAACTATTACTGACATGCAGGGTAACGTTATTTCTTGGTCCTCTGCTGGTGCTCAAGGCATGAAGGGTTCCAGAAAGTCTACAGCTTTCGCAGCTCAGCTTTCCTCAGAATCTGCTGCTAAGCAGGCTATGGAACACGGCATGCGTACCGTTGAAGTTAACGTTAAAGGCCCCGGCGCAGGTCGTGAATCTGCTATCCGTGCCTTGGCAACCGCGGGACTGGATATTACCGTCATTCGTGACGTTACGCCCATTCCTCACAATGGCTGCCGCCCTCCCAAGCGTCGTAGAGTTTAAAGGAGTATAGAATGGCTAAATACACAGATGCTGCCTGCCGTCTCTGCAGGCGTGAAAACGATAAATTATTCCTCAAGGGTGACCGTTGCTACTCTAACAAGTGCGCAATGGTTCGCCGCAAAGGTGCTCCTGGCCAAAATCATGGCAGAAGACGTAAAGAGTCTGAATATGGACGTCAGCTGCGTGCTAAGCAAAAGACAAAGCGCTTCTATGGCGTTTTAGAGAATCAGTTCCGCAAGACCTATGACCGTGCGGAAAAGATGCCCGGCATTACTGGTGAAAACCTCCTGCAGCTCTTAGAGCGCCGCATGGACAACGTAGTTTACCGCTTAGGCTTTGCCGAATCTCGTGCTCAAGCCCGTCAGCTGGTTACCCACGGTCACTTTGACGTAAATGGCGAAAGACTGGATATTGCTTCTGCTACCTTGAATGAAGGCGACGTGATCTCTGTACGTGAAAATTCTCGTAAGCTCCTGCCCTTTGCGGAACTAGAAGCCTCTAGCATGGTACCCAAGTGGCTGGAAATGAATGTAGATCAGCTCAGCGGCAAAGTTGTCAGCCTGCCTTCCAGAGAAGAAGTTGACCTGAACGTTGAAGAGACCTTAATCGTCGAGCTCTACTCCAAATAGTCTCTACACTCGACTCAGCACCCATGGCGCTTGGAGTAGAGTAGCCTGATAACTTAGATTATTTGAACGCACCCAGCCAGATAAGGAGGCCAAAGTGTTAGAAGTAAGAGTTCCAACTATTGAGTGCCTAAAGCATAGTGACGATGGTTTCTATGGCAAATATAGCTTTGAGCCCCTGGAGAGAGGTTATGGTACAACACTGGGCAATGCCCTGCGTCGTGTCCTTTTATCCTCACTGCCAGGTGCTGCGGTTACTGCCCTGCGTGTAGAAGATGTCTACCATGAATTTTCTACTATTCCCGGCGTGATTGAGGATATGACGGAAGTCATTCTGAACGTCAAGGGGATTAGGGCCCGTGTACATACTGATGGTCCTAAAACCGTCCATTTCCAGGCCAAAAAAGGTCAGGAAGGTGAAGTTAAGGCCGGCGATATTGAGCATGATGAAGAGTTGGAGATTATGAATCCCGACCAGTTTATCTGCCACCTAAATGGTGACGCGGATGTTTATCTGGAATTCACCTTTGCTCAGGGCGTGGGTTACAACAGTGCTGATGATAACAAGTGGCCCCATCAACCCATTGGGGTCATTCCTATCGATTCAATTTTCAATCCTGTGCGCAAGGTTAACTACACCGTAGAAAATACCCGCGTAGGTCAGAATACAGACTTTGACCGTCTTATTCTAGAAATTCAAACCGATGGGACCATTAATAGTACTGATGCCTTGTCTTATGCTGCCAAGCACTTGATTGAGCACCTTAAGCCTTTTACTGTACTGGATCATGACGCGCTTTCCAAAGTCGAAGTGGAAGAGCCCATTGAAGATGTACATAACAAGGAACACGATACCATTATTGAAGACCTAGACTTTTCTGTTCGCACCTTTAACTGCCTGAAGAGGGCTAATATCAATACCGTAGGCGACCTCATTGCCCGTACGGAGGAAGATATGATGAAGGTGAGAAACCTTGGTAAGAAGTCCCTGGAAGAAGTCATCCTGAAACTGGACGAACTAGGTCTGGAATTAGCAAAAGAAACTGAAGAGTAAGCGGACCCCCGCGTTGGAGGAAGATATAAATGTCTGGATACAGAAAGCTTAGTCGTAAGTCTGACCAAAGACGTGCTCTTTTAAAGAACCAAGTCACGTCCTTCATTGTCCACGGTCACTTGACGACTACCGATGCTCGTGCGGAAGAAGTACAGAAAATTGCCGAGCGTCTCATCACTTTAGCGATTAAAGAGCATAAGAACTACGATAGCAAAGAGGTAGAAGTCTCCGCCGCCAAGTTGGATGGTAAGGGTAAGAAACTCCTAGAGTCTCGCACCTCTAAGTCTGGTGCCCACTATGATGTAGTTCAGCGTGAAGTCAGCACCAAGTTGGTCCAGGTTGACCATCCTTCTCGCCTTGCTGCACGTCGCCAAATGCTGTCCTACATGTATGAAATGAAGGATGAAGACGGTAAACGTATCAACACAGTTAACCACCTGTTTGATGAGATTGCTCCCCGCTATGCTGACCGGCAGGGAGGTTACACCAGAATTGTTAAGCTGGGTGCCCGTCGTGGCGATGGAGCCAACATGGTAAGACTGGAACTTGTATAGTTCTTTTCAGCTCACCGACATTGTAATTTTGTTGATAAAGGGCATCTCTTGAGGTGCCCTTTTCTTACTTGCCTAGTGCGCGAATAATTGCTAAGCCTTGTAGGCACTAGGTCTTGATCTGAGCTTGAAGGGAGCAAACTTTGACTGAACAGTCTACGGATATGGTCCGCTTTACTGATGTGAGCTTCGCTTATAAATCAGACCAACGGAAAATACAAGCTATACAAAATCTTAGTTTGACTATTCGCCAGGGCAGCCATGTGGCGATTATTGGCCATAATGGGTCCGGCAAGTCCACCTTTGCCCGCCTTTGCAATGCCCTGATTTTACCTGATCAGGGTCAAATCTCCGTGGGAGGACTAACGGCTTCCAGTATGGAAGCTGTATATGAAATTCGCAGAATTTGCGGTATGGTCTTCCAAAATCCTGATGACCAAATTGTCGCCTCAAGTTTGGAAGAAGATGTGGCCTTTGGTCCTGAGAATCTGGGCATGTCTACGTCTGAGATTCAGGCCAGGGTACGGGATGCTTTAGCCAGGGTTGGCTTATCTGAGTACGCTCGTAAATCCCCCCAGAATTTATCTGGCGGGCAAAAGCAAAAACTCAGTGTAGCAGGCGTTCTAGCTATGAACCCCACTTGCATGGTGCTGGATGAGTCCACCTCCATGCTGGATCCTCAAGCTGCTCTGGAACTGATGGACTTCGTGACGGAACTTTGCCGCAACGAAGGCCTGACTCTGATTAATATCACCCACAACATGGAAGAGGCTCTAAGAGCAGACCAAGTTTTTGTCATGAGCCAAGGTAAAATTGCCTTGGCAGGCAGCCCGCGTGAGGTTTTTGCCCAGCCGGAGCGCTTATCCCAAGAAAACTTAGTTTTACCCTTCTACTTGGGCCTCTATCAGGCTCTCTTATATCGGGTTCCCAACTTATCCTATCCCGAAAGTCCACAGGATTTGGTCCACAGCTTGACCGAATTACTTAAACCCTTAAATCCAACACAGGTTAACCGGCTTAGGCAAGCTAAGACTGACCAGGAGAAAATGCCTAGCGGCTCTAGCCAGTCCGAGCCTTTGATTGAAATCAAGGACTTATCTTATACCTATAACGCTAAATCTAGCCGGGCCCAAAAAGTTCTGCACCAAGTTAATTTGCAGATCAACAGGGGGGAGATCCTAGTTCTCTGCGGCCATTCAGGTTCTGGCAAATCTACCCTCATTTCTCACCTTAATGGCATTTATAAAGCGCAAGAGGGCTGGGTCAAGGTTCTTGGCTATGACAGCCGCAATAAAGAAGACCTGGTAAAGATTCGCCAGTTAGTGGGCCTGGTCTTCCAGTATCCCGAAAAACAGCTATTCGCAGAAACCGTGGCGGAAGACATTGCCTTTGGCCTGCGTCAGCAGAAGCTGCCAGAAGAAGAGATCCAAACACGGATCAAAGAGGTGGCCGCGCTCGTAGACCTGGATCCTGATCTCCTCGAACGGTCGCCTTTTGAACTTTCGGGCGGACAGCAAAGGCGGGTAGCCATTGCGGGAGTGTTGGTGATGCAGCCCGAAGTCTTAGTTTTAGATGAACCCGCGGCCGGCTTGGATCCTCTCGCCCGTCAAACTATGCTGGATGAAATTAAAGAGCTCAACCGTAAGGGTAAGACGATTGTCATGGTTACGCATAATATGGAGGACGCTGCCTACTTGGCAGACCGCATTGCCGTGATGGCTCAAGGTAGGATTCTGGCTGTGGATAAACCCGAGGCCATTTTTGACCAGCCTGACCTTCTGGCGAGATCTGGCCTCGCCTTACCAGCCAGCCTGGCCTTTTCCCGTGACTTGTCTGAGGCCTTAGGTCTAGAACTAAATTTTATGAGCCTCGACCAGGCCAGCAGCCAGCTTAAGGCTGCCTTGGAGGCAGGCAGCCTTGCTGCGGAAAGGGGAGTGGGCTGAGATGTTTGAAAATTCTAACTTTGGTCAATATGTTCCTCTGGACTCTTTCCTCCACAGGTTAGACCCACGCATGAAGTTTTTAGGCTTGATTGCCTTCATCGTGGTAGTGATCATCACCAGGTCGCCTTGGGCTATCCTGGCTTTGAACTTAACTGCGCTCATTTGCTTAGGCCTATCTAAAATCCGCCCGCATGAAGCCTTGGCCAGTTTGAAGCCCTTACTGCCGCTATTAATCTTGGCTTTCTTGATAAATCTTTTTGTGACAGAACCTGGAGACCCCTTAATTTTTTCCTGGCGCTTCTTAAAGATTTCTCAGCAGAGCCTGACCAATGCCTGGGTTATGACTCTGAGGATATCTGCCCTGATTTTTGTCTCAAATCTATTTTTGAGCCTTACTACTACCGCTATGGAGCTGAGCAATGCTTTGACCAGCCTTTTGTCTCCTTTGAGCCGGTTGGGCTTACCGGTTCAAGATATGGGGATGATGATGTCTATTGCCTTGCGCTATATTCCTAGCCTCATGGCAGAAACTGATAACCTCATGAAGGCCCAATCCTCTCGCGGGGCAAACTATGATACGGGTGGACTTTTCCTACGGATCAAGGGCTTAGTAGCCGTCATGGTTCCGCTTTTTATTTCTTCTTTCCGCCAAGCTGAAGTCTTGGCAGAAGCTATGGAAGCCAGGGCCTATCGGTCAGATATTCGTCGGGGAAAGCTCCATCCTCTAGTTTTGAAGGCTAAGGATGTAGCCTTCCTGCTCGTATTTGTGGCTTCTCTCGTGGGCATAGCGGTATGGGACACCAAATTGAGGTAAACATGCCCGAGACTACACCAGGAAAACACTATGCCGTGCTCTTAGCCTACGAGGGAACGGGTTTTCATGGCTGGCAGGACCAAGACAATGCCCAGACCGTACAGTCTACCTTACGGTCTGCCTGGTACAGCTTGTCTGGAGAAGATCTGCACTTTCAAGGCTCTTCCCGTACCGATGCCGGTGTTTCTGCTCGCGGCCATGTCTCAAACTTTACTACTCAGTCGCCTATAACCTGTGATCGTCTGCCGCGTGTGCTCAATGCCTATTTGCCGGATACCATTAGAGTCCGGGACATCCGGCCGGTATCTGCGGATTTTAATGCCCGCTACCAGGCAAGAGGGAAGCTCTATGTTTATCGCTTTTTCAATCACCAGTCGGGTTCGGCTCTGCTGTCCCACCTTACCTGTCATGCTCCCCAGAAACTGGATTTAGACGCCATGCAGGAGGCTGCAGACTACTTATGCGGAGAACATGATTTTACGGCTTTCATGGACCAAGGCTCTGTAGTCCGACAGACTTGGAGAAGGCTGGACCGTCTGGAAATTATTCCTGATCCTCAATGGCCAGTGCTCAATATGGTTTGCTTAGGGCCAGCTTTCCTCTATCACCAGGTCCGGATCTTTGCGGGCACTCTCTATTATGTAGGCCAAGGTAAGTTAAGTCTGGCAACCATCCAGCAGGCCCTAGCCCAAAAGAACCGTAAAATCTTGGGGAAAACGATGCCGGCTCAAGGTCTTTGTCTGGAGAGGGTCTTTTACCCTGATCCTATCTTTGGCGGGGATGGTCTTGAGGACTACGAAACTTTAGTTGAGACGGACCAGGCGGAACTCTGGCAGCAAATCCGTTTAGCCTAGGATTGCTAACCTGGCTTATTTGGCCTATTAAGCATAGAATAGACCAAACAAAGAAAGCTGGTTACGCTGACTTATGAATACTACTCCCCATCCCAAATCCAGTCTTAGCGAACGTAATGTTTCTATGCTGACAGACTTCTATGAGCTGACCATGTCCAATGGCTATCTGGAATTGGGTCTGGAAGACCAGATTGTCATCTTTGACCTCTTTTTCCGTTCTATTCCGGAAAATGGGGGCTACGCCATCATGGCGGGCCTTGAACAAGCCATTGATTACCTGGCTAACTTGAACTTTAGTCCAGAAGACATTGCCTATTTAAGGTCTCTCGATACCTTCTCTGATGAGTTCCTAGACTATTTGGCTAATTTTAAATTTTCCTGCGATGTCTGGGCCTTTGAAGAGGGTATGCCCATTTTCCCCCGTGAGCCCATCGTAAAAGTTAGAGGGCCTCTGCCTCAAGCCCAGATGGTAGAGACGATGCTGCTCTTAACTATCAATCACCAATCCTTAATTGCTACAAAATCAACCAGAATTGTGCGGGCCGCTCAGGGACGCCCTGTGATGGAATTTGGCGCCCGCCGAGCCCAAGGCTATGATGCCTCGGTCATGGGAGCCCGAGCAGCCTATATTGGCGGCGTGGCTGGTACCTCCTGCACTTTAGCCAGCCAGCAATTTGGCATTTTACCCTTAGGCACCATGGCCCACTCCTGGGTCCAATGCTTCCCCACAGAGTACGAAGCCTTTAAGGCTTATGCCCTTAACTATCCAGATAACTGCCAACTCTTAGTTGACACATATAACACCCTACATTCCGGTATGCCCAACGCTATCCGGATTGCCAAGGAAGTTTTAGAGCCTATGGGCAAGAGACTCCGGGCCATTCGCATTGATTCGGGCGACCTCACATACCTGAGTATGGAAGCACGTAAGATGCTGGATGCCAATGGGCTTGAAGACTGTGGCATTACGCTTTCCAACTCTATGGATGAGTACACAATTCAAGAAATCCTGCGCCAGGGGGCGGAAGTAAATTCCTTTGGGGTGGGGGAGCGGCTCATTACCTCAAAATCTGAGCCTGTGTTTGGCGGCGTATACAAACTCTCTGCGGTCTACCATGACGGCAAACCCGTACCCCGCATGAAGTTTTCCGATAATCCAGAAAAAATCACCAATCCCGGCAGCAAAGAAGTGTGGCGCTTTTACGATAAGGACACCGGTTTCGCTCAAGCCGACCTTATTACGCTGGAAGGGGAGGAGATTGACCAAAATCAGCCTTATACGATTTTTGATCCTCTGCATACCTGGAAAAAGAAGACCCTGACCAACTTTAAAGCCGTTAAGATGCTCAAACCCATCTTCGTTAAAGGTGAATGCGTATATGAGGGCAGCAGCCTAGAAGCCGCAAGGCAGCGCTGCCAAGATGAGCTAGGCAGACTGTGGGATTCCATCCGCCGCTTTGAAAACCCTCAAATTTATTATGTTGACCTCTCCTACGACCTGTGGGAGCTCAAGGAGAAGATGCTGGCCGACCAGGCTGGCTCTGCTCACCAATAAAATTAATCAGTAATACATCGTGAAAGGGCGTCTCAAAGCCTTCGGATTTGAGACGCCCTTGCTTATTTCACTACCTTAAGCGCTTATTGTGCTGATAGATAAGCAGCAAGCTGAGTTGCTGGCAAACTATTGTAGAACTTCACCAAATTTCACTATATATTCATTTTTCTCATAAATTATTAAGAGCTAAAATAGATCATATTAACCGGCATCCTATATTAAGATGAACTAATTAATGCGAAAAAGCTTATTACCAGTCAAATGGCCAAAATACAGAAACAGAATAGCTAAAAAGCAGTGAACTTGATTGACAATAACTTTGACCGTAGGGTAATATTAGAGAAACTTTGTATCTTCGCTCTGCACCATAAAAGTGCATAAACATGCGAAGTGCGAAAAGTATGGAGGTAAATTATGAAGAAGACAATCAGCCTGCTGCTGGCTCTGGTCCTGCTACTAGGTGTTTTCGCAGCCCCAACGGTTATGTATGCCGAAGAAGCTGAAAATGCCGAGACTGAAGAAAATGC
>CAYNNG010000005.1:54875-69080 GCA_964398655.1 uncultured Oscillospiraceae bacterium
GACGTTCCCGACTGGGATGGTACCGAAGCGGAATTCCATATCGGTTTGGTTACTGGTACCGTTTCTCAGAGTGAAGATGACCTGCGCGGCGCCGAAGAATTGATCCGCCGTTATGGTGATAGTAAAGCAGGCGGTATGATTACCCACCTGACCTACCCCGACAACTTTATGTCCGAGCAGGAAACCACTATCTCTCAAATTGTTGGCCTAGCGGATGACCCTCTAATGAAAGTTATCGTAGTTAACCAATCTGTTCCTGGTACCGCTGCTGCTTTCAACCAAATCCGTGAATTCCGTGACGATATCCTGCTGCTGGCTGGTGAGTCTCATGAAGATCCCACGGTCATCACTCCTGCTGCTGACTACTGTGTATCTGTAGATAAGGTTGGTCAAGGTTACCTCATGCCCTATGCGGCTAAAGAATTGGGTGCCAAGACTTTTGTTCACGTATCCTTCCCCCGTCACTTAAGCCAAGAAATCATGGCCCAGCGTCATGCTATTCTGGCTGCGGCCTGTGAAGAACTGGGCATTGAATTCGCTGACGAAACTGCACCTGACCCCATGTCCGATATCGGTATTCCTGGCGCTCAGCAGTTCATCCTTGAACATATGAATGCTTGGGTGGATAAATATGGTAAGGACACTGCCTTCTTCTGCACCAACGACGCAGAAACCGAGCCTATGCTGAAAAAAGTTGCGGAACTGGGCGCCTTCTTTATTGAAGCCGACCTTCCCAGCCCCCTCATGGGTTATCCTGGCGCCTTTGGCATCGAGCTCAAAGACGTAGCAGGTGACTGGCCGGCTATCTTACAAAAGGTTGAAGAATCTGTTGTAGAAGCGGGCGGCGGTGAACATATGGGTACCTGGGCCTACTCCTTCGGCTTTACCTGCACTGCTGGCTTGGGCGAGTTTGGTAAGCGGGTAGTAGAAGGCAAATATGAAAAGGATCCTGAAACTGAGACCTTCAAACCGGAAGATGTTCTAGCCTGCTTTGAAGAGTACACCCCAGGCTGTAAGTGGACTGGCGGCTACTTTATGAACACCACAGGCGAAGAGCCCGAGCCCTGGCAAAACTTCTACCTGGTATCCCAAGACCTCTATGTCTTTGACAAGGGTTTCTTAGGTCTCGATAAAGTAGAGGTACCGCAGAAGTATCGTGAATTAGCCTATGAGGTTAAGACTCAAGAAGAACTGGAAGCCGAAGCTGAAGCTCAGTCAGAAGCTGAAGGCAATTAGTCTCGTCTTCATGTTATAAGTCCTCTATATACTTTTTATTGTTAATCAATAATTAGTTAAAAAGCCCTGTGCCGCGTTGACGCAGGGCTTTTTAAGATAAAAACTATACTAATCACAAAAGGTCTGCGACAATTTATGAATTTTTGGATATTTGACACTAGTATGCGAGAGGAATAGAATTTGGTCTGCACTGCTGAAGATTATCTGCTAAGCATTTTGAGGAGATAATTACTCAGCCAAATGAATTTCAGGAGGAAGAAATGAAAAAGTTTTTCAGTCTGTTGCTCGCACTAGTCATGATGTTGAGCATCCTCGCTGCCCCTGTATTTGTTAAAGCAGAGGAAGCCAAAGACGCTGAAGCAGCTGATGAAGCTGCGGAAGAAGAGATGGCAGAAGAGGTCCCAGATTGGGACGGTACAGAAGCCGAGTTCCATATTGGCGTAGTTACTGGTACTGTTTCTCAAACTGAAGATGACCTGCGTGGCGCGGAAGAGCTGATCCGCCGTTATGGCGACAGCAAAGATGGTGGTATGATTACCCACCTGACCTACCCCGACAACTTCATGTCTGAGCAAGAGACTACTATCTCTCAAATCGTGGGACTCGCTGATGACCCCATGATGAAGGTTATTGTAGTTAACCAAGGCGTTCCTGGTACTGCTGCAGCCTTTAACCAAATTCGTGAATTCCGTGATGACATTATTCTCTTAGTTGGTGATTCTCACGAAGACCCAACCGTTATCACTCCTGCCGCAGATTTCTGCGTATCTGTTGATAAAGTTGGCCAAGGCTACCTCATGCCTTACGCCGCTAAGGAAATGGGCGCTAAGACCTTTGTCCACGTTTCCTTCCCTCGTCACTTAAGTGAAGAAATCATGGCTCAGCGTCATGCCGTCTTAGCTGCTGCCTGCGAAGAACTCGGCCTGACCTTTGCTGATGAAACCGCACCTGACCCCATGTCCGATATCGGCATCCCTGGCGCCCAGCAATTTATCCTTGAACACATGGACGCTTGGGTAGAAAAATACGGTAAAGACACCGCTTTCTTCTGCACCAACGATGCGGAAACCGAACCTATGCTGAAGAAGATTGCTGCTCTTGGCGCTCTCTTTATCGAAGCCGACCTGCCCAGCCCCCTCATGGGTTATCCTGGCGCCTTTGGTATCGAGCTCAAAGATGTTGCCGGCGACTGGCCTGCCATCTTGAAGAGAGTTGAAGAAGCTGTAGTTAAAGCTGGCGGCGGCGAACGCATGGGCACTTGGGCTTACTCTTACGGCTTCACCTCCACCGCAGGTTTAGGTGAATTCGGTAAGCGCGTAGTCGAAGGCAAGTATGAAAAAGACGAAGAAACCGGCTATTACAAGCCCGAAGACGTCGTCGAATCCTTCGAAGTTTACACTCCTGGTACCAGCTGGACCGGCGGCTACTTTATGAATGTAGGCGGCGAAAAAGCTGAGCCTTGGCAGAACTACTACCTGGTATCCCAGGATCTGTATGTCTTTGGTAAGGGCTTCATGGGCCTCGATAAGGTAGAAGTACCTGAGAAGTATCGTGAACTCTCTTATGAGCTGAAGACTCAAGAAGAACTGGAAGCTGAAGCTGAATCTGAAGCCGAAGGCAACTAGTTTAACCGTCTGTTAATGGCCTAGCGCAGAGCTAGGTTAATACTTGAGTAAGTTAGGCGGGAGATATCTTATCCTTGATGGGATACTCCCGCCTTATTTAAATAAACGTATAGAAAGAGGTGCTTATGGCCTTGCTTGAAGCACGAAATGTTGGCAAGGATTTTAGCGGCAATGTCGTATTAAAAGATATTTCTTTCTCTCTGGAAGCCGGTAAGGTGTTGGGTCTGTGCGGCGAAAATGGCGCAGGTAAATCTACCCTGATGAACATCATCTTCGGTATGCCAGTCATCCAGGAAACGGGTGGCTATGAGGGAGAAATTCTCATAGACGGCAAGGTCGTAAAATTTCAAAATACGTCAGATGCTCTGGAAGCAGGTATAGGGATGGTTCACCAAGAGTTCTCCTTGATTCCCGGCTTTACGGCAGCAGAAAACGTAATGATTAACCGTGAACCGACCAAACCCAATGTTATTTCTAAGATCACCCGGCAGAAGAAATTGAATTACGTGGATACACCTGCTATGCATGAGAGTGCCCAGGATTCCCTTGATAAGCTGGAGATTGAATTGGACTCTCATACCTTGGTAGGGGAGCTACCCGTAGGTTACAAGCAATTTTTGGAAATTGCCCGTGAAATAAATAAAGAAAACGTCAAACTCTTGATTCTGGATGAGCCTACCGCCGTCTTAACCGAGTCAGAAGCTGAACTCTTGCTGACAGCAATGCGCAAGCTATCAGCTGAAGGTATCAGCGTTATCTTTATTTCTCACCGCCTGCGTGAGGTTATGGAAGTTTGTGACCAGGTTGTGGTTATGCGCGACGGCCTCATTGTGGCAGACGCAGCCAAGGAAGATATTACGATCCCCGAGATCGCGAACTTAATGACCGGCCGTAGCGTCGATATGGAGGCCCAGAGTGGTCAAGAGGTAGAGGAATACAGGCCAGAAGGGGACGTGATCTTAGAGATCAAAGACCTCTTTGTGGATATGCCTGGTGAAGCGGTAGACGGTGTAAACCTAACCGTACACGAGGGTGAGATTTTCGGTATTGCGGGCCTGGCTGGCCAAGGCAAACTGGGTATTCCCAACGGCATTATGGGGATTTATCCTACCCTGGGGAAAATTATTTTCCAAGGACAAGAAGTACCACTAAACAGTCCCAAGGCGGCTCAAGAAATGGGCATTGCCTTTGTCTCCGAAGACCGCAGAGGTGTGGGCCTGCTCTTAGATGAACCGATTTCTTGGAATATTTGTTTTAACGCCATGCAGATCCAGGAGGTGGGTCTTAAGAAGGTCTTATTCTTTAAGTTGCGTGACGAGAAGAAGATGGCTGAAATTGCCGAAAAGTACATTGATGAGCTTAAAATTAAATGTACTGGTCCAGATCAGCTGGTCCGGAACCTTTCCGGTGGTAACCAGCAAAAAATCTGCCTGGCCAAGGCTTTCTGCATGCAGCCAAAGCTCCTTTTAGTCTCGGAACCCACCCGCGGCATTGATGTAGGCGCCAAGGAATTAGTCTTGGAAGCCCTGAAGAAGTATAACCGCGACAATGGTACGACGATTATTATTGTGTCCTCAGAGCTTGAGGAACTGCGTTCCATTGCTGGCCGCATTGCTGTCGTAGATGAGGGCGAAATAGCCGCCATCTTACCGGCCACGGAATCTTCTGCCAAATTTGGTCTCTTAATGTCTGGTGAAAAACTTGAGGAGAGTGCGTCATGACAAAATTAAAACATGCCGTTCAGAGCTTTGGCCGGGCCAGGATGATCATTCTGATCTTCCTCGTAGTACTGCTCTTGATCGCCCCTGTGTTTGGCGTAAGCCGTGTGGCGTCCTTAAACGATATGCTCACTCGTTTTGCCATGAACGCTGTATTGGTCCTTTCCATGGTACCCATGATTCAATCTGGCTGCGGCTTGAACTTTGGTGTACCTCTGGGCTTAGTTTCTGGTCTTTTGGCCGAAGCGATTATTTGGGAATATAACATACCGGGAGCGAAAGGCTTCACCCTTGCCATGCTGCTTGGTGCCTTGATCGGTGCGATTATGGGTATGTTCTATGGCTTTATTCTCAACCGCATCCGCGGCGATGAGATGGTAATTGCAACTTATGTGGGCTATGCCATTATCTACTTCATGAATATGATGTGGCTGACCCTGCCCTTTAAAAACCCCTCTAGCGTGCAAGGCTATGCAGGAGAAGGTTTACGTGTCACCATCAGTTTGGACAACCACTGGATCCACGTCTTTGATGACTGGCCGGGCAAACCCGGTGAGGGCGTGGTACTGAAGATCCCTGAATTCTTGAATGGTCAATGGACTGTCCAGGACTTCAAGATTCCTGTGGGCACGCTTTTACTTTTCGCCTTCTTAGCTTTCCTGATGTGGCTTTTCTTCCGGTCTAAGACTGGTACAGCCATGACCGCTGTAGGGTCTAACCCTATCTATGCCATGGCCGGCGGCATTAACATCAAAAAGATGCGTATGTCTTCCGTGGTGATTAGTACCTCTATGGCCGCCATTGGAATGATTATTTACGGGCAAACTTATGGCTTTGCTCAGTTCTATACGGCGCCTCAATTCTTTACCTTCCCCACGGTGGCGGCCATATTGTTAGGTGGTGCCTCCCTTAATAAAG
The DNA here is from genome assembly GCA_964398655.1 of uncultured Oscillospiraceae bacterium. Taxonomy (GTDB): domain Bacteria; phylum Bacillota; class Clostridia; order Saccharofermentanales; family DTU023; genus SFFI01. The sequence continues at coordinate 60,373 of CAYNNG010000005.1, forward strand.
CCAGCATAACCAACGTTATTCTTGGTACCTTCCTCTTCCAGGGGGTATTAACCTTAACGCCGTCCGTCATTAATAGTGCCATTCAGCTTGATATGTCTGAGGTAATTCGTATGATCATCACCAACGGCTTAATCATCATTGCACTGACGAGGAAAGGAAAGAAAGATGCTTAAGAAGAAAACTGATTGGAGAAGTACCTTGCGCCAGGCCATGGTGCCGTTGCTTTTCATCATAATTATTGCCCTGGCTATCCCTCTTTCCGGCTTCTCTTCAGCCCACTTAATTGGGGAGATTCTCGCAAGATTCGCTCGGGATACCTTCCTGGCCGTTTCTCTGATTATCCCTATCCTGGCTGGTATGGGTATTAACTTTGCTATTTCCCTGGGCGCTATGGCAGCACAAATTGGGATTATCATCTCGCAAAACTTTTTTGTAGGTGGAATTCCTGGCATGCTGCTTTCAGCCTTAATCGGCTTACCAATTGCCATCCTCTTAGGCTGGTTTGCCGGTTCGGTGATGAATAAGGCCAAAGGCCGGGAAATGATCAGCTCCATGATTTTGGCTTTCTTGATTTCTGGTATCTATCAGTTCATAGTGCTTTACATCATGGGTGGTTTGATTCCTATTCAAAACAAGGACATCCTCTTGTCCCGCGGCTATGGTATTAAAAACTCCATTCCTCTGGAAATTAAGGGTGCCTTGGATAACCTGTGGAACATTAAAATTAAGATCCCTGGCATTATGCGTCCGCTGAATTTCCCCATTGCGACTTATATCGTAATTGCCCTGGTCTGCGTGTTTGTGGTCTGGTTTAAGAAGACTAAACTTGGTCATGATATGAAGGCCGTTGGCCAAAGCCAAAGGGTTGCGGACAGTGCAGGTATGAAGGTAGATAAGATCCGTCTGCAGTCCATTATTATTTCTACGGTAATGGCTATGCTGGGTCAGCTCATCTATCTGCAGAATATTGGTACCATGAATACCTATAACGGTACAGACCAAACCTCGCTCTTTGCGGCTGCTGCCCTCTTAATCGGCGGTGCTTCGGTAGCCTCGGCTACTATTCCTAACGCCTTAATCGGGGTTATCCTCTTCCACTTGATGTTTATCGTCATGCCTAACGCGGGTAAGAACCTCACGGGCAACCCGGCTATTGGTGAGTATTTCCGTTCCTTTATTTCTTACGGTGTAGTTGCCTTGGCCCTGGTTATGCACGCTTACTCTAGAAAGAAGGCTGCGGAAGATGAGCGTAAAGCGCTTCACCATCAAAAGGCTAAAGATAAGCTGGCAGATGGCAGCGCTGAAGCCAAGGCCTAGGTCCTGCGGATCTGCAGACTTAATCGGCTAAGATACGAAAAACTTCCCTGCTCACTAGCCAGTGGGCAGGGAAGTTGCATTTAAGGGACAAGTATAAATTAGGAGAGGTCTAGATCGATTTGTGGAAGGTAAGACGTTTTAAGATATATTAAGCCTCTAACTTTCGTTCATTCTCGGCGATTTTGAGCAGCCGGTACAGCCGTGGCTAGATTTGACGTTAACTTAAACAATGTTATATACTGAAATTAGTACAAACCTATGCAGATGATAAATATGGTGTAACAGTATGGATAACCCAGATAAGTTCTCTTTTTTCCGCTATCCCTGGCAAAAATATGCGCTGGCTATGGGAGCAGCCTTAATATCTATGCTATTTGTTCACGATATCCGTCTTTATCAATTTAATTACGAAATTAAAGAAAGTCATCAAAATCGGGCAGGATATCAGAATAAGATGTTTTTTTTATTCGTTTTTTATGGCGTAATCCTCTTAAATTTAATAGGTCAATTGTTAATTGCTAAACTGGCAAGAACAAAGAAAAGAGCTTGGATTAGCTTGTTTCTTTTGCTTGTGTTTTCGACACTTGCCATGGGCATTGCTAGTTATCTATTTATCGCCTCCTCTGCAGAAAAAACCTGAATTTTTTTTGCTACTTATTCCTTTCCTTGCTTGTGGCTGGTTTGTTTGCAACCGGGATAAAAATCTATAGACTATCTTCTAGCAAATAAAGCAAAGTTTCCAGGTGAAATAGGGAGTGGAAGCTTAGGATAAATGGCTAGTCCCCGAGAGCCCAAAGGAGGACTTTTGGGTGGTTAGCTCTTGCTCTGTGGCGATTTTCCTTCCTCGCGAAGAACCTGGAGTTCCGTCTCGTCCGCGTGCAAAATCGTTTCTTTTAGTAATTCCTGGTGGAGTTTGTCGTAAATATACTTCAAGTAATGCTCAACGCATTCTTTGCAGGCATAAGTATGAGCAATATCGCGAATCACTAAGATCTTGGCTGGAGCCATTCCCAGGGTCTCTCTGGTTTCTGTGCCAATCTCTACCATCTTAGCAGAGCAGTGGGGGCAGGTACGGCCTGCTTCGTCCACATAGTGGTGACGTTCCACAACGGGAATCTCTTCCGGCAGCTGTTCTTTGACCGACTTCTTCCTGCGGGTATGAGCCGGAACCTGAACCACTTCCTCCAGCTTCGGTTCTTCCAGTTCCAGGACGTGAGCTTAACGCAATTCATGGCGTATATTGCCGACTACATTCGCTGGTACAATCAGGACCGAATCAAGATCTCGCTCAATAACTTGAGACCTCTTGATTACAGAAGGACCATGAGCTTTGCCGCATGAGCCCGTCCAAAATTTTGTCCGCACCCCCAGTACTTGGCATCCGGACAAATTTGCAAACACTAGGCCTTCAGACACTATTGTAAGCACTCAGATTCCAGATACTTTCAAAAGTACTTGGCATCCGGACAAATTTGCAAATAGTGGAAGGGTGTTAGAGGATAAACCACCCACTACCTGCAGACTTGCAATATTTACCACCCAATACTTGCATACTTGCACGGCGGCCCACCCATTAGCTGTAATTTTGCCGGAGAATCAGGAAAACCAAATAGAAGTAGCATGGATCCAGGGCACCCACTTAACGCTCTCTAAATAAGTTCTAAGGCTTGTCTTTTTATAAGTAGGCTATGCTATAATTCTAGTGCTTAATTTATCCCTTATTTGATCCCTAAGGTTTCAGACACAGTGAGATAAAACTTAGCAAATCAAATAAGGAGGCCTTGATAGATGCCAGACAAAATTCTGCAGTGCAAAGACTGTGGCGCCGAGTTCGTCTTCACCGAGGGTGAGCAAGAATTCTATCGCGAAAAAGGTTTTGAAAACTACCCTGTTCGCTGCCCCGCATGCCGTAAAGCTAAAAAGCAGCAACGCCGTCAGCGTGACAACTACCGCGACTAAGTTTTTCGGGGTGGAGGTTGTTTCACCCTCAAGTTAATACTTATGTCTCAAAATCGCCTCTAGGGGCGATTTTTTATTACTTGAAAGGCCTGAAGGGCAAGGCTAAAATAGCTATACATTACATGAACTGAGAGATGGTTTACGGATAAGTGCCTAAAATGCTAAGCCGTTTGAGAGGCTGGTCCGAGATAACGTCTACTCACTACTTTTAGGAGGATCTTATGTCTAAAGAAGCCATTAACGTACCACAAGCCCCTGAAGCTATCGGTCCTTACAGCCATGCTAATGTAGCAGGTAATCTGGTGTTTGTTTCTGGCCAGCTTCCAGTTAAAGAAGGCCAGCTGGAAACCCAAGATATCAAGCAAGCCTGCCGTAACTGCATGGACAACATTGCTGCTATTCTGGACGGTGCGGGCTCCAGCCTGGATAAAGCCGTTAAATTTACAATTTATCTGACTGACTTGGCAGACTTCGCCCAAGTTAACGAAGTCTACGGCTCATACTTCTCCGGAGACTATCCGGCACGTGTCTGCCTTCAAGTTTCAGCCTTGCCTAAGGGCGCAGCCATCGAAATCGATTGTATCGCCAGCCTGTAGACATGAAAAAGCTTTGCCTGCTTGCGACAGGGGGGACCATAGCCTGCGTACCTAGCAACAAGGGTTATGTTCCGGGCCTTTCGGGAGATGAATTACTCCGCTATGTTCCGGAACTTGCCCTCTATGAGGATGTGGCGGTCCACCAAATCATGAATATTGACAGCTCAGAGATGACGCCCACAGACTGGCTAACGCTGGCTAGGGCTTGTCATCGGGCTGCCCGGACTTACGACGGGATTGTAGTTACGCATGGCACAGACACCATGTGCTATACAGCTGCGGCGCTTTCTTTTATGCTGTCTGACCTCAAAATTCCCATCGTTTTAACTGGAGCCCAAATCCCCTTGGCGGCAGAGCACTCAGACGCCCCAGCTAATCTAATAGATGCCTTTATTGTGGCAAGCCAAGGTGACCCTGGTGTGCAGATCGTGTTTAACCACAAGGTAATCCATGGTTCACGAGCCTTTAAGATGTATTCTAAAAACTGGGATGCCTATGTCTCTCGTAACTACCCCTATCTGGGCCGCATTGAGCAGGGCAGATTTGTGAGGGAACACCAAGCGAAAATTCAGACCGGAGGCAAACCACTGTATAGCGGTTTGGACGACAATGTTTTCCTCTTAAAGCTCAGCCCTGCCACCAGTCCCGCTCTGCTGGACTATATTGGTCAGGATGATTACCATGGCCTCCTGATTGAGGGCTTTGGTACAGGGGGGATTTCCAATCTCAACCGCGGAATGGCGGATGGTTTGAAGCGCTTTAATGAAGAGTTGAAAATCCCGGTGGTCCTAATTTCCCAATGCCCTTATGATGGCGTAAATCTTGATGTTTACGGTATCGGGGAGCAGGCTTCTTCGGTGGGCGTAATTTCTGGTAACGATATGACTACCGAAGCTGCTCTAGTCAAACTGATGTGGGCTTTGGGCCAAACTCGCGACTTAGGTGAGATCCGTTGCCTAATTGAGACTAATGTGTGCGATGAACTTTCGCCCCGCAGTCAGCCACAAGATCTAGTCATGTTGGACTAGGTCCACATAAACAGACTCAACTAGCCCCGACTAGTACAGTCTGCTAAAATAATCAAGTTAATTTAGCAAAACATATCGTCAAAGAGGATCGCAGGATCCTCTTTGTTTAGAAGGAGTTAAAGCGATGAGGGAAGCTATAGAAAAGCTAGCTCAGGAAAGCCTGGACCGTATTGCCGCCGCCTCGAGCAGCGAAGAACTGGCAGACATCAAGCAAGAAGTAATGGGCCGTAAAGGTAGTCTGACACAAATTTTGAAAGGCTTGGGCAGTTTGGACCCGGCGCAAAGAAAAGAGATGGGTCAGCTTTCCAATCAGGTTAAGAACCAACTTCAAACAGCCTTGGGTCAAAAATCTGATGACTTGCTCCGGTCGCGTACGATCCTGCCTTACCATCCCGACCTCAGTCAGCCTGGGCTCCCTCTGACTACTGGAGGCCTTCATCCCATCACCGCGATCACCTATGAGCTGAATGATGCCTTCAAGTCCTTGAACTTTGAAATTGCGGGAGAAGGAGAAATCAGCTCGGAGCTATATGCTTTTGATATGCTAAATTTCCCGCCTGACCATCCGGCCCGTGAGACCATGGATACCTACTGGCTAGACGGCACGGACCAAAACAAGGGTGTGGACCGGTTATGCCTAAGACCCCACCTTACAGGTGCAAGTGTCCGCTATTTGCAAGAGCATGGGGCTCCTGCTCGCTTTGTTTATCCCGGCCGGGTTTATCGCAATGAGAGCACGGATGCTCGTCATGAGCGTGCCTTCTTCCAATATGAAGCCTTAATTGTGGATAAGAAGTTCCCCTTTGCCTCGGGACAACTCCTAATATCTACTATTTTACAAAAAGTCTTCGGACGCAAGATAAATACCCGCATGCGGGCTGGTTTCTTTCCTTTTGTGGAGCCAGGTTTCGAAATTGATATGCAGTGTGTGCAGTGTGGAGGTAAAGGCTGCCCTCTCTGCAAACATGTAGGCTGGATAGAAGTCATGCCCGGAGGCACTCCCCATCCCAACGTACTGCGGGCCGCTGGCCTTGATCCCGATGAGTGGACAGGCTTTTACATCGATATTGGTTTGGAACGTCTCGCCATGATGCGCTACGGCATTCCAGATGTCCGGCTCTTCCATAGTGGAGACCTGCGTTTCTTAGAACAATTTGACTAGGGGAGGGAGAAAGTATGCTAGTTTCACTCAATTGGCTTAAACAATATACAGAATTACCTGAAGACCTGAGTATGGAGCAGTTGGCCTATGACCTTACTATGCGGACTGTGGAAGTAGAGGGCTGGCATAATCCTGCGCATGACTTGGATAAAGTAGTTGTAGGTAAGATCTTAGAAGTTAACGCTCACCCCAATGCTGATAAGCTAAGAATTTGTCAGGTCAACGCAGGAGACTGCGGCGTCCTGCAGATTGTCTGCGGAGGGACTAACCTCTATGTAGGCGAACTGATTGCATTGGCCATGCAAGGTTCCTTTGTCCGCTGGCATGGAGAGGGCGAGCCTGTAGAAATTAAAGACTCTAAACTACGCGGTGTGGAATCTCAGGGTATGATTTGTGCTTCTGCTGAGCTGTCTCTGGAAGGCTTATTCCCTGCGGAAGAAGATGGCATCATCTTAGATTTGACTGAGTTCCCCGGAGCAGAGGCCGGACAGCCTATTGGCGAGCTTTTAGGCCTGGATGACTGGATCTTAGAGATAGATAATAAGTCCCTCACTAATCGCCCTGACTTGTGGGGCCACTATGGTTTGGCTAGAGAGTTAGCTGCCATCTACGGCACTGAACTTAAGCCCTTGCCTGAGTTTGAAAAGCCAGAAGGTTTGGAAGGCTACACGGTTAAGATTGAGGATCCGGCAGATTGCCCGCGCTTCAATGCTACAGTCTGGACAGGACTGGAGAATGGTCCTTCTCCCTTTGAACTCCAACGTACTTTACAGGTGTTAGGTATCTCAGTCCACAATCTTCTGGTAGATCTTTCCAACTATCTCATGCTGGCCACCGGTCAGCCCAATCATGCCTATGACCGGTCCAAAGTCGGTGAGGGGATACAAATACGCAGGGCCAAGACTGAGGAAAAACTCACCCTCTTGGACGATACAGAACTTACCCTAGGATCAGATAGCCTGGTGATTGCCAATGACCAGGAGGCGATTGGACTGGCTGGCATCAAAGGCGGCAAGGAAGATTCCATCTATGCTGATACCTCTGAAGTGGTCTTGGAAATAGCCAACTTTAACCCGGGACTGGTGCGCCATACCGCTCAGAAATATGATATTCACACGGATGCTGCCAGCCGTAATGAAAAAGGCTTAGATACTGCGAGGGTTGACCAGGCACTTGGCCTGTGGCAGGACCTCCTGCGCAAATATCAACCCCAGGCCCAACTGATTGCCTATGAAGACACCCAAGAGACAAAGCCTGAGCCCCTTACTGTAAACTGCAGCCTGCAGCGGGTAACCGACCGCTTGGGCAAAGAGCTGAGCCCAGAAGAAATGCAACAGCTCCTGGCACCTCTGGGTTTTAAGCTTGAAGCTGAGGGGGATAAGCTGGAGGTGAGCGTACCTGCCTGGCGGGCTACCGGAGATGTGAGCCTGGAAGCAGATATCGTTGAAGAACTGGCCCGCATGCTGGGCTATGAAAATTTTGCCCCCCTGCCGCCTCAGATAAGCTTAGACTCTGCTGTCATTGAAAACCGCTACGACTTGGATAGAGAAGTGCGAGAATTTATGGCCTACCGGGCTGGTTTCCGTGAGGTCATTCTCTACCCCTGGACTTCTGTGGAATACCAAAAGGTTTGTGGCTTGCCCAATGAGCAAAGTGTGGCGCTGGCCAGTCCTCCCAGTCCGGAAGAGCGTTTTCTTAATGTTTCTCTGGTACCTGCACTCTTGAAGGCGGCCAAGGACAATGAGCGTTATTATCCTGAATTTGCTATTTTTACCTGCAGCCAAGTTTTCTTAAAGCCTGGCCCAGAAAAACAACCTAGCCCCCAGGGAGAGCTTCTGCCTGATACCCCCATGCATATGGCAGCCTTGGCCTTTGGTCAGGACGCTTGGTCACTCTTCCGCCGGCTCAAGGGGGTGCTAGAAGCCATGCCTGGAGCTTTACGTATCCAAGACTTACGCCTGGAGCAAAAAGCCAAGCCCGCCTGGTCTGACCCCGAAGCTTATGTGAACATCTTGGGGGCGAACGGTGAAATCCTCGGCAGTCTGGCTCTACTTTCGGCCTTCGCTAAGACGGAACTCGGCTTTAAACGTGGTGATCTGGCTATCCTTGAATTAGACTACTCGGCCCTTCAGAAGGTCCTACCGGATGCACAAAACTATCAAGACCTTCCGCACTTCCCCCTGGTCGACATGGACTTCTCCATCATCTGCCCTGAGGAGTTATCTTGGGCCAAGATCGAACAGTTCTTAGGCAAGAAAGTGCGTCACCTGGAATTTATCGATGAATACCGGTCGGACAAAATCGGCGAAGGTAAAAAATCTCTCACCTTCCGGGCGCAGTTCGGTAAAGAGGACGGGACTATGACGGCTGAGGAAATTGAGGGAAAGCGTAAGGCCTTACTCAAAACCTTGACACATGCTTTAGGTGCAGAACTCAGAGAATAGTTTCCATAAGGAATTCTTAAACTTGCTGACCTACCCCCATGCTATATTGAAAGAGGTGAAATAAGCGAGCAGGGGAGGTCGCTATGCATTCTGCTAAGCCACAGCGCAGCAAAGGTCATATTTTACTCGTTGAAGACGACCCGGGTATTAGGTCTGGGCTGGAGAGCATCCTGCTCCTGGCCCACTATACCTGTGAAACTTT
>CAYNNG010000006.1:0-8093 GCA_964398655.1 uncultured Oscillospiraceae bacterium
GCCTTCTTTGCCGGCGCGCTGCTTAAGCTCACCGCCGGCGAAGTATTCAAAACCGGATTCAATCATTTCCAGACCGATTTCGTAGTAGGAGTTGCGACTGGCTTGGTGAGCGTAGAAAGCGGCGGGGGTTGCGTGGTTAAGGTTAACGCTGGAGATAATGCCCAACTTGTAGCCCAGCTGTTTGTGCAGCTTCTCTGCGATGGTCTCAAAGGGAATTTCCTTGTTGACATCTATGTTGATGGTACCGGAGTGGGTTTTGTTGCCGGTAGAAATGGAGGTAGCGGTAGAGGCGGAGTCTGGGCAGAAAGAGGTGGAGTCATAGGTGTTGGCGGTACCGGCAGCGGTAAAGTTCATGAAGCCGAGATACTCGGGACCTTGCAGGACCTCAGGATTGGGTTCGCGTACAGAACCGAGGTAATCAGAAGTCAGTTGGAATTGGGGGTAGGACATACCGTCGCCAATGAAGAGGAAGATGTACTTGGGTGTGGCTGCGGCCTCTTCGGCGAGGACGGGATTGCCCGTGGCAAAGGCGCTGAAAATAAGAACCAGGGCCAGTAGGGCGAGGGTGATATTTTTGCTGAGTTTGTGCATGGGTGGAAAACCTCCTTAATAAGTTCCGAATTGAGTCTAGGGGAAAGACGGCCCGCGAACATCAAGACCAGGTAAAACTCCTAGGGCTTCACTAAGGGATTTTTCCGCCTTTATACCCTTGACAGTTTGCGGTTTCTGCTAAACCTGCCTAAGGGTGGCAACTTGGCGAAACTTTCTTGCGCAGTTGTCCCTGGCTAATTTAAATGCCGGCAAAATCTAGGTAAATTCTAAGCAAGATCGCATTTAAACCTGTCCTGCCGTTTTTTACATGATCAGGGAAAGACAAATTTGTTCACAAGGTAACTTTTGTAGCTCAGGCCGGGCCAGGCTTGGCCTAAGCTGCTTCCGGCCTATAACATAGAACATACCGCAGAGAATATCGCAAATACTTAAAGCAGAGAATATCGCAGAGAAATGAGGTTACTAACATGAAACAACGTTCCATTATAGATAAAGTTCAAGGTTTTCGTACCACGGATGGCGCAGGCGTGAGCCTGGTGCGTGTTTTAGGCCATGAGACCACGGAGGACTTTGATCCTATCCTGATGCTGGATTCCTTTGACTCGGAGAACCCCGAAGATTACATTAAGGGCTTTCCTGTCCACCCCCACCGCGGTATTGAAACCATCACCTTCCTGGAGCGGGGCGCCATGGCCCACCGGGACTCCCTGGGCAATTCCGGGGTAATCGAGAGCGGCGATGTGCAATGGATGACCGCGGGGTCGGGCATTATGCATGAGGAAATGCCGGAACCCGTACCGCGTATTTTGGGTGTCCAGGTCTGGCTCAACCTGCCCGCAAAGCAGAAGATGACCCCGCCCTCCTACCATTCCCTGACTAAAGACGGTATGCCGGTAGTTCCGGTGGAGGGTGGCCAAGTGACCATTGTTTCGGGCGCCTTCCGCGGCACTCAGGGCTTCTCAGCCCCCTACCATCCTTTGCGCTTCCTCTCAATCAAGTTGGAGGCGGGGCAGAGTTTGGAGCTGGAGACCGACCCGGAGGCTGCGGTCATGCTCTTTACCCTGGAGCACGACGCGGAGATCGCGGGCCAGCCTGTGGCGGCCAAAACGGCGGTCAGGCTGGACTCTGGTGACCTGGTAACGGTCAGGGCCCTGGACCAAGCGGCTCAGATTCTCTACTTGGAAAGCCCGCGCTTAGAAGAGCCCATAGCCTGGGCCGGTCCTATTGTGATGAATAGCCGGGAAGAGCTCCATCAAGCCTGGCTGGACCTGCGCAATGATGAGTTCATTAAGGATCAGGCCTCCGGGATCTAATTAGGGACCGCCCCTCCAACCGCTGGCCTCCGGCATCGGTATCAGTTGTCCTGCGGCCTTCCAGCATCGGTCTCAACTGGCCTCCAGCATCCGTATCAGCTGTCCTCCGGCCTTCCAGTATCTGAGAGTATAATAAGAAGAAATTCTGAGATAAGTGAGGGCCGGAGGCATGTTATTAGACACCAGTTATAAACCTCTCAAGACCAAAGCTAAACGCAGTGATTTAGGAAAAGAGCTCGCCAAGCTCCAACGCCGGATGCTGGCTTCGGAAGCCAAAATCTCCTTGATCATTATGGTGGAAGGCTGGGAATCTTCCGGCCGCGGCAGGGTCATGCTGGACATTGTGCGCGAGCTGGACCAGCGCTATGTCCACGCCTATCCGGACAATGGAGAAAACCACACCTGGCCCTTTATGCATAACCTGTGGGAGGGCCTACCTCCCTATGGCGAAACTACGATTTTCTCCCGCTCGGTTTATGCCCCGCTTTTTGCGACCTTGGGTTTGGAAGATGACCTCTTAGATCAGTATACCCAAATTTATCGCAATGCCGCTCAAACCCTCTACGATGACCATGTAATTCTGGTTAAGTTTTTCTTAGATGTCAGCCAGGAGACCCAGCAAAAGCGGATTGAAAAATCCTATGCGGATCCCTACCTCCACCTTTATGTGGGCCCTAAGGATATCAAGGAAAATTCCCGCTACCAGCTCATGCGCCGGCACTACGACCGCATCCTGACCAAGACTAATTTTGCATTTTCCCCTTGGCATGTGATCAATGCGGAAGATTCTAACGCCGCCGGAGCGGAAGCCCTCAGCATTCTCCTGGACGAAGTAAATAAAGGCATAGACCGCATTGAAAGTCAGGAGCCCCAGGTCTCCCGTACCTATGAGGAAGACCACCATATCCTGGACGAAACACCGACTGCGGGCTCTATGTCGGACCAAGACTATGACGACCAATTAGAGGACCTGCAAGAGAAGGCGGCCGACCTCCAGCTGCAGCTTAAGGCGCGGGATATTCCCACCGTTATAGTCTTTGAAGGCATGGACGCAGGTGGCAAGGGCGGGTCCATAAAGCGGCTGACCCGGCTCATGGACCCTCGTTTTACCTTTGTGTCTACCACGGCCGCCCCTAGCCAGTACGAGAATTCCCACAACTACCTCTGGCGCTTCTATGAGGCCTTCCCCAAATATGGCAATATGACCATCTTTGACCGGTCTTGGTATGGCCGGGTTTTGGTGGAGCGGATTGAAGGTTTTGCCCGGCCGGATGAATGGGAACGGGCCTACCAGGAAATTAATGACATGGAGCTGGAGCTGCATCGGCATAACTGCCTGGTGCTCAAGTACTACATTCATATTAGTAAAGACGAGCAAAAGGACCGCTTTGAGGCCCGTATGGCGGACAAGGATAAGCATTACAAGATTACGGATGAAGACTGGCGCAACCGGGATAAATGGGAACTTTACTGGGAGGCCGCTAACGAGATGCTGGTCCGCACCTCCACCGACTATGCTCCCTGGCAGGTGGTCCCGGGCAACAACAAACGCTACGCCCGAATTTTCATCCTCAAGGACTTTATCAAGCGGGCTGAAGAGGCCCTGGAAAACCACAGCCCCTGGTCTCTGTCAAACCTCACTTACTAGGGGGCTCGGCTTCCTGGGCCAGGCCTGGCCCAGCACCGCAGCCTGCTAGGCTTGGGGCCAAATTCCTGGTTAACTGCGTGGCATAACCTCATAGCCTGAATGATCAGCCTGGCCTGGCGTCGCAAGAGATGCCAGGCCGGATTTTTTTGAGTTTTTCCGTTGACAAGCGAGACTAATTGCCCTATGCTAACCGCAGATAGTCAGGGCTAACTCTGGCTGCTTGGAAAGTAGGTGCCTATGCCTCTAATTTATGCTCCGAAAGGCCAAAAACTAGCCATTACCCATGTCGCCGGCCAGCCCGCCATGCGCAGGCGCCTGCAGGAACTTGGCTTCGTGAAGGGCGAATCCTTGCAGGTCATCTCCCACTTGGGCGGCAACTTGATCGTGCGGATCAAAGACTGCCGCGTGGCCCTGGGACGTGACTTAGCGGCTAATATTTTGGTTTAGACTTTTCAGTCGACTATGCTTCCCGGCCTGGATATCGTACTCGCACTTAGGGCCCTTCGAGGCCCTTTCTATTTGTAATAAGCTTGAGGTGAACCGATGACTCCTGCCTTGACCATTGCCCTGGTGGGCAATCCCAATAGTGGTAAAACTACCCTCTTCAATGATTTGACGGGGTCCAGCCAGTATGTGGGCAACTGGCCGGGCGTGACCGTGGAGAAAAAGCTTGGTCCGCTGCGGAAACATGATCAGGTCCAAGTGGTCGACCTGCCCGGGGTTTATTCGCTTTCTCCCTATAGCCCGGAGGAAGTTGTCGCCCGGGACTACCTGTTGCAGGAAAAACCCGATGTTGTTTTGAATATCGTGGATGGGACCAATTTAGAGCGCAATCTTTATCTGACCACCCAACTCTTGGAAATAGGCCTGCCCCTGGTGGTGGCGGTCAACCTCATGGATGAGGTAAGCAAGCAGGGAGACGCCATTCACCTCGATCTCCTGCAAGAAGCCCTGGGCTGCCCGGTTTTGGGTATTTCTGCCCTCAAAGGGGAGGGCATAGAAGAAGTCATACAAACCGCCCTCGGCGCTAAGGAGCAGGGGCTCCCACCCCGCCACTATTTTTCCGGCCCCATTGAGCATGCTTTGGCTCACATTGAAGAAGCCATCCTGCATGACCGTCCGGCCGCAGACCAACATTGGTACGCGCTCAAGATTTTTGAGCGGGACCAGCAGATCCTGGACCAGCTGCAGATCCCTCCGGCTACGCTCCGGCACATTGAAGGGGATATCCAACAGGCCGAGCAGGAGCTGGGTGACGACGCTGAAAGCTTGATCACCAGCGAACGCTACCGACGGATTTCTGAAATTCTGGCCCTGGCCTATGAGCGGAAGTCCGCGGAAGAGCTTTCCCGGTCTGACAAGCTGGACCGACTTGTGACCAATCCCTGGCTGGCCCTGCCGATTTTTGCCGCCGTCATGACCCTAGTCTTTTACCTGACCGTGTCTACGGTAGGCGCTTGGGCAGACATCTGGATCAGTAAAGGGATCTTTGGCCAGGGCATAGAAATTTTTGGCACTTGGGTGCCGGGCCTCCCGGTGGCCTTGGAGTCTGGCCTTACTGCCCTCGGGGCTGCTCCCTGGCTGCAAAGTTTAGTTATTGACGGCGTCCTAGCGGGGGTAGGGGCGGTCTTGGGTTTTGTCCCCCAGATGCTGGTGCTCTTTCTACTTCTCAGTTTTCTGGAACTCTCGGGTTATATGGCACGGGTGGCCTTTATTTTTGACCGAACTTTCCGTAAGTTTGGTCTCTCGGGTAAGTCTTTTGTGCCTATGCTAGTTTCCGCAGGCTGCGGAGTGGCCGGCATTATGGCCGCCCGCACGATCGAGAACGAGCGAGATCGGCGCATGACCATCATTACCGCCACCTTTATGCCCTGCGGGGGCAAGGTCCCCCTCATCGTGATGATAGGCACCCTGCTCTTTGACGGGGCTTGGTGGTTTACCCCTCTGGCCTACTTCATCGGCCTGGCGGTGATCGCCGTCTCGGGGATCATTTTGAAAAAGTCTAAGTTCTTTGCGGGCGAACCTGCCCCCTTCCTCATGGAGCTCCCTGCCTACAGGCTGCCCCAGTTTGCCAGCCTCATGCGGATTGTCTGGGAGCGGGTCCGGTCGTTTATCCAGCGCGCAGGCACCGTAATTTTTATCTCCTCCATTATCCTTTGGCTGGGGTCGCGGCTTGGCTTTGTGGCCGGTCAGTTTACCTTCGCAGTCGACCTGCCCCTCTATGACTCCCTGATCGGCAGGCTGGGCGCCGCGATCTCCTTTATTTTCCGTCCCTTGGGCTTTGGCCAGGCCAGCGCCACCATTGCTACCCTTATGGGCCTCATCGCAAAAGAAGAAACCGTCGCAGTCTTCGGTGTTTTGGACTTCGCCGGACTCAGCCGCCTGGCTGCCTTCTCCTTCCTAATCTTTAACCTCATCTGCTCCCCCTGCATTGCCGCGATCGGGGCCATGCGGCAGGAGCTGGCAGACGCCCGCTGGACCGCCTTTGCCCTGGCCTACCAAACGGGCTTCGCTTACGCCCTCTCCCTCATGATCTATCAATTTGGCTTGACCGCCCAAGGCCAGCCCCAGCTAGTCGGCCTGATCTTCGCCAGCGCCACCCTGGCTCTTCTGGCCTACTTGCTCTTCCGACCTGCGCCTAAATTGGAAAACCTGTAAGCGCTGTTTGCCCCGCGCCATCCTAGCCACCTGCAGTTCTTATCCTTCGGCAAGCCGCAAAGATGGCAGGGAGTGACCTCCCTGCCATCTTTGTATGTGGTCTAGATTCTTAGCCGGCGTGTGAGCCGTGCAGAAGTAACTGGAGGGTAAACTGCCCAGGTTCGTTATGCGATATTAATTTATATCGATTTTTTCTTCTGTAGATTTTCCTTGAAAAAGGGCTTGGCTTTCTAGTTAGCTTAGGCTTACCATATGCCCGTTACATTAGCTACCTACAGCTAACTAGAAAGCGAGATTCGTATGAAAAGCTTGAAAGACTTGAAAATTGGTGAAACAGCCCAGGTGGTAAAGGTGACGGGATCTGGCCCTATCAAGCGCCGGATCATGGATATGGGTATAACCAAAGGAGCGGAAATATATGTTCGCAAAGTTGCGCCCCTAGGTGACCCCATGGAAGTAACGGTAAAGAACTACGAACTTTCTCTGCGCAAGTCAGATGCAGAGTTGGTTCAAGTGCAAGACTAGCCGGCATTAAAGGAGGAACGTATCATGGATGGATCTTTTACTATTGCTTTGGCTGGCAACCCTAATAGTGGCAAAACTACCCTATTTAATGCCCTAACCGGAGCTAGCCAATATGTTGGCAATTGGCCGGGGGTTACGGTAGAGAAAAAATCCGGACGTCTGCGCAAGCAGGATCAGGTAGAAGTCATGGATTTACCAGGTATATATTCCCTGTCTCCCTACACCTTGGAAGAGGTTATCGCGCGTGACTATCTTATCCAGGAAAAACCCGATGTTATCTTAAATATTGTGGACGCGACTAATTTAGAGCGTAATCTCTACTTGACCAGCCAGCTCCTAGAGCTGGGTATTCCGGTAGTCGTGGCCCTAAACTTCATGGATATCGTCCGTAAAAATCAAGATGAACTTGACCTGGAAAAATTGTCAGGGCGTCTAAACTGCGAAGTCGTAGGAATTTCAGCTCTGAAAGAAGAGGGGATTGATCAGGCTATCGAAGCGTGTCTGGAAGTCGCGGGAAAGAATATACCGGCAGGTCAGCTTTTCTCGGGCCCTGTAGAGTAGGCCCTAGCGCGCATAGGTGAGGTCGCCTTGCAAGACCTGCCCCAGGAAAAGCAACGCTGGTATGCACTTAAGCTCTTTGAACGCGATGAAAAAATCTTAGCCCAACTGGCGCTTGCTGAGGATAAGCTCACAGAGCTTGAAACAGCTATCAGGAAAGCCGAAACGGAGTTGGAGGAGGACGCGGAGGTGATTATCACTAATGAGCGTTATGCCCATATCGCCCAGGTCTTAGACCAAGCCTACCAACAGAAATCCCCCGGCCAGCTTTCCCGCTCCGATAGGATCGATCAAGTGCTTACTAATCGTTGGCTGGCTCTGCCCATTTTTGCCACAATCATGACTCTGGTTTTTTATCTCACGGTATCTACCGTAGGCACTTGGGCCACAGACTGGGCCAATGACGGCCTTTTTGGCGAGGGCTGGCACCTTTTTGGCCTGGGCACGGCAGAATATGAGACCGATGTCGATGCCTATGCCGGGGAAAAGATTTTTACGCCAGAACTAGAAGGACTCCTAGAGCAAGCCGCGGCAGCTCAGGTAGTCGGCGCCGTATTAGGTTTTGTCCCCCAGATGATCGTCCTCTTCCTGCTCTTGGGTTTCTTAGAGCTTTCCGGCTACATGGCCAGGGTGGCTTTTATCTTAGACCGGGTCTTCCGCAAGTTTGGTCTGTCAGGCAAGTCCTTTATTCCCATGCTAATCTCCATTGGCTGCGGTGTGCCGGGCATCATGGCCTCCCGGACCATTGAAAATGAGCGTGACCGCCGGATGACGATAATGACTGCTACCTTTATACCCTGCGGGGCGAAACTCCCAATCATTGTGATGATTGCTACCGC
>CAYNNG010000006.1:8193-10768 GCA_964398655.1 uncultured Oscillospiraceae bacterium
CCCTGCTTTGCGGCTATTGGAGCCATGAAGCGGGAAATGAACAACGCAAAGTGGACAGCTTTCGCGCTGGCCTACCAAACGTTCTTTGCTTACGCGGTATCTTTGATGATTTATCAATTCGGCAGTGCCTATCAAGGACAGGCCCATCCTGTTGGCCTGACGGTAGCGGCACTAATCCTCGCTGGCATGGTCTACATGCTCTTCCGGCCCTACCCAGAGGAGCAAAGGCTAAGCGTGCCGGTAAAGGTATAACAGGAGTAAATCTGGTGATTGCATTTTTCAAGGAAAATATAGGCAATATCTTGGGCCTGGGCGTTATTGTGGCCCTGGCCATCTGGGTGATCGTTCGTCACTTTAAACAAAAAGCGCATGGCGGGGCAGCCTGTTCAGGCTGCCCTGGCTGTGCCTCCTGCAGTTCTTGTCCGTCGGCGAACCGCAAAGAGGGCAGGGCGTAACCGGGGGTGCGGACAAAATTTTGGACAATTTTGCAGGTTATGTAAGGCAAACATAAGTGATAACTTATATACCTCTTCAACTTCCTGAAATTTCTTACAATTTTGCAAGTAATGGAGGTTGCCGCCCTGGTCATGACCATAAAATAGCCGGCCCAGACCCCCTGATGGGCATATTTATACATTTAATGTCCTGAGGGATGAATAAATGCATAAAAATTAGAACGCAAAAATACATTAGAAACTTCTTCCCTACAATAGCTGCAAATTTGTAAGAAAATCGCCAAAGTCAAAGTAGTAGAAAGACTGCTGCTCAAAATGATCTTCCATTACTTGAAAGCTTTCGAGTAATTCTCATAAGTTGGAGTAACAAGAGGACTGCTACTCAGACTGAGCAGCATGATCCATCACAGCCTTCCTAAGTTATTTCCCGGTAGTTTCCGTGCTTGGCTCTTCAACCCCTCTCCCGGTCATGCCTTGATTTAGATCTTCTTTTTTCACAACGTCCCCCTCTTCATTTTCCCATTGAATAAAGTCTGGCGAGAGCTGGTCAGCATAGAGAAGGCTAGAGCTGTCGATAGCGGGTACTGAGATGGTCAGACGGAGGTAGGGCAGGGTGGTTTTCATGGCCTCCAGTATTTCATCGGATATATCTCTAGCGGCTTTCTCGCCGGGAGCGGCGAGCGTGCCTTGAACTATGAAATCGTAACAGGGCATGACATAGCGTGGTCCTGCTACGGTAAAGGCGCTGGTCTGGTAGCTCATGCCCATGGCTAGAACTTCCCAGCCATCGTTAATAGGAGCTTTAGTTAAGCTTGAAATGAGGGCTTGAGCTTGTTCTGGGGTGCGCAGATTATAATCGCCCAGATATTCTAGACTGTCTGTAGGGTCTGCAAGACTGTAGGCCAAAACCCGAGGCTGAAGGAGGAAGGAAACATCAGACTCAACTGGCAGGTCGGGGAAGAGAGCTTGATAGGTTTCGCTTAAACGTGCGGGTACAGGAATATTGTAGGGAGTTAGGAGAGCAAAGGATCCGTCTGCAAGCTTCTGCAGCTGGTTTTCGGTGTGCCAGGTGAGCTTGCGCAGGGCGCTGTTGACCAGAGATTTCCCA
Organism: uncultured Oscillospiraceae bacterium; assembly: GCA_964398655.1. Taxonomy (GTDB): domain Bacteria; phylum Bacillota; class Clostridia; order Saccharofermentanales; family DTU023; genus SFFI01. The sequence continues at coordinate 9,757 of CAYNNG010000006.1, forward strand.
AAGTTATCCTGGGGCAGACCCTCTAAGGGAGGGAAATTTAGGTTGCCTGTGCTCGCGGGATAAGTTTCTTTAACTGTGGCCGCAAAAAGCTCGGGAGGTAGGTACAAGAGCCTACGCTTAGGTCGGATGATAACTTCTTGTTCTTCTGGCCAGGGCAAGAGGTCCTGCCAGGCCTGGGTGAGCACCTTAGCGCTGGTGTCAATATCTTCCAGGACCAGGTCGATTTCAAGTTTGCGTAAACTCTCGTCCTCTCCCCATTCCCGGATTTGGTCTAAGGCTCTTCCGCCATTACTATTTAAATAGGAGAGCATTTCTGCCGCCGAACTGGGCTTGAAACTGGAATATATAGCTTGCTGCAGATTGTATTCAGGCCAGGTATTTTCCAGAGCCTGCAGATTAGTAGGGAAGAAATAGACATGGATCCCATCGTAAGAATATGCTGCCATGACCACGCAGGATTCTTCTTTGCTCAAGGCTGAGACTGCGCCCAGACAATGACTTTGTGCGGGTATGACCTCTTTGGCTACGGTATCCATGTTGAGTTCCATGCCCATATCTTCATTTACACGGTCAAGGCTGCGATAAAGAGCCTCGAAGATAGGGGATTCGGTCCCACTGGAGAGTAGGGGAGTATTGTCTTGCAGCATATACACGGGCAGAGCCGCAGGGATTTCTGCGTCCTTATCTAAGGGGTGGTCAAGCAGCAGGGGGTCGTCCGGATAGGCGGGTTACCAGCTTTCATTGAGGGCCTGACGAGCGATGCGGAGAGGCTCTTTGCCTTCATTCTCGGGTGGGTTGTCGTTTTCCGTTTCTTTGCTTGCTGGCGCCAGAGGTGAGGAGGGAGGACCGGCAGGATTTTTCCCAGCTTGAGAAAAATTAGGGGCTTGCAGATTGGGTATAAGCTTTACACCGGGCTGGCTGGGACCGAAATAAAAGAGGCCTAGAGCCACGACGAGGATAATGGCTGCGGCTATGCTGGTATAGCGTGTGAGCGGGTTCGTAAAGAAACCCT
>CAYNNG010000006.1:10868-11980 GCA_964398655.1 uncultured Oscillospiraceae bacterium
TTTGCCCGCGGCCAGCTAGATGGTCGTAACTAGCGGCAAGTCGGTCCCATATTTGATCTAATTGCGACTGGCTCGGAGACCGGCGGTCTAAGGCCTGACGATAGGTTTGGTGGTCTATTTTTCGTACTGTTTCCATAATTTTTTTATCAATCTCCTTGCTTCAGACAATCGGCGCCTGACAGAGGCGGGGTGGATCCCTAGCATCTCGGAAATTTCCTGGCTGTTATAACCTTCGTAGAAATAGAGGTAGAGGGTGAGCCGCAGCCTTGCTGGCAGCTGGCCTAGGCAGGCTAAGAGCTGGCAGTCTCGGTCGGAAACAGAGGGGTTTTCGCCGCAAAGATCAGGGGTCTCGCTGTAAGGAGCAGGGCCATCACCGTAAAGAACAGATGTCTCATTGTAAGGAGTGGAGTCTCCGGGTGAAGGATGCTGACCGTCGTCACTAGCTTGGTCCCAATCTGGAAGGGCGAGGTTTTTTGCGCTCGCTTCTGGCCAGGTAGTTTTTGCAAACATTGGCCGCTGTGACAATCAGCCAAGCCTTTTTGTGCTCGGGATCATTAAAGACCGGGTCCGCGCGCAAGAGCCGCATGAAGCTTTCTTGCACCACATCCTCGCAATCCGCAGCCTGAAGCCCGTAGCCCACGGCCACCATGTAGACAGTTCTCGCCTGCCTTTGATAGATTTCGGCTAATTCCTCTTTGCTGCGCATATCCTCATACTCATACCTAAGTTCGTGGACGTCCAGAGCTCCTCAAAATTGGTGGCTACTCAAAATTAGAACGCCCAGCTTCTGAATTGATTCTAATATGAACACAGGTGAGAAGGGGAAAGTGTAACGTTGATTTTATAAAATGGTGGGCAATAATGCGTTTTGAAGGGAATGCCCATAAAATATTTTGCCTTGAAGAGAGTGAAGGTCCTGAAAATGGTTGGTAATAATGCGTTTTGAGGGGAATGCCTATAAAATATTTTGCCTTGAGGTGAATGAAGGCCCTAAGAAAGGTTGGCTGAAGGCCGCTTTAGCTGAACAGCCAACCTGGCAGAGTCTGGTTTTAGCTGAAACGCCAACCATTTTCTCAACGTCCTTGGCTCCCATAGCTCCAAAAATGGTGGGC
>CAYNNG010000006.1:12080-14403 GCA_964398655.1 uncultured Oscillospiraceae bacterium
AAAATGGTGGGCTGGATGAGCTTTTGCCCAAGTGCCAACATTAATAGAAGAAGATTAAATAAAAGCAGAGGACGGGAGCTCCCGTCCTCTGCTTGTGGTCGATTTATGGCTATCTGGGTTAGCTGATTAGATAACCCAGATAACCTAGTATATAGGCTTGCAGGCACAGAACAAGCCTGCCTATCGTTCTATTTCTGCGCGCTTTGCGCCGCGAGGTTGGCTTTTTCTTCTTCCCAAAGTTCATCGGCCTTGGGGGCCCAAGCTAGGGCGTAGTCGTCGCACTTGGCGCAGAGGTGGTCGACGTCTTCTTTTTCCAGAATGTCGGTGGATGCGGCACCGGTCTTATGCACGATTTCCCGCAGGAGCTTGGGATTTTCCAGCATGGGGCAGGGCCGCAGCATGTTTTTATTAAAGGGCTGGCCTTCCTTGTAGGCCATGAAGAGCGGGGAATGCAGGGACTCAAGGAGGGTTTTCTCCCGGATATTAGAGTCGGAATAGTGGATGAAAACGCAGGGCTCAACATCTCCGTTGGCGTTGATATGCAGGTAGGCTCGGCCACCAGCAATGCAGCCACCCACGTATTGACCGTCATTTTGGAAGTCCATAAAGAAGATCTGCTTCTTGGTACGGTAACCACGGAGTGTGCGGAAGACATACTCGCGCTGCTCGGGGGTCAAGAGTAGGTCGGAAGTGGTGTCATTGCCTACGGGCATAAAGTGGAAGTACCAGGCAAATAAGGCCCCCTTGTCGATGAGGAAATCGACAAACTCTTCGCTGGTTACTGCCTTATAGTTCTGCGCAGTGTAGCAGACCGAAACGCCGAAGGGCAGCTTGTGGGCGCGGAGAATATCCATGGCCTTGATGACTTTTTGGTAGGTACCCTTGCCGCGACGGGCGTCTGTGGTTTCTTCTGAACCTTCAATGGACAGGGCGGGAACGAGGTTAGTCAGTTCCAGCATGGTATCTGCAAATTCATCATCAATCAAGGTGCCGTTAGTAAACATGAGGAACTCGCATTCTTTGTGCTTGCGGCAGATTTCGATAATATCTTTTTTCCGGATTAGGGGCTCGCCACCGGCGAAGATATAGAAGTAGATGCCCAGTTCTTTACCTTGCTCGATAATGCTGTCGATCTCCTCAAAGGAAAGGTTGAGGCTTTTCCCGTATTCCGCGGCCCAACAGCCTACGCATTTTAGGTTACAAGCCGTAGTTGGATCCAGAAGAATAGTCCAAGGGATATTACAATTGTACTTCTCTTTAGCTTTTTTCTGAGTTTCTGCTGAGAGGAGGGAACCCATCATAAAGTTGGTGGCAAAGGTGTCAAACACCTTTTCATCCGTTTGATTGAGGATTCTCATGAGATATTTGTGATTCTCGCTATCTATATTTGTAATCACATCCTCTATAGCGTCTACTTGTTTCGTATATTCTTTAGGTGCTATCTTGCGGGCCATTTTTATGGCTTTTTCCATATTGGCCTGAGGCTCCTTATGGATATAGCTCAAGACTTGCTGAAATCCCCACAACTTTAAACTGTCTGTAAAACTCATATCTCTTTCTCCCTCCACTAGTGTGAATGTTTTGCTTAGGTAATAAATTATCGCGGCTAGCGATCAAGCCAGCCGCGAAATTGCTATATAAGCTCAGACTATCAGTCTTCGGGAATATGTACAATATATTAAGCTAAATTTAGTGCTGATTTAGTTACATTGAAAGATAATTGGTGTAATTTACCAGTATTCCACAAGCGTCAAATTTACTTGAAGCGCCAAAGGTACTTGCGCCTAACACTCAATTTGTTAGTAAGAGTTAAACTCACCCGCGCTTAATTTATTAAATAAAAACTCCCGCAGCCATTGTGGGATTGCTGCGGGAGTTTATTAATGTGAATAAGAGGCTTGACCTATAAATTAAGAAGTTTTAGCCGAGACGTTTTCGCTAGCTTTAGCCGAGGCGCTTTTTCTGAATAAGCGCCAGGCAGCCGAGCCCAACCAGGGTCAAGCTTAGACTCCAGCCCAGGTAATCCTTCTCTCCGGTAGCCGGCAGACTGGTGATTTTGCCTTTAGGCACAGGCTCACCTTGGTACTGGTTGGTGAAGTAAGCCGTGCTGGTGTTGGCCTTTTGTCCATTCTTATACATGGTCCGGTCAACCGCCAGATGCCCGTCTTGCATATACACGTGGTCAATGAAGGTGTAGACATCTTTGGAGTAGATGTATTTACCATCGCCCGCGGCCAGCTCCTGGATTTTATATTCGTAGAAACCCGGCTGGGTGTAGGTTATCTGACCGGTCGAGGCCGTGCCTTCGCCGGAAATCTGGACT
>CAYNNG010000006.1:14503-68251 GCA_964398655.1 uncultured Oscillospiraceae bacterium
CTGGGTGTAGGTTATCTGACCGGTCGAGGCCGTGCCTTCGCCGGAAATCTGGACTGGCCCTGAGGCAGGGGCAGGGAATTGGGTTCTGGCCTGGGGTAGGCCGGGTCTGGCTTATAAGAGACGGGTTCAATCCGGAAAGTAAAGAGGTCAGGGGTTTCCGGCTGCCCGCCCGTAACCTTCTTGAACACGATAGGGGAGGAGACCGTCACACTCGGCGGGGGAGGAGTGTTAGGTTCTGATTCGGTGGGTTCAGTGGGTTTGCTAGGTTCCGTCGGTTCTGTAGGCTCCGTGGGTTTGCTCTCCTCGGGGACGGGAGTGCTAGTGATAATGAAGCCATCATTTTGGTTGCCAGCAATTTTCGATGTGTAGCCACTAACGGCTACCTCTTTGACAAAATACTCTATGGGCGATCCGTCATTTTCCTGGGGCAAATCTTTGAAGGTATATTTCCATGCATTGCTCTCGTTTGCTGATCATCTAAATCACCAGTGGTGCCAGCGCTTTCTGCCTCTTTATTTTCCATTGCTTCTGAGCTTCCAGCGACAGGTGCTGCTTGTTCATCTAGTTGCTCAACTGGCTTCTTATCAGCTTGATCATGGTGCTTAAATAGATCTTGCGCATAGCTCAATTGCAGGATAGAAAGTTCAAAACTTAACTTATGACCTTCAATACTGGAGTTATCGTTGAAGTCATCGCCCGTATCTTCCTCTGCATTCACCAGCAGGTTTGGCAGCAAGACGCTGCTTAATATTACCAATAATAGCAGGAGGGAGAATATTCTTTTCTGCAATTTCTTGATATTCAGCTTCCTTTTCATGTTATTTCCTCCGATTATTTTTATATCCATGAAATAACATAACTGACCTTTGTTAAATGCTGATATCCTACAAGAGACGTGATTGTTACAATTTAAATGTTTTTGTACTTAAACGCTAGTTGTTTGCATTAAATGATGTTTTATTTGATCTGCTTAAAGATAAGTGGCAATTTATTGTGCCTGGTTTGAGGATTTGATTCTTGTAACTAAAACTGATTGCATTCCCCGCAAATCAGATCTGTATTTTTTTGTTTATCTCTCAAACTACTTGTGCGCAAAAAAGAGGGCAGGATTTCCTGCCCTCAGAGAATTAACTAGGAATTGTGTCCCGCCCCCTACTCCATGGCCTGGCTGTTGGGGACTTAGTTGATGAAGAGGTACCGGTTGCCGTTGTGGACGGGGAAGGATTCGACAATGGCGATGAGGCCGTCGACAATAGTTGGCAGATATTATTAAGGCGTCTCTTCGGCTGAAGAGACGCCTTGTAACCGTTGTTATTTTACTGGGCCAGAATCTCCATAAATTCCTCACCTGTAATGGTTTCTGCCTGGTAGAGGTGGTCGGCCAGCTGGTCTAGTTTATCTCGGTTGTCGATCATGACCTGCTTGGCTTTGGCGTAGGAGGAGCTAATGATCTGCATGACCTCCTGGTCTACCTGGTAGCTGGTTTCCGGCGAACAGGTCATCTGACCTTGGCCGCCCAAATACTGACTGCCTCCGGACTCTAGCTGCATCATGCCGAACTTGTCGGACATGCCGTAGCGGGTGACCATCTGCTTGGCGAGCTGGGTGGCTTTTTCGATATCGTTGGCCGCTCCGGTGGTAATCTCTCCAAAGACAACTTCTTCCGCGGCCCGGCCGCCGACCAGGGTTTCAATCTGGTTCAGGGCATCGGTCCGGGACATGAGGACCTTTTCGTTTTCTTCTACCTGCATGGTGTAGCCCAGGGCCCCTGAAGTACGGGGCACAATGGTGATCTTGGTAACGGGGGCCGAGCCCTTCTGCAGGGCGGCTACCAGGGCGTGGCCGATTTCGTGGTAGGAGACGATCTTCTTCTCCTCGTCCGACATGATGGAGTTCTTCTTTTGAGCGCCGGCGATCACGGTCTCGATGGATTCCACCAGGTCTTCCGTAGTGACTTTGTCGCGGCCATGGCGGACCGCCCGCAGGGCTGCCTCGTTAACCATATTGGCTACATCGGCCCCGGAGGCGCCGGAGGTCATCCGGGCGATCAAGTTGTAGTCGATGGGATCGGCGGTTTGGACCCGGCGCAGGTGGACTTTAAGGATATCTTCCCGGCCTTGGAGGTCAGGCAGTTCCATGCGGACCTGGCGGTCGAAACGTCCCGGACGGAGCAGGGCGGGGTCTAGAACTTCTGGTCGGTTGGTCGCGGCTAGGATAATAACCCCCTTATTGGCGCCAAAGCCGTCCATCTCCGTTAAGAGCTGGTTGAGGGTCTGCTCGCGTTCGTCGTTGGTGGACATCTGGTTGTCGCGCGACTTACCAATGGTGTCGATTTCGTCGATAAAGACAATGCAAGGCGCGTGCTTGCCGGCTTCTTCAAAGAGGTCGCGGACCTTGGCGGCACCTCGGCCGACAAACATTTCAACAAACTCGGATCCGGAGATGGAGTAGAAGGGGACATGGGCTTCGCCGGCTACGGCCTTGGCGATCAAGGTTTTACCGGTGCCCGGAGGGCCTACAAGGAGGACGCCCTTAGGGCACTGGGCGCCGACTTTTTGGTACTTCTCGGGCTGGTTCAAGTAGTCAATAATTTCCTGCAGAGACTCCTTGGCTTCCTCCTGGCCCGCCACATCGGCGAAAGTTTTTTCGCCCTCTTCCGGCTGGTAGAGCTTGGCTCCGGACTTGCCGTAAATATTCAGGCCCGAAGCTCCCATGCGGCCCATCATACGTTTGTTCATCATATGGCCGAGCCAGAAGAAGATGAGGATAGGCAGGATGTAGGAGGCGAGGATGCTGAGGAAGATGCTGGGTGTTTCGGGGATTTCCGCGGCAAAATCGACATTTTGCTCTTCCAGACGTTTGACCAGGCTGGGGTCATCTACCAGGCCCGTTTTGTAAATCTGGTCATGACCGTTTTTCTTAGCCTCGTAGAGGATTTGCGTGTCGGAGATGCTGACTTTGGAAACCTCGCCCTTGTCCAGCTGGGTGAGAAATTCGGAATAGCTGGCGAGCTCAATTTGCTTGCCTTCCATGACCGGCATAACCAGGGTATTGAATAAAACAACAATAATTAGTACAACAAAATAGTAATAAAACAAAGACTTCCGGGGACGCCGGGGCGGCTCGCCCTGGGGATCCTGTGAGAAGTGTTGAAAGTTATTTTCTGCCATAACTCCTCCTCTAACTTGCTTCTGTGGGATGGGGCAAGTCATATGAATTAGCTTTTTACCCATTATAGGTAAAGGGAATTATCTTCATTGTAACGTAGGAATTGTATAATTTAAGTGCACAATAATTAAAAAATGTGAGAGAAGAATTGACTTCCGCTAACTTGACCTAGTCTTGGGTCTAAAGGCAATATTAACAGGTAAGCACTACTAATTAGCCTTAAGCTCTAGCATTAAGCTTTAGAATAGAGCTTTAGTCTTAATCCTTAGTTCTAATCCCGCTCAGCTGTCCAGCTGGCGGCTTAGCTATGAGGGCTTATCTATAGGAGGGAACATGTCACAGGAAAAATCTCAGGTATATTTTACCGACTTTCGCACCACCCTAGAGGAAAACGTGCCGGACAAATTGTCCAAACTTATCCGTCAGGCAGGCTTGGACCAAATTAACTTTCATAAGAAATTTACGGCGATCAAGATGCACTTTGGCGAGCCGGGCAACCTGGCCTTCCTGCGGCCTAACTACGCCAAGGTCGTGGCTGACGAGGTGAAAAGGCTGGAGGGCATTCCGTTCTTGACCGACTGCAACACCCTCTATGTAGGCCGCCGTAAGAACGCCCTCGAGCACCTGGGCGCAGCGCAGGAGAATGGTTTCAGTGTCTTATCCACTGGCTGCCAAATCCTCATCGGCGATGGCCTCAAGGGTACAGACGAGCGCGAAGTGCCTCTGGAGGGCGAACATATTAAGCACATTAAGACCGCGAAAATCGGCACAGCCATCATGGACGCGGATGTATTTATCTCCTTGAGCCACTTTAAGGGCCATGAATCCACAGGCTTTGGCGGCGCGATTAAGAACATCGGCATGGGCTGCGGGTCCCGGGCTGGCAAGATGGAAATGCACTACGGAGGCAAGCCGGAAGTCAACCAGGACAACTGCGTAGCCTGCGCCAGCTGCTTCCGCAATTGTGCCCACGGAGCCATTTCTTTCCCCAATAAGAAGGCCTTTATCGATATCAACAAATGTGTGGGCTGCGGCCGCTGCATTGGCTCCTGCAACTACGATGCCATCCACCCCATCGACAGCAACTCCAACACCATCTTGAACGAGCGCATGGCCGAGTACGCCTTGGCGGTTGTACAAGGACGCCCCCACTTCCATATCAGCATCATCCAAGATGTCTCGCCCTACTGCGACTGCCATTCCGAAAATGATGCCCCCATCGTTCCCGATTTGGGTATGCTGGCCTCTTTTGACCCCGTCGCCCTTGACCGGGCCTGCGCCGACCTCGTCAACGCCGCTTCTCCACTGCCCAACTCTAAACTGGCCGAGAGCAAGGAAGACCTGCACGACCACTTCAAAAATATGTTCCCCGACACCGACTGGGAAACCTGCCTCAGCCACGCCGAAGAGATTGGCCTGGGCACCCAAAACTACGAATTGATCAAGCTGTAGAGTTTGGGCTCTCCGGAGTCCCATATATCATGGTGCCTCTCCCCGCGGATGCGGGAGAGGCACTTTTGCTTCCTACTCTAACTTCTCCGTTACTCGGACAAATTTACAACTAATGGGTGTGCCCGTCAGCAAGTTTTCAAGTAATGGGTGGCTGCTCGAACAATTTGGCAGTTAGTGGGTGGTTTTACTGACCAAAATCCTGATGCCACCTTCCATTACTTGAAAACTTGTCGGAATATCTGAGGACTTGATTTAAGTACAGGCCTTTCCTCGCCAGACTCCTTACTTTAAAATAGATATCCATGACTAGGCACCGTTACCAAGAACTGAATATCTCCGGAATCCCGGTTCAGGTCATCCGCAAGGACCACATGAAAAACCTGCGCCTCACGATCAAGGCTCCAGAGGGTAGGGTGGTAGTTTCCTGTCCTTATTATGTTTCCGATGCCCAGATTATCGACTTCGTGCAATCTCGCAGGACTTTTATTTGTGAAGCGCAGGAAAAAATTTCGCGCCAAGCACAAGAGTTGGCGGAAGCGCAAGCAGACCAGATGTTTTATACCGGTAAACTCATTGAGCTCCTGGGGGAACCCTATCTGCTTGAGCTGCAAGAATGTGAAGATGATCAAAGGGGCTATGTTCGCATCCGCAGCAAGCGGAACGCCCTGAAGGAGCTGGGGGATTATTGGCGGGGCGTGGAGGCCAAACAGGCTGCCCTGGGCATTCCTGACCTTGACCGCAAGTACGCTCCCTGGTCCAGACTGGATTGGTCAGACCTAGACCCTAAAAATCAGCCCTGGGCGTATCTATTGACCCTGCCCGTATATACGGATACAGACTGGGAAACCCTAAATGATTGTATGCAGCAAGTTTATCGCATGATTTTAGAGCCCAGACTAAAGTTTTATACGGCGAAAGCAGAAGAGCTTACTGGCCTGAAGGCTGAGGAATATCGCTTGAAAAAGATGAAAACTCGTTGGGGGACCTGTAATGTAGAAGCCAAGCGCATTTGGCTCAGCACCAAGCTCGCAGCCTATCCTCCTCAATGCTTGGAATACATCCTCGTGCATGAACTGGTACATTTAGTCGAAAAGGACCACGGTGAGCGCTTTCAGACCTTGGTCAGCCAATATTATCCTAATTGGCGGGAAGCGGAGCTATTGCTCAATGGGCCTCGCTCGAAATTCTTGTAGATGGGGTTTTGCCTCTCCTTAGTGTTTCAGGAAAGTTCAATGGTGGGTAAAAGCCATTTTCAAGGAAATCCCAACTACAGGGCTCCAAAAACCAATCCAGTCTCCAGCAACCTACTCTTTAATCTCCAAAATGCGGAAGTGGTTCTTGTTGAATTCAATCAAGCCGTCATCGCGCATGCGCATTAACTCCTTGGAGAGGGCGCTGCGGTCCACGTTCAAGTAGTCGGCCAGCTCCTGACGGTTGAAGGGAATATCAAATTCTCTCTTCCCGGTTTCCAGGGCTTGCGCGGACAAGTAGGCGCCCAGGCGGGAGCGGATTTTCTTGAAGGAGAGCTGGAAGGCCCGCTTGGAGAGGGCCACATTTTTGCGGGCTGACAGCAAGAGGACATTGCGCAGCAATTTGGCGTGCCAGCTGGCGTCAGCGTGGTGGCCCTGAAAAAGGCCCGCAATATCAATCATCATGATGCGGCTAGCTTCGATTGCTATGGCCTCTACCACCAGGGGCTCGCCTGTGATGGCGTAGCTCTCGCCGAAAATCTCTCCTGGGCCCAGCTTGTTCAAGATGCTGCGACCGCCCCAGAGATTGTAGATTTCAATATTTACCCGACCGGAGAGAATTAGGCCCATATGGCTGGTTTGGTCTCCGGCGGTGAGGATTACCTCGCCCTTGTCAAAAGACCGCTCCCGCAGGCATTTGCACTTGCGCATGTCGGTATATTCATCTTTGCTTAAGCCCGCGAAAAGGGGCGAAATAATTTTTTCCACTTTGACTTTGCTCCTTTCCCAGCGCTGGAAACTGAGAGCTTAAATATATTTTGCGATACCTAAGAAATCTAACTTAAGTATGCCGAGGGCAGGCTGCAGCGGACCTTACCAGGCGGCTGCGTAACATATGAATCGGATTCGCAAGCCTTCCTTGGCTTGTGGTTATAACCACGGAAGTCCTGACTTGATTTTAGTAACTTAGGGGCAGAGGAGCAAGAGAACCCCATGAATAGGAGCAGACCATATGAATTCTAATTTAGATTTACAGCAAAATAGAAACCTGCCTGATATACCAAATTCTGAGAATTCTGAGCGGCCAAATTCTAGGCCCCACTCTAGAGCCCATAACGCTGAGCCCAGCCATGCTGACCGGGTTGCGCTCCTGCGAGACTATGTAGGTCGCTTGGTAGAGGGTGAAGACCTGGAGACGGTCCGGGCCGACTTCGTGCAAAATTTCAGTACGGTCGAGGCCTCGGAAATTGCTAAGGCAGAGCAAGAACTTATTAAAAGCGGTATCCCTGTCGCGGAGGTGCAAAGGCTGTGCGATGTCCACTCGGCCCTTTTCCATGGTGCCACGAGCACCGAACAACTGGCCCAGGCGAAGGCTGCGGTTCAGGCTTCGGCCCACCAGCTCAAGAAAGCGGACCAGCAGCTCCAGCCCATTCAGGATATCCCCGGCCACCCGGTCAACGTGTTCCGGACGGAAAACCGCAGGATAATGGAACTGGTCCAGCAGGCCCAGGAAGCTCTAGCCGCAGGAGCAGACTTACCTCAATTGCAGGCTGCGGCGGAAGACCTGCGCGCCGTGGCCATCCACTACGCACGCAAGGGTGACCTAATTTACCCCCTCCTCAACCGCAAATACGGCTTTACCGGACCTGCTGGCGTGATGTGGGGTGTAGACGATGAAATCCGCGATGAGCTGAAAATCCTGGCGGAAGCCGGTGACCAGATTTCTGACTTCCGCGACCGCTTCCAGACCGTAGTGGGCCGGGCCCAGGAGATGATCTTTAAGGAAGACAACATCCTCTTTCCCCTCTGCCTGCGCGAGTTCAGCGAGGAAGACTGGATCCGGATTTATTACGAGCTGCCGGCCTATGAAAACCTGCTGACTGAGGGTTATCCAGAATGGCCAGAAGCGGAAGCTAAACGGGAAGACCTGAAAACTGTGGGCGGCCAGACGGCAGCCAGCCGTAGGGCGCCGGACCAGGCGGAAGCGACCAACGGAGCCCAGACTGGAGACGTAGCGAAAGCGGCCGACCACACAAGCGCGGACGACGCAACAGCTGAGCTCCCACAAGATATGATCACCCTGGGTAGCGGCCACATGACCCCCGCGCAGATCCTCGCGGTCCTTAACACCATCCCTCTAGAGCTGACCTTTGTGGATGCGGACAATATTAACCGCTTCTTTAATGATGGAGACAAGCTCTTCAAACGGCCGGATATGGCCATTGACCGCGATGTTTTCTCCTGCCATCCACCCAAGATTGAACCCATGGTGCGGGGGATCATTGCCAGCTTCCGCAGTGGAGAAAAGGATAGCGTGGACGTCTGGATGGAGAAGCAGGGCGAGCCTGTCTTCGTCCGCTACCTGGCCGTGCGAGATGCCAGCGGCAAGTATCTAGGAACCTTGGAAACTGTTCAGCGCTTGGGCTTTGCTCAGGAGCACTTTCAGCAGTAATTGTTGGGGCAGTACAGATTGTCCGGAGTAAGCACTTCTGGGAAGACTTAAAAAGTAAGCACTTTCGAGCATGAGTAAGATGCCCGAAGATTTGTTAGGAGTGAACGCCATGTACAAACTTAAAATCAAACGAATTTATGAAGACCCTGACCCGGAGGACGGCAAACGGATATTGGTTGACCGGCTCTGGCCCCGAGGCGTGCGCAAGGTAGATGCGGCCCTGGACTTTTGGTGGAGGGACGTGGCGCCCAGCCCAGATCTGCGCAAGTGGTTTGGCCACCAGCCGGAACGCTTTGCGGAGTTCAGCCAGGAATACCTGGAGGAGCTGGACAAGTCTCCTACAGCTGCCGCCTATAAAGAGGAAACTCAAGAGATGCTGCCAAAGGATCCTGTGACCTTCCTCTATGCGGCGCGGGATCCGGAGGTTAACCATGCGGCCGTACTGAAACAGTGGATGGAAAGAAAGTAAGTCCGACAAGAAGATAGACGAGAAAATAGACGAGAAAAAAGTTTAAGTTCTCAAGACGAGAAGATAGTTGTAATTTCGAAGCAAAGAAGCAGAGAGGAAAATCGATGGAAAAGCAAATGTTCTGTTACCAGTGTCAAGAAACAGCCGCCTGCAAGGGCTGTACAGTCGTAGGTGTCTGCGGGAAAAAGCCAGAAGTAGCCGCCCTGCAGGACCTCCTTATCTATGTCTCCAAAGGTTTGTCCTTTGTGACGACCCGCCTGCGTCAGGAAGGTAATAAGGTCGCCCCGGAGGTCAACCACCTGGTAACCTTAAACCTGTTTACCACTATTACCAACGCCAACTTTGACCCCGAAGCCATTCAGGCCCGCATTAGCAAAACCCTGCAGGTCAAGGCTGACATGGTTAAGGAACTTAAAGACCAGACCAACTTGCCCGAGGCCGCTCTCTGGGAAGGCAGAGAAGAGGAGTATTTGGAAAAAGCCGCTACAGTCGGAGTCTTAGCTACAGAGGACGAAGATATCCGCAGCCTGCGTGAGCTGATCACTTATGGCTTGAAAGGCCTCGCCGCTTATACCAACCACGCCAATGTCTTGCTGGCCGAAGATGAAGAGGTAGATGCCTTTATGCAGCGTGCCTTGGCCGCGACCTTGGACGACAGCCTGAGCGTAGATGACCTTGTCGCCCTGACCCTGGAGACTGGGAAATACGGGGTCCAAGGAATGGCTCTCTTGGACAAGGCAAACACAGAAACTTACGGTCATCCGGAAATCACCAAAGTTCAGCTGGGTGTCCGTAAGAATCCCGGTATCTTGGTTTCTGGCCATGATTTGAAGGACCTGGAAATGCTCCTGGAGCAAACCGCGGGTACCGGCGTGGATGTCTATACCCATGGAGAGATGCTCCCAGCCCACTATTATCCGGCCTTCAAGAAATACGCCAATTTTGCCGGCAACTATGGCAATGCCTGGTGGCAGCAGAAGGAAGAATTCGAGAGCTTCAATGGGCCCGTCCTGCTCACCACCAACTGCCTGGTACCGCCCAAGGACAGCTACAAGGAAAGGATTTACACCACTGGAGCTGCTGGCTTCCCCGGCTGCACCCACATTGAAGCTGACGCCAAGGGGCACAAGGATTTCTCGGCCCTGATTGCACATGCCAAGCGCTGCCCCGCCCCCACCGAGCTGGAACAAGGTGAGATTGTGGGCGGTTTCGCCCACGCCCAGGTCTTCGCTCTGGCCGATCAAATTGTTGAAGCGGTCAAGAGCGGAGCGATTAAGAAGTTCGTGGTCATGGCAGGCTGTGACGGCCGTCATAAGGCGAGGGACTATTACACGGAGTTCGCAAAGGGCCTGCCTCAAGATACAGTTATTTTGACCGCTGGCTGCGCCAAATACCGTTACAACAAGCTCCAGCTGGGCGACATCGGGGGTATTCCTCGGGTCTTGGATGCGGGCCAGTGCAACGATTCTTACTCCCTGGCCCTGATCGCCTTGAAGCTAAAAGAAATCTTCGGCCTAGCCGATGTCAACGACCTGCCTCTGGTCTATAACATCGCCTGGTATGAGCAAAAAGCGGTCATCGTACTCCTCGCCCTGCTGTCCCTGGGTGTGAAGAATATCCATGTAGGACCCACCCTGCCAGCCTTCTTCTCTCCCAATGTGACCAAGGTTTTAGTAGATAACTTTGGCTTGGCCAGCATTGGTACGGTAGAAGACGACCTCAATCTGCTGATTAACAACTAAGCTGATCAGCAACTGAGTTCGCCAACTAGACCAGCTAGACCGAAGCTAGGCCAGAACTAGTTTGAACAACTTACACGCAAAGCAACAAACAAAATAATCAAGGAGGATTAGCACATGAAAGCACATGTAGATCAAGATTTATGTATTGGCTGCGGCCTCTGCGCCGGTATCGCCCCTGAAGTTTTCCAAATGAACGCCGAGGGCAAGGCGGAAGCCTACGCGGAATTTACCGAGGACCAGGTCGCAGACGTCCAAGACGCTGTGGACCAGTGCCCCGTAAGCGCGATTTCGATTGAGGAATAGAAGGGAAAAAGGGGGTGTCTCAAAATCACAAAAGTGATAGAGACACCCTCTTATCTAGGGCTCAGGAATCTACCTGTGGCTGCGGCCCTGCGGAAATTGCTGGCGCATCTTGCTAGCCAAAGCGGGGGAGTAAAGGAAGATTGGACTAGGCTGTGGCTCTTCTGTAAATCCTAGTTCGTGAAATTTCTTACAAATTTACAAGTAGCGGAAGGGGGTTAGAGTCCAAACCACCCACTACCTGCAGAAATGCCCAAGCTGTCCACCCACTACTTGCAAATGTGCAGGGCGACCTACCCATTAGCTGTAATTTTGCCTAGCTCTCGTAGCCGTTGGGGTTCTGCGACTGCCAGCGCCAGGCGTCTTCGCACATTTCTTCTAGGCCGGATTCGGCTTCCCAACCCAGGACTTCTTTGGCCTTGCGGGGGTCTGCGTAGCAGGTGGCGATATCGCCGGCCCGGCGGGGCTTGATTTCATAAGGAATTTCTTTGCCGGTGACCTTGCGGAAGGCCTTGACCATGTCTAGGACGGAGTAGCCTTGGCCCGTGCCCAGGTTGATGACCTCCAGGCCGGGGTCGGTAAAGATGTAGTTCAGGGCTTTGACGTGGCCCTTGGCCAGGTCAACCACGTGGATGTAGTCGCGGACGCCGGTGCCGTCGGGTGTATCGTAGTCGTCACCGAAAATATTGAGGTGGTCCAATTTGCCCACGGCAACCTGGGTGATGTAGGGGACGAGGTTATTGGGGATACCCTTGGGGTCTTCGCCGATCTGCCCGGACTTATGGGCGCCTACGGGGTTGAAGTAACGGAGTAGGACCACATCCCAGGCGGGGTTGGCGGTATGCAGATCGGTCATGATTTGTTCCATCATGGACTTGGTCCACCCGTAGGGGTTGGTGCACTGGCCCTTGGGATGGTTTTCGGTAATTGGCACAAACTGGGGATCACCATAGACGGTGGCGGAAGAGGAGAAGACAATCTTGCGCACGCCGGTTTCTTCCATGGCTTCCAAAAGAGATAGGGTTCCGGAAATGTTGTTCTGGTAGTAGCGCAGGGGCTGTTTGACGGACTCACCCACGGCCTTAAGGGCAGCGAAGTGAATGACCGCCTCAATTTGTTCTTCCTGCAGAACTTTTTTCAGCAGATCCTTGTCTAGGACGTCTCCCTCGTAGAATTTGACCTTCTGGCCGGTGAGTTTTTCTACCCGGTTGAGGGCCTCGCGGGAGGCATTGCAGAGATTGTCGTAGGCGACTACCTCATAGCCGCCAGCTTCCAGGAGTTCCAGAGCGGTGTGGCTGCCAATGTAGCCGGCACCGCCGGTTAAGAGGATTTTTTTCATGTGTTCTTTTCCTTTCCTCGTGTCACAAGTTTTCCCGAGCCTGTGGGCGGAAAAACGGAGCTCGTATCTATTATAACGATCTAGCCTGGTCTGGTCTGGCTAAGTTGGAGCTTGTCTGACCCAGTGTGTTTTTGCCTGATCAAGCTAAATCCTGCCCGCCGCGCCTAAGCCTGTGCAGCGTACTGAGCGACGATCTCCTTCATTTGAGCCTCTTTGGCTTCCATGTCCGCGACCAGTTTGAACTGGGTGCGGGCCCGGTCCAGGTTGTGCTGGGGCCGCGCGATGAGGAAATACGTATCCCCTTCCAGGTAGTCTGTTAAGAACCGCATGCCGCACTCGTAGGTCATAGCCTTGGCCCCAAAGGGGAGATGGTCTAGCTCGGCGGGGGTGAGCTGCCCGGCTGCGCCTTCTAAGAAGCCCCGGGTGTAGGAGGAGAAAAGCCACAAGGAGAGCTGTACCAGGGAGAGGTCTTGCTCGTCCTCCAGGGCAGAAGAGGCGCCAAAACGGATGGAGTCGCCGTAGTCGTTGATGGACAGGCCCGGCATGATGGTGTCAAGGTCCACCACGCAGAGGGCTTGGCGGGTGGCTTTGTCGAAGAGCACGTTATTCAGCTTGGTGTCGTTGTGGGTAACCCGAAGGGGCAGAAGCTGCTGGTCCAGGATTTCCTTCATATAACGGGCAATCTCCTCATGTTCCAGCACAAAGTCAATTTCTGCTTGGCAGCCTTGGGCTCGACCCAAGGGGTCGGCTGCCAGGACTTGCTTGAAGTCTTCTAAGCGCTTCCAGGTGTCGTGAAAGTGGGGAATAGTCTCGTGCAGAGTTTCGGCGGGGTAGTCGGCGAGCAGGTTTTGGAACTGACCAAAAGCTAGGCCAGATTGATAGAGGTCTTCGCTGGTGTCCACCTGCTGCAGGCAGAGGGTGTCCTCAATAAAGAGGTAGACTCGCCAATATTCTCCCTCACTATCAATATAGTAGGACTGACCGGCCTGAGTTTTAAAGACGCTCAAGGCTTCGCGGTTGGGATCCCCGCCTCTTTCCCGGATGTTCTTGCCCAGAAAGCGCGTAACTCCGACGATGTTTTCCATGAGTTCCACCGGCTGGGAGAAGACCTCTTGGTTGATACGCTGGAAAATAAAGTGCTGGAAACCCTCCTGCGTAGGGCTGACCCTGATTTCCAGGGTATCGTTGATGTGTCCCACCACATTAGACTTGCAGCTTTCCACTTGTACGGGGCCGAAGAAGGCCTCGACGACTTCGGCCACGAGCTCGGGGCTGATTGTTTTTTTCACGATAACTGACTCCTCAATTCTTAGATTAGAGTTTAAAACTAGGCATAGGACGTGCGGGAGACGCACGTCCTAGTTATTAGTTGGGCTTAGGTTTAAGGTGGGTGCCTTATTGGTAGCGCCGGTTATAAAACCAAAGTACGACAATTAAAAGCGCGAGCGAGATAAATTGCAAGCCCAGGCCGCCATAACCTGTGCGCTTTAGCCCCACAAACTGCAGCACCACGCCTAGGATAAAGAGGAGGGTCAATCCTAAATTGGCTAATTTTTTCTTGGCGTAAAAGTCCATCGCCTACCTGCCTTCCTCATCTTTAAGCCAGACCAGGCCGGCACCCGGCAGGGTCAGCTCTTGAGCCTGGCCGCGTCCGTCATAGACCAGGCTGGTTAACTGGTCGGCAGAGTTGTTGATTACACAGTATTCCCCGCGCGAGGGATAGGCATTAACTTCCAAACGGTCGTCTTGGGCAAAATACCGCTCCAGCTCAGCCTCTTTATGGCTGGCATAGGCAATAGCCCGCTTGAGCAGCCGGGTGTTTTGTGCCGAGTAGGGGAGGCCTGCAAAATAGACTGCCCGGCCTTGGCCAAAGTCGTGGCTGGCCAGGTGGACCTCCTGGTTGGCATAGGCAATAATTTTGGTCTCTGCGCTGAGCGCGTAGACATTGCCTGTGGTTTCACCA
The DNA here is from genome assembly GCA_964398655.1 of uncultured Oscillospiraceae bacterium. Lineage (GTDB taxonomy): Bacteria > Bacillota > Clostridia > Saccharofermentanales > DTU023 > SFFI01. Next base: position 28,579 of record CAYNNG010000006.1, read on the forward strand.
AAGTCCAAGGGTTCGTGGACATCTGCCGTGATAAAGTGCTGGTCCACCGGCTGGTCAAAATACTTGTCAGTAGATTGGGAGAAACCCACTTCTTTATCTACGCCCAGGACATCTGCCAGTTGGAAGAAGCGGCCCTGGGCTTGGACGGCGGAGGGTTCGCCAATGCCGATAAAGCCGCCGCCCTGGTAGACGAACTGCCGCAGCCGGGTCACGACTTCTGGATCCAGGAAGTTCTCTGCTCCGGAGAAGGCGGTATAGGCATCTCCCATGTTGATAATCACATCCAGGTCGGGATCAAGACCGGCTTTGACATCCTCAAAGTTGATAAAGCTGACCTCTACGTCCATGCCGGACAGGGCTTCTAGGACGCCCAGGTAGGAGTAGCAGAGTTTATACCATTTGCCGTGGGCCACAATATGCGACCCCCAGCTGCGGAGCTTGCCCCAGGAGTTGAGCACGGCCACCTTGGCCATCTGGCGAGGCTGGGTATTTTCAATGCGGGCCAGGATATCCCGGTATTCATTGGCCAAGTCTTCAATGTAATTTATAAAGCTGGGGAACTTGTAGGCCAGAGAGAGATAACCCCCATAGCCGATACGTTCCAAAGGTTCCCGCATCAGGGCCCGGCGGGCCTTGGCCCAGTTATCCTTGGCTTCTGCCAGGATGGCTTCATCGTTGCCTTCAAAGAAGGTGTCAGGGAAGAAGTAGGGTAGGAAACGACCCTCGTGTATAGGAGCCTCAATGCTGGAGATCAGGCGCAGGGTGACCCCATCTCCCACGGAACCTACCACCCCGTCCAGGCCAATTTCCGAGAAGTAGGGGCCCCAAGGCTCCACCCCAATCCAGTGGTCGCCCAGGAACATGATGGCCTTCTTGTTGTACTTATGGACCAGGTCAACGAGGCGCTTAGCGTGTTGGGCGACAAAGCGGGCGGTAAAGTCTTGGTAGTCTCGGAAGGCCTGGCTGGGCACCCGGAAATTGCAGTTATAGTAACCTTCATCCACAAAGTCTTCAGGGGTCAGGCGGTAACCATAGGCGCGCTCAAAATCTTCAATGGCTTTGGGAGAAACCGCGTTGGTATAACCGTACCAGTCTACATATTTCTCCTTACCCTCCTGGTCAAATACCAGGGAGAACTGGTAGAAGAAGGTGGTGAAACGGACGAAGTCTACCTTAGGATTGGCTTTCAGCCAGTCTTCCAAGGCTGCTTCCACATACTGCTCCGACTCGGGATAGCGGATATCAAAGGGGATATGCTTCTCTACGTCCTCACCCCAGTCGTTGGTCAGGTAGTTGTACATCTGGACAGGGTCCCAAATGCCGTAAGCCAGGAAGCTGACACTGTAGACGTGGAAGGGCTCGGTCTGGATGACCGCGATATTGTGGTCGCGGTCGATTTCCCACAAGGCGGTGTCTAAAACCTCACCGGTCGTACGGTCCCTGACCTCCCACCACTTTTTAGGATCGTGGTCGTAGTCGGGGGTAATTTGCTTCGCAAAATAGCCGGACATGAAAGAGATTTTTGTCTCCTTCCCTGTCGCGGTGACAAAGTCCGAAGACAAGTAATAGCGGGAGGCTTCAAAGAGATGCTTAGCAGCAAAGGCATTGTGGCCGCGGGCCGTAAAATATTTGCCGTAGACCATGACGCCGTCCAGGTCTTTGACTTCTTCCGGCAGTTCTGTGCCGTCAGAGTCCCGGATGGCGTCCGCGCCCAGGCGGTCGAGCATTTCCAAGGTTTCCTGATAGAAGTTTTCTTCGCCCGGCAGGGTTAAATGTCCTCTAGTTTTTTGCGGCTTGCTTTGTTTTTCCATATGTACTTCCTCTTGTCTGTGTTCTATGCAATTAGTCTGGTTTGTGTTCTGCATGATTGACCATAGCTATGGCCTGCATACTTAGCTAAAACAGTGTTCTGCTTAATAAGCGCTTCGATAACTTAGCCCTTATCGCCGCCCACCATCATACCTTCAGTGAGCTGCTTTTGAACTAGGATATACAAAAGCAAGGTAGGCAGCATCACCAGGACCAGACCTGCATAGAGGCGGCCATAGTTGGCTGCGGACCGCGAGGCCTGCTGCAGGTTGATGAGGCCGACCGGCAGGGTCTTCAGCTTTTTATCCGTGAGCAGGGTCAGGGACAAAATGTATTCATTCCAGAAAGAAAGAAAATTAAACAGGATCACCGTAATGACGGCAGGCTTGGCCATAGGGATGATGATGCGCAGCATGGTCATGAAGTAACCTGCCCCATCGATATAGGCTGCCTCTTCGTAGGATTTGGAAATGGCGGAGAAATAGTTGGCCAGGAGATAAACCGTGAAGGGTACAGCTGTGGCAGCATAAATCAGGGCCAAGATAAAGCGGTTATTGAGGAAGAAAGTGACCTTAAAACTGCGGTTGAGGTTCAAGAGGATCATGAAGATGGGAATTACGATATAGGAAAGATTAATAAAAAGTCCCGCCTTCATAAGGGTCTGCAAAAAGCGCTTGCCGCGAAAGTCCATGCGGGCCAGGATGTAGGCGCAGGGCAGGGCGATCAGCAGGAGGATAGCGAGTGCTAGGGCCGTGACGATCACGGAATTGATTAGGTAGGTACCCATGTTGGCCTCGTTCCAGGCTTCGGCAAAGTTTTGCCAGTAGAAGCCCTGCGGGAAGGCCCAAGGGTTGCCGTAAAATTCCGCGTTCTCCTTGAAGGAGGCCAGAAAAACCCAGACCACAGGCAGGAGGATGGATAAGGCCGCCAACCCTAAGACCAGGTAAACGAAGAACTTGTAGAGTTTAGTCTCTTTATTCATGCCGGCCTCCTAATACTGGATAATATCTCGCTTGGTGGCCCTATAAATAATGGCTGATAAGGCAAAGGAGAAGAGGAAAACCACCACGCCAATCGCGAGGCCATAGCCAAAGTTGGAATTGTTATAGGCTTCCAAATACTGGTAGTTGAGCAGGGTCATGGAGGCCCCGTTGGGACCGCCGTCGGTCAGGGCCTTGACCAGCTGGAAGGATATATTGATGTTGGAGATGACATAGAAGGTCAGCGTAGTGCGGACCGTCTGCCAGGAGAGGGGCAGGGTGATGGAGAAGAATTGCCGCAGGCGGCCGGCGCCATCCAGCTTGGCCGCTTCATAGAGATGCTCGGGAATCTGGGCCATAGTGGACATATACATGACCATGTAATAGCCCACAGCCTGCCAAATCATGGCGAAGGCGATGGAGTAGGTAACCAGGCCCGACTGCCCAGTGAAGGCAATATTTTGCCAAGTTTCCGGTTTCAAGAGGCGCCCCAAGCCATTGAGCAGGCCGCTGTCCATCCCGTAGATACTGGAGAAGATAGAAGCAACTACCGCAATGGAGAGAATATTGGGGATATATAGAATAATGCGGAAAAAGTTTTTTCCGCGGAAGTTGCCGCGGGTCAGAATGGCCCCAAAGATTACCGCCAGGAACATGGTGATAATCGTCACAAATACGATTAGGAAAACTGTGTTTTGAAAGGCCTTGATAAATTTGGGGTCTGCGAAAAGCTTTTGGAAATTAGCCAAGCCCACAAAAGTCTTCTTGCCAGATAAGCCGCCGGTTTTGTAAAGACTTTCCTTAAAAACCGTAAGCGTGGGGTAAATCATAAAGATGATATAGAGTACGAAGGCGGGTAAGAGTCCCAATACAATAAAGCGCTTCTTCGCGGGACTATTTTTCATACGCATCTCCTTCTCTTAAAAACAGCCCGGCCGGGGCAGGGCCCCGGCCGGGATCCAAACCAGGAGGCAATTTCCTCCTAAGTTACTTGAGTGAGAGCTTATTCTGTTTTGGGATTGGCGTCCGCGATCTGCTGAACCGCATCCACTACACCGGCCTGCCAGTCTTCGACAGAGAGCTCGCCGTTGGCGACGGAATCCACGGCCTGGTAGAGGGCATCGGTGACACTTACGCCTTCCACAGAATTTTCTACGGACTGGAAGCCGCCCATGGCAGCCTTGGCGCCGTCTTCATAAATGGAGTAGAAGAGCTTTTGTTCTTCGTCCTTCAGGAATTCTTCTGCGCCTAAGATGGGCTGTACGCCGCCCTTATTTTCAATGAAAGCCTTAACAGCTTCATCGGAGTAGAGGTAGGCGATAAAGGTCTTGGCCAGTTCGGGTACTTCCGTATCCTTGCTGACGAAGGCTTGCTCAAAGAAGGTGAAGGCATAGCGGTCGCCATCTTTTTCCAGGGCGGGCAGAGGCATAAAGCCCCATTCAAAACCTTCCGCGGCCTGGTCTTTAGCATCGGCCATTTCACCGACTACCCAGGTGCCGTTGGGCATAAAGAGGGCTTCGTTGGTCATGATATAAAGCTGGTTCTGGGTGAAAGCATCACCGTTGGCATTAGCTACGGTTGAGGGATGGATGTAGGCTAAAATCTTGCCCAGGGTTTCGAACATGGGAGTGGCTTCTTCCTTCCAGGCATCTACGTCATAGGCCATCAGCTTGGTGTAGAGCTCTGGGCCGCCCACTTCGTTGAGCAGGGAGGGAATGAAGGAATCCATGTAGCCGGCGGTAGGATAGGTAAATAGGGCGATGCCGTCTTCCTTAGCGGTTTCGCCTAAGGCCAGGAAATCTTCCATAGTGGCTGGCAGGTCATATTTGCCGTCTTCCCCAAAGAGAGCCTTGTTGTAGAAGAGGCCGGTGGGAGAGTAGAAGAGCGGAGCGAGGTAGGTCTTACCGTCGCCGTAGGGGTTGGTCATGGCCGTATCGGTGAAACCAGGGATAAGTTTATCCTTTACCGTTTCTTCTTCGCCAGGAACCTGCATGTCTAGGACATCGGTGAGATCCAGCAGCATTTCTTCCTTGATCATGGTCTCAGTCAGACCAGTTTCCTGGCCAATAGAGTTGTAAATGACGTCAGGGGCGTTGCCGGCCTGGATCTCCGGGCGGATAACATCGTAAATGTTCTTTTCGAAGGTGGCTTCGACGGTGGCACCAGTCAGTTCTTCAAAACCTTTAATGACAGCCTTCCAGCCGTCGGTACCGTAGCCGCCGTCCAGGCCTGCTACTCGCAGGGTCTGGCCTTCAAAGGGCTTGTCTTCTGCCGCTACGCTGAACGTAGGCGCGACGATCAAGCCGAGCAGCATTACGAGTGCGAGCACGAGTGAGAGTGTTCTTTTCATTTGCATTACCTCCAAATAATCTTGAATTGGAACTAATGCACATTATAACCAATATGCCGAGAAAATGCTTGCAGATATTTAGCGTTATGCCGGGGGTGGTAACAAGTAAGTTCAACATCAATGGGAGGCTGTCCATGAACATACATATTTGCCAGTAGTGGGTGGCCAGAGGGCGAATCTACTTCGGATTTCCGGATTCTCCGACAAAATTGCAGCTAATGGGTGGGCCGCCCTGCACATTTGCAAGTTGCGGAAGGTCAGCTAGAGCAATTCTGCAGGTAGTGGGTGGTTTATCCTCTAGCCCCCTTCCACTATTTGCAAATTTGTCCGGATGCCAAGAAAACTGAAAGAGTGGGTGGTTTATCCTCTAACCCCCTTCCACTACTTGCATATGTGTCCGCACCCCCAAGTTGGATGAACTGTGTGGGAAAGAGGGATCTGGAGGTAAAAAGTGAGAATTCAGTTGCTCACTTGTCCCTGCTTACTCATCGACTAGCTTTGGGCCGAATATCTACTTTATCGCCCAGGTCAAAGCCTGGCTCGCTCCCTAGAGTGGTGACTCTGACCTTGTCGCCCTTCCAGGCCACTGTATAGGCAGTTGTTGACCCGAGGAAGCTTTTTCCGAGGACTTCGCCCTGGGAGCCCGGCAGGATTTCCAGGTCTTCACTGCGCGGGTATTGGGTCCGGGTTCGCCGCCGCCTTGGGCATACTGGGTCGTATTGGCATCAATCTTTTCCCACAGGTCCCAGCCTTTCTCTTCGCCTAAGGCATGTAAAGTATTTCCACTAATTGTGGGGCGCAATGCAGGGTCCACTAGTTATGAACCGAAGTGGATAATGCAGGGTCCACTAGTTATTGAACGAAGTGGGTTGTGCTTCTAATATGGGGTTCGAAAATTACATAACCCGCGCTAGTATATACAGCAGGCTTTGCAAGTTTTTGCTTGAGTACGGATACTAATTCTTCCGTGGTGAAAGCATCTTCCTCTAAATAGGTGGCGAACTTGCCTACCCGGTCCAAGACATGGGAATCGCTGGAACCAATGGGTACTAGGTCCAGCTCTCGGCAATACTTATAGGCCAGCAGGTTGGCCGCGTCTGAGGTAGACCCGTTGAGGACCTCAATGCCCGTGAGATCCTTTACCGTGGCGAGATGGTGCTCCAGGCCCCGGTTATTATTGCGGAAGGGGTGGGCCGCAATAGTTACACCTCCCTCGGCATAAACATAGTCAATAAACTCTTGGGCGGGAATTCTTTCCTTGGGGAAGTCTGTGATTCCGAAGGCCACGATGTCCCCTTGCAGGGAGTAGTACTCCACGCCAACATAGATGGGAAAATTGACTTTTTCAGAGTATTCCTGCGCAAAATCTACCAGGCCCATACTATCGTGATCGGTGATGGCGATGGCATCCAGACCTCTTTGCTTAGCTTGGACGACCATATCTTCCAAGCGTTGCTTGCTGTCGGGTGAGTATCGCATTTCATGCATATGTAAATCTACGAACATGGCTGCTCCAGAAGTAAATATTAGCCTTGAGGCCACGCTTGATCGTAGCGTTTGCGGCTTAAGCCTGTCAATTAAACAGCCTGACTTATCAATTAATTTTTATGTTGTATGTGTTATTTAAAGTAGTCTGATTCGAATTTGTACTTGTTTTGGCTTCTAAGTATTAAATCATGAGAAGGGATAAATTGCATTATGTTTCCTGGAATGATCAATTACAATCTTATCTTTCTTAGTCAAAAAAGTTACTTTTGACTAGGAAAGATTACTAAAACACAAAAGTTAGGATCATAAGTTTATGGGGGTCAAGAACCATGCTATTTAACCGCTTAGCATTAGGAAAAATATTTGATAAGAGGTTTTTTGGCTTGGCCTTGGCCCATATTTTATTATCGCTCGCCTATACTATCTATTCCTATGCTTTGATCACATTTGTGAAGTTTCAGTTAAAGCTATCAAAGGGCCATATTTGGCATAATTTGGTGGAATACCTGTGTGTAGACCTAGGGATGTCCGAGATTGCTTTCAACATACATTATTTGTATCAGTTTCTTTTGCCTATCTTTACGGGATTTGTGGCTGTTGAGTTCTTGCGCTATAAACGTCAACTTATGGTGAACATGGCCTCGCGTAGCTCCTGCAAACTGACTTTACACAGACAGCTAGCCTGGTATATCGCCATTAAGTATGCTTTGGCTATCTTCCTATCCTATCTCATTATGTATCTCCTGATGGCGCTGTTTATGCAACCCGGTTCTCCGGATAATATACCGCCACAATTTTTATTAGATCTTGTCTCTATGGATTTTGTCCGCAATCAATATCCCCTTTATCTGATCATGCGAGATATATTTACTTATCTCTTTGTTCCACTAGGATTTTTTTACCAAGCGGCTAATCTCGCCTTATGGGCAAAAAATCAAGTGGAAGGATTTCTTTTTCCTGTCTTTTAGTTGATGGGCGGTACTCTTGTTTCCCAGTATTTGTTGGGGGCTTTACCCCTCCCCGGTTGGAAGACATATTTTTACTATTTGGGACCGCTTATTGTCATAGCACCAGATGCCATTCCACACTATACGTCTACATTTAGGCATCAATCTTTTTAGGTCTGCCAGTGGGTCAGTCAATTTTTTTCAAAATCGCATACAATATTATTTAGTTTTAGCATTTTCTGCCTATATTTTTCGCGGACAACTTGCCTCCCAATGGATACAGATTCGTTGCAACAACTTAAATCGCATATTTCTTCTGTATATCTCTCAATATTTCCACTTATATGCTATGCAGCTAAGTGTAGTGTTCTTAGGAACAGCTGCTTTCACTTGGGTCTTTCGGTTGCATTTGGCCTTTGGGGGCTTGCTCATCTATTTTTTCTCGATGCATGCTCTTTGCCTTTTAATCTAAGTGTATTATTGCGTGTCGCTGCAAGGTGGGCATAGCAATGTGGCACTTGTAGGTCTAGCTTTAGCCATCATCATGTTTTATCTTTTGCCGTGCGCGGGTTGGAATATTTGGGTCGCCCCTTATTCCTTAAGCCGGAACGGTGGACTGAACTTCTGTTTACATTTGGCGATGACCTATGTTGGTCACTTAATAGGTATTTATATTTGGCATCTTTGGCAGCATGGCCGATTTAAAAGGCAGGCCAGAAAAAGTTCTGATCCTCAGCGTACTGCGAGAGGCGGTATATATTTCCGAGGCGATCTTGCGAGTAGGCTTCGCTATACCGGCTGCCTAGGCCTGTATTTTTTATTTATTGCCCTGAGCAGTGCAAGTTCGGAGCTATCGAGTTTAAGTAGGGCACAGCTTTATTGTTCTCAAGCGTTTTTCAGCACGGATTTTATGCAGGTCACGGCTGGAAGCTCTGTAAGTTACTGGGATTGCTTAAAATTTTTCCTTTTTCTTTTATATTTTTTTGGCCAGTTTGGGCCGCAGCTTCTGAGTTTTCAGCTACTGCCAGCCTCATTTTTAGCCGCTTTAGGCGTTGGCATCAAGGTTTTGTCATGATGGTGCGTTTCAGCCTGGTTTGGGCAGCTAAAGCCCTGGGGCGCACCCTACTTGCCTTTTCTCTAGTGTATGGAGGTATGCATGTTTTCGCGCCTGCTGGCGAAAGTCTAGCGCTTCTGCTCGTCTCTGTACCGAATCTATTGCTGTTTTTGCTCAAGCTTTCCATCTGGGCTTTTAACTTTGCTGTCTACCTTTCTTTAGCGAATTTGGTCCATGAAGATAACCGCCATCTGCTCTATATCAGCCTGATATTAGGTTTGCTCGTACTTATGCAGAAATTGTACCCGCTCTTTCCAGGTTTAGGCCTAAGCTTCAACTATAATCGGCAACTGATATCTCTCTTGCTTGCCCTCCTAGGCACGTGCCTTGCTAGCCTTGGAGCTTGCCTTCAGCTTAAGAAAATTTGAACATACATGGACATACATTGAGAAAATGGTTGAAAAATTAAAGGTGTTGAAGGAGCTTGTATATGATTCAGCTAAACCATGTCACAAAAAGCTTTAAACAGGTGACCATCTTATCGGATGTGAATTACACTTTTGAGGAGGGTGAAAGTTATTGTCTGGTGGGGCCTAATGGGAGTGGCAAGAGTGTCTTTTTGCAGCTTATTACAGGTCTCTCTCAACCAGACAAGGGCAAAATTATCGTCGATGATCAGGTATTGGGTGAAGATTTTGACTTCCTTCCCGATGCGGGCATTAGTATTAACCAACCGGAATTTATGCAAAACTGGACCGGGTGGGAAAACTTAGTTTTCCTGGCTTCCCTGAGAAAGAGAGTTCAAGCCCCAGAAATCAGAGCCTGGGTCAGCCGCTTTCGCATGGAGGAAGATATCGACCGTGTTTACCGTGTTTACTCCCAGGGTATGCGGCAGAAACTGCGCCTTATCCAGGCCTTCATGGAGAACCCCCGTTATTTAATATTAGATGAACCTTTTAATGCTTTAGATAAAAAAGCGATAGACATCCTCCTGACCTGTTTGGCAGATTTTTCTAGCCCGGAAAATACCTTAATCATGACCTGCCATACCCAAGATTTGCTAGAGCAGACGGCCTGTAAAATAGTAGAGATGGAGGAACTCACAAGCTAAATCAAATATAGAAAAAAGCGCAAAATAAAAAGCCTTGCATTTCTCGGATTTCTCTGCTACTATACACAAGCGTTTCAAAACGCACCTGGCGCAGTAGTTCAGTTGGTTTAGAATGCCAGCCTGTCACGCTGGAGGTCGTGGGTTCGAGCCCCATCTGCGTCGCCATCTACCGGCCCTTTATGGGCCGGTAGGCTTTTAAGCCCAGATAGCTCAGTAGGTAGAGCAGGGGACTGAAAATCCCCGTGTCGTTGGTTCGATTCCGACTCTGGGCACCAAAAGAGGACGTCCGCATACATCCATGCGACGTCCTTTTTTGATGGTCTGCGTAACAAATTAGACCGCTTTAAGAACCGAACAGCAAGGAGGCAGCCTCAATTATGTCTCACGGTTTTGTCCCTACAGATAGGTAATATTTTGTGTCTTTGTGATGGGCATAGAGTTTTCCCCTTGCGTCTGTAGAGCGCTACGCTTTTCCGCATTGAATTGACTTGATAGTTCCAATTCTCCGCATTGAATTGACTCGGTAGTTCCAACTTCCCGGAATTTCTTAAAAGTTTGCAGGTTTTGCAGGGTGAGCTTATCTTGTTGTGGTCGGTTGTGCATAACACTGGCTTGTAGAATGAATATTTGTATAGAAAAGCCTGCACAACTTGCATATTTGCAAAAAGGCTGAGGCGTTGTAGGAAGAGGCGGTCATCGCACCTGCAAAAGCTGCAGATTCCGAAGAAAATCCTGAGATATGAAATATATTAGCCCCCATTCGAACCCCTCGGCCACAAGTACACCAGCTCAAGCTATCTGCAAGAACCCCTAGCCCTGAAGTAGCCTCAAAATCTACGTCAGGGCTTTTTCATGCGTATATCCAGCGTCTTCATCTTAATTTTAGGTAAATTCCAGTCCAAGAGATTAAGCGGCTTGTAGACCTGAAAGATGATCCGGGCCAATATATCTTGACCGGTTCGCAAACTTTTTCTTTGATGCAAAATGTGAGTGAAAGCCTGGCAGGCAGGGTCTGAATCATGGAGCTCAAGCCGCTCTCGACTCGAGAAATCTTGGATAAGCGCAAAGATAAACCTTTTAAGCCTTCAAGCGACCTGCTTAACGCGAAAATACCTGACATCAGCTACAGCGAACTGTGGGAAATCATCCACCGGGGCTCTTTACCGGAATTGTACCGCAATCCTTCCTTGGACCCTGAAGCCTCCTATGTCTCTACCTATATTCAAAGAGATGTTAGACAAATAAGTGCTATAAAAGATTTAAATACCTTCAGCCGCTTCATCACAGTTTTAGCTGCACGTACCAGTCAAGAACTTAATTACGCCCACATCGCCTTAGAGGTAGGGGTAGATCAAAAAAGGAGTAATTAATTACCATATTTACTTTTACAGGGATAAGGATCAAAAAGAGATTGATATAATAATTGAAGATTACGGTGTTCTTTACCCTATCGAAATCAAACAAGCCGCGCTTCCTAATTTGAAAATGGCTAGGCACATGTCAGTATTGGACAAAGCTCAGGGCTATACTCTAGGCATAAAGGCCATTCTCGCTCAGGTGGATCGGTATTATTTACTGGATGAGCATACCCTGGTTTGTCCCATTAAGGATATTTGATAGTTCCAACTTTCCGGAATTTCTTAAAAGTTTGCAGGTTTTGCTGGGTTCAGTTGTCTCAGACAGCTATGCTATGCATAACATTGGTCTATTAAACGAATAATTGTAAACAAAACCTGCACAACCTGCATATTTGCAGGAAAGGCTGAGGCGTTGTAGGAAGAGGCGGTTATCGCACCTGCAAAAGCTGCAGATTCCGAAGAAAATCTCCAAGCATGGAGTAGGTGGCCTATTTTTTGCTCCACACCTAAGCGAATCTCGCTTGTTTGTAGTGCTCCTTGCCCCACCCCTTTGCGCATCTCGCTTGTTCGCCGTGCTCCTTGCCCCTATAATTTACATGTAAGTTTAGCTTGCATGCTTGTTTTGCTTTGCGATGAGCATGGATGCTAGTTAAGCTTTATGAGGAGCATAGTTGATGGATATTTTTAACTTTATAACTTTGGCCGGCGGCGTGGCAGTTTTCCTCTATGGTATTCACATCATGGGGGAGGGGCTTCAGGCCACGGCCTCCGATAATTTGGAGCGCCTACTTTCCCGTTTAACCGGTACACTGCCTATGGCAGTGCTTTTGGGGGCAGCGGTCACGGCCATCATTCAATCTTCCTCGGCGACCACAGTTATGGTGGTTGGTCTGGTAAACTCCGGCATTATGAACTTGAACCAGGCGGTGGGCGTGATCATGGGGGCCAACATTGGTACGACGATCACGGCCTGGATCCTCAGCCTCACGGGCCTGCAGGGCGATTCCTTTATTCTCCGCCTGCTCAACCCCTCGGGCTTTGCCCCCATTCTTGCGGTCATTGGTGTAATTTTCATTCTGGCCTCAAAGCGCGACAAGCGGGTCAGCCTGGGTACCGTGTTTTTCGGCTTTGGCCTCCTCATGATGGGCATGGAGGTCATGTCCTCCTCGATTGAGCCCCTCCAGCATTCGCCCCAATTCCAACGCCTATTTGTCATGTTTGAGAACCCCTTCCTGGGGGTCTTGGTTGGGGCGATTTTAACCGCGATTATTCAGTCTTCCTCGGCTTCTGTCGGTATTTTGCAGGCCCTGGCGGCTACCGGTCAGGTGACCTGGGCTTCCGCCATTCCCATTATCATGGGACAAAATATTGGTACCTGTATTACCGCCATCCTCTCGGCCATCGGGGCGAAGAAGAACGCCAAGCGGGCCGCGACGATCCACTTGCTCTTCAACGCCATCGGCAGCCTGTTCTTCATGTTGGTCTTCTACGCCATCCACCTGCTCCGGCCCTTTGCCTTCCTGCAAGACGCCGTCCCCATGGCGGGTATCGCCCTCTTCCATACCACCTTTAACGTGGTGGTTACCGCCATGCTCCTGCCCTTTCACAACCAGCTGGTTAAGCTTTCTATCCTCCTGGTCCATGACAACCACGAGGAAGAAGACCATGAGGATGACTTCCTCAAAGACGAGCGGGCTCAGCTGCTCAGCACCCTGGACCCTCGTTTCTTAGACACGCCGGGCTTTGCCTTAGGCCAAGCGACTAAGGCCATGAACGCCATGGCAGAGCTGACCTACGAGGGCTTCTCTATTGCCTGCAAAATGCTGCACAAGCCTACGGAGAAGCGCCTGGCCAAGGTCATCCGTCGGGAAAACCTCATCGATACCTTTGAAGACGAGCTGCAAACCTACCTCCTGCACTTGAGCCAGCGCCAGTTGGCGGATGATGACAGCATTAAACTTAATATCATGATGCATTCCATTAATGACTTCGAACGCATCTCCGACCACACCGTCCATATCGCGGAGTCTTACCTCAAGCAAGTCCATGCGGACTCTGCCTTTTCGCCCGAAGCTCAGGAAGAGCTGGATATATTCATTAAGGCGGTCCAGGAGGTCTTGCAGGTCACCATTGAGTTTTTCGAAAATCGCGATGAGGGTAGGGGAGAGGAGATTGAAGCCTTGGAAGAGGTGATCGACAACCTCAACCTGGAGCTCCATGACCGGCATATTCAAAGATTAAAAGCCAACGCCTGCACCGTGGAAATGGGCTTTGTCTTTTCCGATATCTTGACGGCCATGGAAAGAATCTCTGACCACTGCGCCAACATCTCCTTCTATATTAATGATGTTCAAGATGGGTCTTACGACCGTCATGAGTACAAGATGCGGATTTCGCAAAACAGCGCGGAGTACCGGCGCTACTACCAAAATTTCCAAAGCAAATATCAACTGCCAGAGCTAGCCACCCTGTCGCACCGAGGAGGACCGTATGAGTAAGGGAAATACGCAACATTTAGACCTTGACCTGCTGAGCCAAGATTTTGGCAACTGGTATCAAGATCCTGACCGCCTGGTCCAGGGCCGGATGTCCTCTGACCTCTACCCCTACCGGGCACTTTTTTCTCCCATCCAGGTTAACCACCTGCGCTTGAAAAACCGTCTGGTTATGGCCCCCATGGGCAATATTAATATGTGTGACGAAAATGGCCGCCCCTCTCCGGAGATGGTGGCCTATTTTGCCGAAAGGGCCAAGGGAGGCGTGGGCCTCTTGACTTCCGGCCTCATCCCGGTTTCGCAAGGCCAGGATCCTTCCGTATTAGAGAAGGGTGATCTGACCTATTTCCCCCGCCTCTTGGGGTCCCGCACCTTCTTCTCGGGCTGGCGGGATATCGCTAACGCCTGCCATGCCCAAGGCGCCCACTTTTTCATTCAACTGACGGCGGGTCTGGGCCGGGTGGGCAACCCTGAATGCCTCATGGTTCATAAGCGTTTGCCGGTGTCCGCCTCCTGGAACCCCAACTACTACCTGCCCTCCATTCCCTCGGCTCGCCTGTCGGACCGCAAGCTCAAGCAGATTGTGAAAAACATGGGCCAAGCTGCGGCCGATGCCCAGGTTATGGGCCTCGACGGGGTTTACCTGCATGCCCACGAGGGCTACCTTATGGAGCAGATGGCCAACTCCGCCTTCAACCGCAGGAAGCTGGGCCGCTACGCTGATCCCCGCCGCTTCGGCCTGGAGATTGTGGAGGAAATCCGCCGCCGCGTGGGTCCCAAGTACCCCATCATGTTCCGCATCGACCTGTCTTTAGCCCTCAATGCTACCTATGGCGACCGCATGCAGAACAATAAAATCCTCAAGAAATTTCAAAATGAACGCACGGTGGAGGAGACCCTGGCCTATATGAAGGACCTAGTCCAGGCGGGTGTCGACCTCTTTGACGTGGACCTGGGCTGCTACGATAACTGGTGGCTGCCCCATCCTCCCACCTTTATGCCCCCTGCTCCCTTTGTGGAAGTGGCTGCCACGGCGAAAAAATACTTCGCGGACCAGGGCATTAAATCGCAACAAGGTCTGGAAGTGCCCATCGTGGCGGTGGGTAAGCTAGGCAATCCTGACCTGGCAGAAGCCACCCTCCAGGGGGGCAAGGCTGACATGATCATGCTGGGCCGTCCGCTTTTGGCTGACCCCTACTGGCCGCAAAAGGCTTACGCGGGCCAGGTTACTGAGATCCGCCCCTGCATTGGCTGCCAGGATGCCTGTATTAACGAGTTTGTGGAAGGTGGGCGCCCCTATTGCACGGTCAATCCCCGCTGCTCCTTTGAAACGATTTATCCCCTCCACCCCGAGCCGGCCAGAGAGCCTAAGCGCGTGGGTGTGGTAGGGGCGGGGCCTGCCGGTTTGGAGGCGGCCCTTACCCTCTTAGACCGGGGCCACGACGTGACCCTTTATGACGCGGCCGACAAGCCCGGCGGCGTACTGCGCACGGTGGCCCTGGCGCCCAATAAGCTGGACCTGCTCAACCTCTTGACCTGGTATGAGCACCGCTTGGACAAGGCCCTGGCCAATCCTCATCTGCGCTATCTGCCTGGGACCATCGCTTCGGTCAGCCTCTTAGAGGACGAGCGCTACGACGCGATCCTTTGCGCGACTGGAGCCAAGGCCCGCCGCCTCCCTGTCCCCGGCGGCGATCTGGCGATTACAGGCCTGGAACTGGCACAAAATCCCAGCCTGGCCCAAGGCAAGAAAAATATCGTGATCGTGGGCGCGGGCTCGGTCGGAGTGGAGCTGGCCTTCCTCTTGGCCGATAATCCAGACTGCAAGGTCACCATCGTGGAAGCGACGCCCTATGTCATGAAGGGGGTCTGCACCGCTAACCGCACTTACCTCATCCACTATTTAGAGAAAAAACCAGCCCAAATCCTGCTCTGCTCCCAGGTTAAGGAGATCACCGACCAAGAGGTTAAGATCCGCCGCAATGTCTCTAAGACCGTACCAGATCCCTGGGTAACTTGGACGCCCATCTTGCCCGACAATGTGGTTAACCCCTTGGCCAAGACTTTGGAAGAAGAATTTAAGGAAGAAAGTTTGCCGGCGGACCTGGTGGTTTTCGCGGTAGGTAATGAAAGACGGACCAGCCTGTACGACAGCCTGGTGGCAAACTACTGCGCTCCGGAAATTCACAAGCTGGGAGATGCCTTCCAGCCCGCCACCATAAAGCAGGCGATTCGGTCTGGCTACCGGCTGGCCTTGAGCATCTAGGCGCAGGCTTCAGGAAGGCCGCGCAGACCGCCGATGCCGTAGAGGCCGTGCAGGCCGCAGATGTCGTAGAGGCCACGCAGGCCGCCGATCGCGGAAAAGTGAGCTAGATATGTCAGAAAACACCGCAGCACAAGTCCAGAAAATTATCCTCGCCGGGTCCGGCCGAGTGGCCAGGCACCATGTCCAGGCCATCTCCTACCAGGAGAAGAAGGGCCGCGCCCAGCTGGTGGCCATTTGCGGCCCCGACCAGGCTGGGGCCCAAGCCCTCCTGCAAGAACACTACAAGGGTGACCGCAGCCGTGTGGCCTATTACCCAGACTTAACTGCTGCCCTGGCCCAGGAAAAGGCAGACCTGGTGGCCATCGCTACGCCCTCGGGTACCCATAAAGACCTGGGCCTGGAAGCCCTCGCAGCGGGCTGCCATATCTTTGTAGAAAAACCCCTGGCCATGACCTACCAGGATGGCTTAGAGCTGGCCGAGGCCGCGGCTGCGGCCGGTAAGAAGCTGGCCCTGGGCCATAAATACCGTTACTTACCCTGCCTGGCAGACCTGGCCGCGGATATTCAAGCGGGTAAATTTGGCCAGGTCTATTACGGGTCCGTCATCCTGCGCTGGGGCCACGACCAAGCCTACTATGACCGCGCTCCCTGGATAGGGACGCGGGCGGCGGACGGCGGGGTAATTATGAACCAATCGGTCCATGCCTTTGACCTCCTGCGCTGGCTTATGGGCCTGGAGGACCAAGCCCTGCTGGACACGCGGGGCTTTACTTCGACCCAAAGCCATGTAATGGAATCGGAAGACCTGAGCCTAGGGGTCTTTAGCTTTGCCGGCGACCACTATATTTCTTACGAAGGAACCACCTCCAGCCAGCCCGACCGCCAGCAGGTTGAGCTCTTCATCTGCTGCGCCCAAGCCGATATTCGCGCCGGTATCATGGGCCATAAACCGCATTTATCCATCCGGTCCCAAGGTAAGGAACTGCGCCGACCTTACCTGCGCCGGTTTTTTTCTCAGCTGATCCGCCAGGAGGGCCTCAAAGGCCTGCAGGCCGCAAAAAATCCCCATATCGCAATTTATACAGACCTGCTCAAGGCTATCGCGGAAGACCGCGAGCCCCTGGCCTCCAGTCCGGCGGGCCTTTCCTCTCTGGAGATGGTGGAGGCCTTGTACCGGGCGTCAGGTATTATCGCGTGAAGGAGTGCTTGCCATGCGTTTTCTCGATTTGATTCTTAAGAAAAAAGCCGGCCAGGAGCTGACTACCGCAGAAATTAACTACTTTATCCAAGCCTACAGCGCAGATGAAATCCCGGACTACCAGGTTTCCGCCCTGCTCATGGCGATCTGCTTCCAAGGTATGACCGATCGGGAAACCGCTGACCTCACCCTGGCTATGGCCCGGTCAGGCGACCATTTGGACCTCTCCGCCATCCCCGGCATCAAGGTGGACAAACATTCGACGGGTGGGGTGGGCGACAAAACCAGCCTGATTGTGGGTCCCCTGGTGGCCTCTCTCGGGGTGCCAGTAGCCAAAATGTCCGGCCGCGGCCTCGGCCACACGGGCGGGACGATCGACAAGCTGGAATCCATTCCCGGCCTCACTACCAGCTTTGACCTGCCGGACTTTATCCAGCAGGTCCGGGATATCCACTTAGCCATTGCGGGCCAAACCGCCCACCTGGCCCCTGCTGACAAGAAGCTCTACGCCTTGCGAGATGTCACAGGCACGGTGCAAAGCCCCGCCCTCATCGCGGCCTCCATCCTCTCCAAGAAAATTGCCGCAGGGGCAGACAAAGTTGTCTTTGATGTTAAATGCGGGTCGGGAGCCTTCATGGAAAACCTAAAGGAGGCCCAACATCTGGGCCGCGTCATGTACAGCATTGGCCAAGCAGCTGGCCTGACGGTACACGCAATTATTTCCAATATGGACCAGCCCTTGGGCCGCATGGTGGGCAACCGCTTGGAGGTCTACGAGGCCGTGCAGACCTTAAAGGGGCAGGGTCCCACAGACCTGCATGAACTTTGCCTGGCTCTCGCCGTGGAAATGGCCTTCCTGGCGGAGAAAGGCAGCAGGGAGGACCTCCGGGCCCAGCTGGAAGACAAGCTCCAGCTGGGCCAAGCCTTGGCCAAGCTCCAGGAGATGGTGGAGGCCCAGGGGGGCGACAGCTCCTATCTGACCGACCCCGACCAGCTCCTGCCCGCTACATATACTGCCGACTTTTTGGCCCCGGAGGCTGGCTACTTGCAAGCCATGAACTGCCAGCTGGTAGGTGAAGCCTCCGGCCTCTTAGGCGCCGGCCGGGCCAAATTAGATGATGTCATTGATCCCACGGCCGGCCTGATTTTCGACCATAAGGTAGGAGCCAAGCTGGCTAAGGGCGACCGCATCTGCCGCTTGCAATCCTCCAGTGTCCAGGACTTTGGCCCCGCCCTGGCCAAGTTGGAAGCTGCCCTGACCCTGGGCAGCCAAGCGCCGGAACCCACCCCGATCATTCTGGACCATATTTATTGACGGTATTTGACTGATTGGTGCTGGCAAAAGGGGAAAGCAAACTGTTAGAATCAATTTTATAACCTAATTCCGAAGTGGACCGGACCTAGGCCGCGCTCAGGCCTTGGTCCCGAATTTTAGAAAGGTGTTCCATGCTCAAAAAATCTCAAGTTGAAGGCATTTTGGCGGCCGCTCTGACGGGTGGCGCGGAATTTGCCGAAGTCTTTGTAGAAGACAAGGACAACACCAGGCTTAGCTACCTGGATGACAAACTAGACTCTATCTCTTTAGGCCGCGATTATGGTCTGGGCCTGCGCCTGATTAAAGGCTTTGAACAGGTTTATGCCTATACTTCTGACCTCAGTGAGAAGAACCTGCTGGCTCTGGCCAAGTCTTCGGCGGAGGCCTTAAGTGGCAAATCTGGTCAAAAGGTTTTGGCCTTTGAAAACCAGCCCGCGCGTCAGGTCAATATTATCCGGATCCTGCCTGGAGAAATTGCCCTGCGGAAGAAGCTTGACCTCTGCAAGGAAGCCTTCCATACCGCGAAAGACTATGATCCTTGCATTGTCCAAGCCGTTGCCATGTATATGGACGAAGACCAAAAGGTCCTCATCGCCAACTCGGAAGGACTTTGGGTAGAAGACCAAAGGGTCCGCACTCGCTTTATGGTGAGCGCGGTGGCCAGCGATGGTAAAGATATGCAGACGGGCTTTATGGGCCCAGGCGCCTCTCAAGGTTTTGAATTCTTTGAAGACCACGATGTTAATGACATCGCGCAAGAAGCTGCTCGAATCGCGACAACCATGATCAAGGCCGACTACGCTCCCTCAGGCGCTATGCCGGTTATTATGGACAATGCCTTTGGTGGCGTGCTTTTCCACGAAGCTTGCGGTCACGGCTTGGAAGCCTCCTTTGTATCCAAGGGTGTGTCAGTCTACACCGGTAAGCTGGGCCAGCAAATTGCTTCGCCCCTGGTTACAGCCCTGGATGATGGCACGCTCTTAAACGGCTGGGGGTCTTCCGGTTATGACGATGAGGGTACCCCGACCCAGCGCAACCTGCTGATCGAAAATGGTGTGCTCAAGTCCTATCTGGTAGACCGGCTCAATGGCAAGCGCATGGGCTTAGCCTCTACGGGTTCTGCCCGCCGGCAAAACTACCGCTTTGCCCCCACTTCCCGGATGAATAACACCTTTATCGCTCCGGGGGACTCTACCCGGGAAGAAATTATCGCCAACACAGAATATGGCCTCTATGCCAAGAGCTTAGGCGGCGGTTCGGTAGACGTCACCACCGGTGAATTTAACTTTGCCGTGGCTGAAGGCTATCTGGTAAAGGATGGCCAAATCGTCAAACCCGTACGTGGCGCTTCACTGATTGGTACAGGCCTTGAAGTCCTGCAAAAAATCGACATGGTGGGCGATGACTTTGCTCTGGGCCAGGGTATGTGCGGAGCTTCTTCGGGCTCTATACCTGCAGCCTTAGGCCAACCCCCCTTACGGATCAGCCGGCTCACCGTAGGCGGTAGATAAGGGAGATAGGAGGATAAGATGGATAAACGTGAATTTGCGGAAAAACTCTTAACAGCCGCCCAGGACCGCTATCAAGAGGCAGAGGTCTTCTTTGTAGGCTCCACGGCTACGAGTATTGAACTATATAACGGATCTTTAGAAAAGTTTGAAATTGCTGACTCCCGCGGCCTCCAGCTCGCGGTCATTCAGGATGGGGTTAAGGCCCTGGCCTATACCGAAGAATTGACTGAAGAGTCTGTAGATTATCTCATGGACCAGGTTCAGGCCATTTTAGACCTAGGCCAGCCTGCGGAAGACCTACCCAGTTTTTATGAGGGTAAGGATGAGCTCCGCCCCCTGCCCGAGCAGAAAAAGTTCCAACTGGATACCGAGCAAGCGATGGCCAGTCTGCAAGAGCTCCAGCAGGAAGTCCAAAAGTTCACTTCTGAAGCCAAGATGATCACCTTGGAACTGGGCGCCAACGCGGGCGACCAATTTATCTGCAACAGCAAGGGCCTGGACCGCAGCGGTCAGGCTGGCCAAGGCCAGATCATTGTTTACGTGGTTCTGGCTCGGGGCGAGGAAATGCAAAATGGCTTCTCCTTCCGTGTCTTCTCCGACTTGGCAGAAGTGGACCTGGCGGAATTGGCTAAAGAGGCTGTGGACAAGGCAGAGTCCAACTTTGGCGGCCAAAGCTGCAAGTCTGGCCAGTACCCTGTCATCATTGAAAATGATTGCTTTGCTTCCCTGCTTATGGCCCTGTCCCCAGCTTTCTCCGCCGAAAGCGTGCAGAAGGGGGTTTCCTTACTCAAGGGCCGCATGGGCCAGCGTATTGCTTCGGAGCATTTCTGCCTTTATACAGACCCCATGCATCCAGCCTGCCCCGCTCCGCATAATTTTGACGATGAGGGCGTGGCAACCCAGAAGCTCTGCCTGGTAGACCAAGGTGTGCTCAAGTCCTACCTGCATACCTTAGAAACCGCCAAAAAAGATGGCACCGAACCCACAGGAACCGCTTCTCGTTCCTACAAGGGTAAGGCCAGCCCCTGGGCCGACTTCTTCTACATGCAGGAAGGGGACAAGGACTTTGACCAGCTCTTGGCCGAAGTTGGCGAGGGTATCTTGATTACGGACCTACAGGGCCTGCACTCCGGCCTCGACCCGATTAGCGGAGACTTCTCCCTGGCGGCCAAGGGCTTCGCGATTTCCGAAGGCAAGAAGGGCCGACCCATTAAGCAAATCACCGTGGCCGGCAACCTGATCGACCTGCTGGAGGGAATCAAGGAAGTGGGAGCAGATGCTAAACTCAGCACCTACGGCTCCTACATCCCTTCAGTTTATGTAGAAGCCATGGCGATTGCGGGTGATCAGGACTAAGGTCCGGAATCAGGATCAACAGCTGGTCCCCAGCCCCTGCCCCTCTGGACAGGGGCTTTAGCTTAAAATAAAGGAAATTCTGCCAGGGCTTGAAATCTCAAATATTAAATGTTACTATACGAAAGCTTTTGCTCTAGCGAGCCAAAGGGGAGTATAGCTCAGCTGGGAGAGCGCTTGCCTTACAAGCAAGATGTCACAGGTTCGAGCCCTGTTACTCCCACCACAAAGACGAGAGGATAACTCCTCTCGTCTTTCGTCTTTTATGGGGCAAAATGCAGCCCTTAAAGGCAGCCTTTAAAGGAAGAAGGAAGAGATGACCCATCAGCCAGAAGACAGGCAAAAGCGGATGCCGCGCCGCCCCCTCAGGCGAGCTGGCCAGCCCTTCGCTGCAGATCCATCACAAAATTCTTACACAAATAATGAAGCAAGGGGCGAGAGTCCTGCTAGCAGGCTAAGAGACCGTGGGCCTAGAAGCCGGACTTCCCAAGGAGGCCCGGGGAGGTTCGCTGGAGGCCGGAGGACAAGGCCTGACAATTCTGCCGGGCCGAGAGACCAGACTCAGGACCCCAGTTACCTAAAGACAGAGAGCCCAGCGCCCCAGGCTAAGGGCCCCAAGACGGGCTTTTCCGGTAAGGAAAAGCTGGCTGCCCTGATCTTATTTGTCCTCCTTCTCGCTTTACTCATCGTAGTTGCGAAATATAAGTACTCTCCCCAGCCCCAGACCGACCTGCAGGCAGGGTCTAAGCCGTTAATCCAAGGCCAGGAAGAAGGCCAGGGCCAAGACGATGACCAGGTTCAGGGGAAGCTAGGCGAAGATCAGGACGGAATGGCACCAGACCAAGGCACAGGCCAGGGAGAAGACCCAGCCCAGGCTGCCAAAACCCCGCAGGGAGCAGACGGAGAAACTTTTACCATCGCGGCGGTAGGCGATGTCCTTATCCATGACGCCATCTTAAATGCGGGTGCGCAGGAAGACGGGACCTACGATTTCCGCCCCCTCTTTACCCATCTTGCCCCCATCATTGAGCAGGCGGACCTGGCCGCTTTCGATATGGAAGGTGTCTTCCGCGGGGCCCCTTACGCGGGCTACCCCTCCTTTTCAGTACCGGAAGACCTGGCCGACAACCTCAAAGACCTGGGTTTTGACCTGGCCATCACGGCCAATAACCACGCGATGGACTTTGATGTGGATGCCATGATGCGGACCGCCCGTGTGGCCAAGGAGGCGGGTCTCATTCCCGTGGGGACCCGGGCAGACTTCGGCGACCCTACTTTCTTCATTCAGGATATTAACGGGATCAAGGTAGGAATTTCCGCCTTTACCTATGAATCACCCCGCCAAGGAACCGACCTCTCCCTGCGCAGTTTTAATAATGTTCCCATCTCGGTTAAGAACTCCCAACTTATTGACTCCTTTTATGTGAGCCTGGACTGGCCGGACTTCTGGGAGGAAGATGCCGCTCGCCTGGAGGACCGGGTCAAGGAGATGAGAAAGGCGGGGGCCGAGGTCATTATCTTCTTCATGCACTGGGGTACGGAATATGCCGAAGGGCGCGACCAGGCCCAGGGCTACTATGCCCAGGTTTTAGCTAACAGCGGGGTAGACCTGGTTTTGGGCTGCGGCCCCCACGTGATTCAGGAAATCCGGGCAGTGCCTGCAGAAGAGGGAGACCACACCATGCTCTGCTTCTATTCTGTAGGCAACTGTGTCTCTAACCAGCAGTACGACACCGGCAACTCCGAGGGCAGAGCCCAGGACGGACTAGTTGCTCTGGCCTCCTTTAAACGCGGCAAAAACGGTAAGGTAGCCCTGGACCGCGCGGGCTATGTGGCCCACACCGTGTACAAGGAATACCCCGAAAAGGGTGACCGACCCTACACCAAGGCCCTGGCCATCCCTATTGAGCAGGGCCTCAAGGACCCTCAAGCCTGGCAGCTCACGGACCAGGCCCTGGCCGACCTCAAAGCTGCTCAAAGCCGAGTTAAGGCTATCATGGACACCAACGAGCCCCGAGACCTGCCCCTCCAGGCCTACTCTGGTTTTTTTGAATAAGGTACTCGGAATCAGTTAGAATAAAAGCATCTCTAGAAAGGGACGCCTATGCCAAATAATCAGCCTAAAAAGAAATTTACCTTTAACGGCCGCAATATCGCCCTGATCTTGATCCTGGCCCTGGTGGTTTATATTGTTTCCACGGGGGTTTACACGGTCAAGGAGAGCGAGCAGGCCGTAATTCAGACCTTTGGTAAGTACACTTCCACCACGGGCCCTGGCCTCCATGTCAAGCTACCCTGGCCCATCCAGGATGTAACCATCCTCCAGGTCCAGCGCACGCAAAAGATGGAGCTGGGTTACTACCAAGATGATACTGGTACCTACCATTCAGAAGAGGATGACAGCCTCATGATCACAGGCGATATGAATGTGGTCAACATTGACTTCTTCATGGAATGGAAGATCTCCGATCCCCTAAAATATCTTTTCTCTTCCGAAAGACCGGAGGCCATCCTGCGCAACCTGCTCATGTCCTCCGTGCGGTCTGTTGTGGGGACCAAATCCATTGACGACGTTTTGACTTCGGGGAAGTACGAGATCCAAAACGAAGTCCAAGAGATGATCATGGAAAAGCTGGAAGAAAATGACATCGGCATCCAAATTCTTGACGTTAAGGTAAACGACTCCGAGCCGCCGACCGAAGAAGTGGCCAAGGCCTTCCGTGACGTAGAAACGGCCAAGCAGGAGAAGGATATGACCATCAACCGGGCTGCGGAATACCGCAACCGCCGCCTGCCAGAAGCCAAGTCTCAGGCGGACCGTTTAATCAAGGACGCGGAGGCTTATAAGTCCAGCCGTGTGGCAGAAGCCGAAGGCTTGAGAGACCGCTATCTGGCGATTTATAACGAGTATAAGAACTTCCCGGAGATCAGCCGCAGCCGTATGTACCTGGAGGTCTTGGAAAAGACCCTGCCTGGTATCAACGTGATTATTGATGAGAGCGGCGAGGTATCCAAATACCTGCCCCTAAAACCCGGCAGCAGCCTGGAAAATGTGGTCGCGGAACATGAAACTCCGCAGGAAACCGCCAAAGGAGGTAACTAAGATGGCCAAGTGGAATCCTGACGATTTTCAAAAAGACCATAACAAGCAAGAGGACAAGAAGTTCTCTTGGTCCTTTGGCTATGGAGAAGACGCGAGCAAGCAAGAGTCCGCGGGCCAGTCGGCACAAGACTCTGCCGACAAGTCCGAGGATAAGGCCAAGTTTTCTGGCTCTGCAGATAAGCAGGACAAGAGTAAAAAGAAGCCGGGGAAACCTGGTAAGTCCCTCGGCATCTTAATTGCTCTGGCGATCATCATCTTCATGATCTTCAACTGCTTTTATATCCTGCCGGAAGGCCAGGTGGCCTATGTCACCCAGTTTGGTAAGATTGTTTCCACCAGCAGGGACGCGGGCCTGAAGTTTAAGCTGCCCTTTGTCCAGGACATTAATTTCCTGACCGACAAGATCATGTACTACGACGTCAATCCCTCCGAGGTCCTCACCGCCGATAAGAAGGCTATGATTGTGGACTCCTATGTCCTGTGGAAGATCGATGACGCGCCTACCTTCATCCGTACGGTGGGGGGCAACACCGAGGAAATGCAAAAGCGGATTGACGCTTCGGTCTATTCCAACATCAAAAATATCATGGGCCGGCTCCAACAGTCCGAAATTATTACCGACGATGAAAGCTCTCGCGACTCCCTTAACCAGCAGGTTACCCGCTTTGCCGGCAAGGAACTGTCAAACTACGGGGTTGAAGTCCTGCGCGTGGAAATCCGCCGCTTTGACCTGCCTAAGGATAACCTTTCTGCGGTGTATGACCGCATGATTTCTGAGCGCCAGCAAATGGCCGTCGCCTTCAAGGCCGATGGTGACTACGAAGCGGCCAAGATGCGGAATGAGACCGATAAGGAATACGACATCATGATTGGTGAGGCCAAGGCCGAAGCCCGCAGGATTCAAGGCCAGGCTGAAGAAGAGTATATGGCTGTCCTCAAGGAGATCTATGGTGATAAGGATAGGGCGGATTTCTACCGCTTCACCTTAGAGTTGGATGCCTTAGAGCAGAGCCTGCAAGGGGAGAAGACCGTTATCTTAGGACCGGATTCTTTCCTGGCCCAAATGCTGTCTGACGGAGGGATAGACTCCGCCGCGCAGGAAAATACGCAGGAAAAGCAGAAATAAGGCTAGCAAGCCGAAAAATACTATGCTAAGATAGTCCGTGTTTCGGAGGTAAGAGAGAAATGCATGTTTTAATCGTGATTCTAGCAGTTTTAGATATAATCGTCTGCGTTGGCCTGGTTACCCTGGTAGCCTTGCAGGAAGGTGACGAGACTGGCCTGGGCAGCTTAGCAGGCAACTTTGAAACCTTTATGGATAAGTCCAATGGCGGCAGCTTTGAGGAAAAGCTGCAGAAGTTAACTACCGTCCTGGCAATTTCCTTCGCCGTACTGTCCGTAATCCTCTACCTGCTTACCGGCCGTGTAGCTTAGTTACCAACTAACATTACTAAAACTAGTATGATGAGACTGCCCGCTGTTGGCAGTCTTTCTTTTATGAAGATTTAACACAAGGCCCGCCAGGAGACCGGTATAGCCAAATAAGGATTATGGTTTCAAGCAAAGCTGCCAGCGCAAGTTCCTGCTTGCGCATTTGTGAATAGGAGTAAACATGGACAAGTTCGCCAGCCTGCCTCAAGGCTATGAAATACGCTTAGAAAATCAGCGCGGTTATGTGGGTACTCTGGAGGCTAAGGGCCAAGACCACTATGTGGCTTTAGACAGTCCTGATCCCCGCTTCGGCCGCTTTATAAAGATTGCCCGCCAGGACTTAAACGGCGCCCCCCTGGGCATGAAAGTTGTCGTTGAACTTACTGGCGTAGTTTCCGAAGAGGAGGCCCACGGCAAGATTATTGAGGTCCTGGGCGATCCCGGTAAGGGGGATGTCGCCATCACGGGTATCATCCGGTCATACCTCCTGCGGGAAGCCTTTCCGCCCGCCGCCTTAGAGGAAGTGGAGGACATGCCGGTGGATCCTGACCCTGCGGATCTGGAAGCAGAAATTACCCAGGGCCGCTTGGACCTGCGCGACCAGCACACCTACACCATTGACGGCCTGGATGCCCGCGACCTAGACGATGCCATCGCGGTAGAGCGCCTGGGCGAGGGCTACCGGCTCTGGGTCCATATTGCGGACGTCAGCCACTATGTCCGGCCAAACACCGAACTAGACAAGGAAGCCTTTAAACGGGCTAATTCGGTTTACCTGGTGGACCGAGTCTTGCCCATGCTGCCGCCCAAGCTGTCCAACGGACTTTGCAGCCTGAACCCCGGCCACGACCGGCTCTGCCTGTCTTGCCGCATCGACTATAACGCGGAGGGCCAGGTAATCGCTGGCCAGGTGGCCAAAACGGTTATCCAGTCCAAGGTCAGGTCTTCCTACGAAGAACTGCGGGGGATTTTCGCCGGCCAAGAGCCGGAAGGTCTGCCAGACTGGTTCTTAGAATCGGTAAGCTTGGCCAGGGAGCTCTCTACCCTGCTCTCCGCCCGGAGAGACCGCCGCGGCGCCCTGGTCTTTGACTTCCCCGAAACCAAGGTGGTCTTGGATTCTGAAGGTCAGGTTACCGATATTTACGGGGAACAACAGGACGAAGCCAACCAAATTATTGAATCTTTCATGATCGCGGCCAACGAATATGTGGCGGCCTTCTGCGATGAATACCGCCTGCCCGCGATTTACCGGGTTCACGAAGACCCACCGGGCGAGAAAATGGACCTGGTCCTGCAATATGCAGAAGACCTGGGCCTGGGCATCCGGATTCCCCGGGATATTCAGCCTAAAAACCTCCAGCAGCTCTTGGCCAAGATCAAGACCGAACCCTACGGGGCCACCCTTTCGGAGATGCTCCTGCGGGCCTTGGCTAAGGCTCGCTATGATACGGAAGACTTGGGCCACTTTGGCCTGGCCTCCCAGCAGTATTGCCATTTTACCGCCCCCATCCGGCGTTATGCCGACCTGGTAGTTCACCGAGCGGTTAAGGCCCAGCTGGAGGGCAAGAACACAGGCAAGCGCCCCAAAAACCTCAAGCTGGTAGCGGCCCACATTTCCGAGATGGAAAGAGTTTCCATCGACGCGGAGCGAGATTCTGATGACCAAAAGATTGTGGAATATTATGCGGACAAGTTGGGCGAGACTTACCAGGGCGAAATCTCTGGCTTTTCCAACTCCAGCTTCTTCGTGCAGCTGCCCAATACCGTAGAAGGGTCTGTGCTCTACGCCAGCATGGATTCTGGCTACATCAAGTTTTATCCTGACCGCCTCCTGGCTCAAAACCGTGATACGGGAGAATATTACCAGCTGGGCGACCAGGTAAAGATTCAGGTAGCCAGGGTGGACCTGGAAAGGCGATTCCTGGACTTCAAGCTCCTCCAGCACGAGGAAACTCCCCTGCATGGCGGGGGCGGTAAGGCCGGCCACCGGCGCAAACAAAAACACGACTCACATCAGGCTGCCCCATATGGTGGCAGGCGGAAAAAGAGCCGCGGTCAGCACAAACTGCGGGGTAAGGGCCGGAAGAAAAGGTAGGCCTAGGCCAGGTTCTGGGGCTGGTCGACGATCAGGTAATCAATGTCCTTGAGGAAGGCCTGAACCTGGTCTTGGTCTTCTGCCATGACCCGAACTTCGACCGGCTGCCTTAAGTCGAAAGAAAAAATCCCCATGATGGACTTGCCATCTACTACATAGCGTCCGGAGGAAAGGTCGATTTCGAAGGGATAACGGGAAGAAATTTGGACAAATCTCTTGACCTTATCTACGGTGTCTAACAAGATGTGAAAAACAATCATATTATCCTCCTCACTTAACTAGAGTATTGTAACAGATATGAACAGTAAAACTAATCCTAACTACCAGTTTACCTATTGCCTGCACAGCTTTGGCTGCAAGTCCAACGCCTATGAGTCGGAAGCCGTGGGCCAGTTTTATGCTGACCAGGGCGGCCAGGAGGTGGTGGACAACCAGCAGGCCGACCTTATTGTCTTTAATACCTGCACTGTCACGGCAGAGGCAGGCCGCAAAGCCAGGCAGGCCCTGCGCCGAGCCCGCAAGGAGGCTCCCGAGGCCAGCTTGGTCGTCATGGGCTGCTATAGCCAGCTGGAGGAAGCGGAAGGCCTGGCGGACTTCTGGGGCGGGACGGACGGCCGTCTGGCCCTGGCCCAGGAGGCCCTAGCGGCCTGGCGGGCCAAGCAGGACCCCAGCAATTTTGCCCAGGCCCCCACTGGCCCCCAGAGATCTACGTCCTACGAAGACCTGGGCCAGGTCCGCCGGCAAAAGGAAACCCGGGCCCAGATTAAAATTGCCGACGGCTGTAACCAGCACTGCACCTACTGCGCGATCCGCCTAGCCCGCGGCCCCCTGCGCAGCCGAGACCGGGAGGCTATCTTGGCGGAGGCCCGCCAGCTGGTAGAGGCTGGGCACCGGGAACTGGTCCTCACCGCGACCAATATCACAGCCTTTGAGGCGGACAAGGGTCGGAACAGCCTGGCCCTGGCAGAGCTCTTGACGGACCTCGCAGACCTGCCCGGCCTGGGCCGTCTCCGCCTGGGCTCCCTGGAACCGCAGGCCTTGACCCCAGAGCTGGTGGCCGCCCTGGGCCAAAACCCCAAGCTCTGCCCCCAGTTCCATGTCTCCCTGCAGTCCGGCAGCGACAAGGTCTTAAAACTCATGGGCCGGGGCCACACCCAAGCTGACTACCGGGCCATGGTAGAGGCCCTCCGCCAGCACTTCCCCGATCCCGCGATCACCACGGACCTCATGGTGGGCTTTCCCGGGGAAGAAGAGGAAGACTTCCAGGCCAGCTATGACTTTGCCCAGGAGATGGCCTTCGCCCGCATACATATTTTCCGCTACTCTGCCAGGCCTAACACGCCAGCTGCCCGCCTGCCCCAGGTAGACGAGCCTGTAAAGAAGGACCGGGCTGAACGCCTAGAAGATCTGGCGCAAAAGTTGGCGGCGGCCAATGCGGCTAAATACCTGGGCAGGGAAGTGGAGGTCATCTTAGAGCAGCCGGTAGACCTCGCGGACCGGCGGGCTTACCAAACTTTGCCAGACGTTCCGGCCTTTTCAGGCTACACCGCCCACTACCTGCCTGCCCAAGTCTATTTCTCCCCAGCGGGAGAAGGAACGCGCGGCCAACAGGGCGGCCTGTGGCGGGCAAAAGTGGAGGCCCTGGCAGGCGAGACCTTGATCTGCAAACCCTTGAGCCTTATGTGCTCGCCCCTCCAGGCGTAAAGTATTATCATAGGGTGAGCAAAGAATTTTCAAAAACCTCGGCAGGCCTGGCCCCCAGTAGGATCCAGAAATGCTGAACTTAGAAAGTAGGTATCTGCATGCCTTGTACCACCATACTCGTAGGTAAACTCGCCTCTTATGACGGGTCCACCCTGGTTGCCCGCAACGAAGACTCCGGCGCTGGCGCCTATAATCCCAAGAATTTCCGGGTAGTTCAGCCCGAGGACCAGCCCCGCCACTACAAGGCTGTCCTCTCTAAACTTGAGCTGGACCTGCCTGACGATCCCCAGCGCTATACCGTTATGCCCAATGCCACCCCGGAGGAAGGTATTTGGGGTGCCTGCGGCTTTAACGACTCCAATGTCTTCATGACCGCTACAGAAACCCTGACCTCTAACGAAAGGGTCCAGGGCGCCGATCCTCTGGTTATGTATAAAAAGGCTCAAGGCCAGGAAGGTGACCCGGATTACCAGCCGGAACAAGTAGGCGGTATTGGAGAAGAGGACATGGTTACCCTGGTCCTGCCCTACATTAAATCTGCCCGCGAGGGTGTCCTGCGCCTGGGCAGCCTGGTTGAAGAATATGGTACCTGTGAGATGAACGGGATCGCCTTCTCGGATGTGGAAGAAATTTGGTGGCTGGAAACGGTCGGCGGCCATAACTGGATTGCCCGCCGGGTTCCCGACGAATGCTATGTGATCATGCCCAACCAGCTGGGTCTGGATTACTTTGACCTGGACGACGCCTATGGCGAACAGGTGGACTACCTCTGCTCTGAAGGTCTCCAAGACCTGATTGACGACTATCATCTGGACTTATCCATGGACGGCACGCTTAACCCCCGGGATGCCTTCGGGTCCCACAGCGACGCAGACCATGTCTACAACACACCCCGGGCTTGGGTTTTGCAGCGTTACCTCAGCCCCAGCGCCGCCCTTTGGGATGGTCCTGACGCGGACTACCGTCCGGAATCTGACGACCTGCCCTGGTGCCTGGAACCTGACCGCCTCATCACGGTGGAGGATGTTAAGTACACCATGTCCCACCACTTCCAGGGCACTCCCTATGACCCCTATGGCAAGCACGGCGGCGAGGAGACCAAGGGTAAGTACCGTCCGATCGGCATCAACCGCAACAACTTCCTGGGCCTGGGCCAAATCCGCCCCAACCAGCCGGAAGCTATCCAGTGCCTGGAATGGCTGGCCCTGGGTTCCAACATCTTTAACGCCATGATGCCCTTCTACGCCAATGTTGATACCACGCCCGACTATCTGGCCCAAACCGACCACCTGGTGACCACCGAGAGCTTCTACTGGGTTAACCGCCTGATCGCGGCCCTGGCAGACGCCCACTATAGCGAATGCAGCAACCTGATTGAGCGTTACCAGATCAAGCTCCAGTCTAAGGGTTGGGAAATTATCCACCGCTACGACCAGGGTTATGATCCTACCTGGGACCCGGAAACCACGCGGGCTTACCTGGCCAAGGCTAATGAGGAAATTGCCGCAGAAGCCAAGAAGGCCAGCTACGAGCTCTTAGACAAGGTCCTGGTCGCGGCTTCAGATAACATGAAGTGCGCCTACAAACGCTCAGATGCCTAAAGCAACAGATGCGTATAGCAATAGGTGCCTAGAGCAGCAGATGTCTAAGATAGCAGAGATTTAATTTTTACTGTTGAGATAATCTTGCAGAATAATTTCGGCCGCAATCTGGTCTATGACCTTTTTGCGGTCTTTTTCTTTGACTTTGGTTTGCCGCATGATTTCTTCGGCCAGGATAGAAGTATAGCGCTCGTCCTGCCAAATAATTTCCAGGCCGGTAGCTGCGGCGAGGTCTGCGCCAAAACGCCGGGTATCTGCTTCCCGCTCTCCCGGCTCGTCATCGGTCCGCAAGGGCAGCCCCAAGACAATTTTTGCCACCTCGTAGGTTTGGCAGAGTTCCTGGACACGGGCAATAACCCTTTCGTCTGAGCCCTGCCGTTCAATAGTTTCCAAACGGCGGGCCAGCATACCCAGGGGGTCAGAAATGGCCACGCCCACCCGGACGGTGCCATAGTCTAAAGCTAAAATACGGGAGAAATTAGTTGCCACTATGGAGATTTTCGATGTAGTCGTTGATGATGACTTCCAGGAGCTCATCGCGTTCCATTTGACGGATGGTGGCCCGTGCTCCCTTGTGGTTGGTGATATAGGTGGGATCGCCAGAGACAAAATAGCCCACTAGTTGGTTGATGGGGTTATAGCCCTTCTCTTCCAAGGCGGACATTACCTCTGACATTATCTCTCCGGCTTGCTTTTTGCGGTCACCGCCTAAAACGAAGCGGGCAGTTTCACTATTTGTCATAGCGGCCTCCCTTATCTAGTTGATCTTATCAATTCTAACATAAATGCCCTGGGACTTTCAGCAGGCAGGGGGCCCAGACATTAATAGTAAGTAAGCCTATGTTATAATTTCCTCAGTTGGGAAAGCCTAGCATACCCGGCAAATAAGCTTGCAGCGCGAGAGCGCGGAGATAGGAGATTCCTATGAATTTTTATATGCACCCTTTCTTTGATCACGACGACCACAAATGTGGCGACCCTCACTGTGACCATGACCATTTCGATGATGATGACATAGAAGAATCCGACCCCATCCTGGAACTGGAAGACCCTGAAACCGGCGAAACCTTCAGCTTTTTCTTGGCTGACCAATTCGACTTTGAGGACGAAGAGTACGCCGTTCTGGTACCTGACGACGAAGATGCGGAAGAATACTTCATTGCCCGTATGGGTTTTGACGACAACGACGAAGCCTATATTGAGACCCTGGCTGAAGACGAAATCGATAAGATCTACGATGCCTACGAGCAAATCCTCGATGAATTCTTTGACGAAGATGAGGATGGCGACGAAGCTGACGAGGATGCTGAGGACGACGAGGACTAGGCATGTCAGCTGCTAAATACCCCAACCCACCCTCTGCCCAAGCAGAAGATAATGTCCTGGCCGTGATTACGGATGAGTCCAACGGCCGGGAATATTATGTTTCTGTCATTGATGTGTTTGAATTCCGCAACCGTGAGTACAGCGTAATGTATCATTACCAGCCGGACTTACGCCGCAAGGGCGAGCCCGAGATTGTCCTCATGCGGAGCTACCGGGGCGAGGATGGGTCCAGGTATTTCTGTTCTATCCGCAACCCCCAGGAATTGGAGCTGGTTTTTGAGCTCTTCTTCCAACGCTATCAGGAAGCCCAAAAGGAACTCCAACATGGACCAGTTCAACCCCGACAAGGATAAGTATTCCCCCTCTAACGCTCAGACCTCCGAGCCTGGCTACCAGCACGACAGCCTGGCAGAAGACCTCCCGGACCCTGAAAACCGTCGTGGCTTTCGCCCGGGTAACGTCTTTCGGGCCGTGAGTTTTATTCTCCTGCACCAGCTGGTTATGGCGGTCGTCTTCATCCTCTTGACTGTCTTTTTGGTGCTGCCCAGCCTCCCGGGAAAAATGTCCGGCGGGGAGGCAGACCTCAGAGGCGGGAGCCAGTTTTGGGAGCAGATCCAAATTGAAATGATGACTGCGGACAAGACGGCTATTACCAGTATTGCCGCGGCCTGCGTGATTATCCCCCTGACCAGCCTTTACCTGTGGAAAAGGCGTAAGGCCAACCCCTACGTGGTCATGACTCAAAAGCCTCAGAGCAAGGATTGGGCCTGGTCCCTCTGGGCCTTATTGGCGGCCCAGGGTCTGTCCATGGCCTGGCTGTATTTTCTGGACTGGGCCTCCCAGTATTCAGGCTATATCTCCTCCCGCATTGAGGTCTACGAACAGCTCATGAGCATGATCGCGGACGAAAACGTCAATGTGGTCTTAGCCCTGCTGGCTACCTGCGTTTTGGTACCCATCATGGAGGAACTGATTTACCGGGGTGTGGTTATGGGCGAATTGCGGCAGATCACCAAGGACGGTACCGCCATCTTTCTGCAGGCGGCCATCTTTGGCCTGATCCACGCGAACTTTATCCAATCCGTGTATGCCTTTGTGCTCGGCTTGGTTATTGGCTACATTTACTACAAGACCAAGAGCCTCCACATGTCTATCCTGTCCCACATGCTCTTTAACTTCCTGGGCGGAGGCTTGCCCATGCTAGTCGGCGAAGACTCCCAGCTGATGCAGGTCGTCTTTATCTTGGAAATCGTGGCCCTGGTCAGCTTCCTGGCCTACCTTATCGCTCGCGCGGCTCGGCCTAAAGAAGTGGATGAATAGGGACGGGCGTGACCTTTAGTCTATGTGGCAGCGTCTCTTCAACCGTCGTTTCAAAAAGCGCTATGTGTGGGTTTTCCTTGCCTGTCTGCTGGCGGTAACCCTGCCGGCCCTGGCCCTGGTGAGTTTTGTCACGGGCCCAGCCTCGGGCGACCGGGTGTTTGAGATTGCGCTGGCGGGCGAAGCCAGCCGCCAAGCCGTAGTGGGCAATGGCATCAACCTCGCCAGTCTGGGTGCGGACAACCTGCTTATCCATGGCGGCTTTGAACCTCTGGTTTACCGCAAGGACCTCCTGGCCGCGGGCGGAGACGCATCCACCATCTTGATTGCCTCGGGTGACCAATCTGCCTCCCAAGGGGCGGAGATCCCCTTAGACAGTTTTTTTGACGGGGCTAATTTCCGGGTCATGTCCAACCGGGGCGGCCAGCTCAGAGTTAAGCACACCGGCCAGGTTATCTCTTGCCTGCCGGAACAAATTACCGCCTTTCATAGCTATGACCTCCCCCTGGAACCCAGCCCCCAGCTCTCGTGGCAGGACTGCCTGGAACAGGAGGGCAAGCTTTTCCTGGCGGGCAGCCAGGGCTATATCCTGGCCCAGCTCCGCGGAGATCCCCAGCTCTTCCAAAGTGAGAGTCAGCAGGACTTTGTCCAACTGGCAGCCGGTCCCCAAGGCCCCCTGGCCCTAGACCGCGCAGGCAGTATTTATCTCTTGACCCCGGAGGGCCTGGAAGAGCTTTATCGACCCGCAGGCCCACAGACTCAGGTGGAAATCCTCAACCCGTCGGCTGCGGGTATCTATAGCCTTTACAACAAGGCCCCAGACCAAGGAGGCGTAGCGGGAACTTCCCACTGCCCCAGGGTTCACCCAAGCCTAGTGACGAAGACCAGCGAGGCAGGCTTTAAGAGCCTGGTCAGTCTGCCCGTGACTGAGGAAGACCAAGACCTCTACCTGGTTCTGGCCCTGGATGGCCAAGGCCAAGTCTACCTGGCTAAGCTGCCTGCGGCATATCCCGCCCCCGCTCAGGAGTCCGCAAATTCCCCGAATATCCCTAATCTGCAACTGGATTTTCAAGCCTTGGAACTCCCGCAAGGACCCCGCACCGAGCATATCTTTCAGGACCAAGGCTACGTTTATCTTCTAACCGCGACCCCGGCGCTGTATCGGTCAAACAATGGCCAGGACTGGTCAGAACTCCTTACGCCTAACAGTCCAGAGCGGGAAGAGCTTTATCCCCAAGACTGGCTCTGCCTCAGCAGCTGGCAGGACAAGCTCTTCTTAGCCGGCCGGGAGGGCCAGGCCCTGTTTTGGGACCCTCTGGCGGCGATTAAGCTGACCTTCGACCCCCGGCAGATCGTGCCAGCAGGCCCTTTGCCAGATTTTGTCGATTGCCTGATTATTTCCGACCAGCACCTGCTCCTGGTAGATGACCAGGGCCAGCTCTATGAAAGCGTGGACGCGGGGGAGAGCTGGCAGGTCCGCAAGTCTGGCGTCACAGGGATTTTCCTGAGCACAGACGCCAACCTCATTCTTTCCCAGGACCAGGGCCTCTTGTCCTCGGCCATCCTGGGTGTGCAAATTATTACAGATCCCCCCTTAGAGGAGGGGAACTACCTGGCGGGAGACCTGGTGCGTTTAGAGCAGCAGTCCCCCTTGCCCTGGGCCCGTATCCGCCAGCATGAGCTGGAGGCCAGGTCTAGCCAAGAACCCAAGCTTAGCCCCCAGGAGACGGTGCCGGGCGACTGGTACCGGTCACCCAACGCGGAGGTCCAGCCTGTTTTAGACCAGGTGCCTCCTTTGGGCGGCCAGGCCAGCCTGGCTATTTCTCCCAGCCCGGAGGCGGCTAGTTCGGCGGCGTCAGATTCAGGTCTGGAATTGGATCCCGCTGACCTGTCGGCGGGCAACCCCCTCAAGCGTCAGCTGGTGGGTATCTACTCCGGCAGCTTTTTGCCGGATACCGGCAAGTTCAAGGCCCAAGACCTCCGCATCAGCCAGCCTCTGACCGCAGAGTCCCTGGGCCTCATGCAAGGTAATTCGGCCTTTGAACTCAGCTTCTGGGCCAAGGCGGACAGCCCAGAGGCATATGTGGAGGTGGACCTGACCGGGCCCAATATGCCCTCAGATCCCGTGCGCCGCTACCTCACGACCGACTGGTCTCAGTATTCTGTCTTGTTTATTATTCCCTGGTCCGTGGCGGAGAACTCTGACCTGCGCCTGAATTTTGACTTTGCCCAGGCGGATAATTTTTACCTGGATTCGGTCAGGCTGGTTAAGGCCGACCGCAACACCCCCTACCAAGAAGACTTGCAGCGTTTGGCCGAGCTCCAGCCCACCATCCTCCGCCTTTCCTACCTGCCCCTGGGCCAGTCCGGCTTGCCCTCGGAATACTATTTTGCCCAAGAAGGCCAGTACCTCTTCACGGATGAGGCGGGTCTTGTCCCCGTCTACGCCGGCACCCTGCGCCAGGCCCTCCAGG
Organism: uncultured Oscillospiraceae bacterium; assembly: GCA_964398655.1. GTDB lineage: Bacteria > Bacillota > Clostridia > Saccharofermentanales > DTU023 > SFFI01. Next base: position 64,865 of record CAYNNG010000006.1, read on the forward strand.
TGACAGAAGAAGCCCATGCCAGCCCCTGGCTCTGCATCTCCTCCAGCATTGAAGAGTCGGAGCTCCGCCACCTCATGCAGTATCTCTTTGGCTCCCGCCAATCCGACTACGGCCTGCGGCGCCTGCAGGATGGGTCGATCTCCCGCTGGAACGAAGTTTTTGACACGATTTATTTAGAATTTACGGAGGATGAACTCAGTAGCTACAACAGCGACCGGGAACGGTCTGCCTTCGTGGATTGGGCGATTGAGCTGATTAGCTCTACGCCCGAGTATGGCCTGGTCAGCCATCAGCTGGTCTTTGTAGATGGGATGAACTACCAGGAGGGGAGCCTCCTCTCCTCCGCCGACGCGCACTCCGCAGATTACGGACAGGTTGTACCGGTATATAACCGGGAGGAGCTCAGCTCTGTAAGCGAGGGCCGGCTGACGAGTTTCCTGCGTGACCCCCTGCGCCTGGGTGCCAGCCGCCCAGACCTCTACCGCAGCGTGGCCCGGGGGGAGAGCCAGCGCCTGGCTGATTACCTGGCTCAAACCCTGCAGGGCTTAGGCCGGGACGCCATTATGGCCCTGCCCAATATGTCCCGGGATGCCAGCGGCCTGCCACCGGAGATTTTGACCGCACTGACCCAGGCCAGCCAAGGCCTGGCTGGCCACACCCCCTACGAGGTCAAGATTACGGGCTATGAAGAAGATGAGCCCCAGTCTCTGGTGGTCCTGGCCTTTGCCGACCGCAAGGAGACCCGGGTTTTTGTGCTCAATTTGGGCCAGGAGGTGGAGCTCTTCCGCCTGCGGGACGCCGTGCCAGAACGTTCGGAGATTTGGGAATACGATTGGGACGGCAAGCTCCTAGCCCAGCAGACTACGGGCTGGCGACAAAAGACCTACAACATCCTGCCGGGCGCCGTCTTGGTCATGTCCACGCCTGCCCAGCCCTAGCGTCCTCGATTAGTGGCCCGGTCTGCCGGGTGAGGCCTGCTGGCGCGTGAGGAGACTCGCGGCCGATGGAAGTTGGGGCCCATCTGCTACAATATGGTTTAACCTTGATTTGCTAAAAAGGAGTTCAGGCACCTATGTCGATAAATTTCCATGCCCTTTATTACCGTGAGCCCTACCGGTCGAGTTTTCCCGCCAAGGTGGTTTCCGTGAGCGGACCCGACCAGGACGGCCTCTACCAGGTAGTGCTGGAGGATTCCGCCTTCTACCCGGAAGGGGGCGGCCAGCCAGGCGACCGGGGTCAGGTCGGACCTGCCCGGGTGGTGGACACGCGGTTTGTGGAGGGTCAGCAGGTACAGTTTACCGACGCAGCCTTGGAAGTAGGGGAGACCTATCCCGCGAAATTGGACTTTGACCGCCGCTTTGAACTCATGCAGCAGCATACGGGCGAGCACCTGATTTCTGGCTTGGCCAAGCAGCACTATGGGGCAGTCAATGTCGGCTTCCATGTCAATGAAACGGAGATGACCCTGGACTTCAACGTTCCCCTGCAAGCGGCAGATATCGCCCTCTTGGAGCGGGAGGCCAACGAGATCGTTTTCCAGAACCTGCCTGTAGAGATTATTTTTCCGCCCTTAGACCAGCTGGACGACCTGGATTACCGGTCCAAGAAGGCCCTGGAAGGTCCTGTGCGTCTCATTAAGGTAGAGGGCGTGGACCTTTGCGCCTGCTGCGGTACCCACCTGTCCCGCACGGGTGAAATTGGCCTGATCAAGATTGTGGCTGGGGTCAATTACAAGGGAGGTGTCCGCCTCACTGCCCTGTGCGGCCGCCGGGCCCTGCGTGACTATGCCCAGCTCCAAAAACAAGCCGAGGGGATTTCTCAGCTCTATTCCCTCAAGTCCCGTGAGCTCTTGCCTGCCCTAGAGCAGCCCTTGGCCCAGATGGCCCAAGACGCGGAGACCCTGAAATGGCGCAGTCGTCAGCTGCTGACCTTGCTGTCTGACCAAGCGGCCGGCCGGCCTTTAGTCTTATTTGACCAGCTCTTGGACAAGCAGAACCAAAAGACTCTGGCCAAATGGATCGGGGAGCGGAGCAGGCAGCTAGTATTGATCTTCTGCCCCCTGACCGACCAGACCGACCACTACCGTTATGTTTTCCATGCGGAAGACTATGACCTGGGGCCCCTGCATGAGGCCTTAAAGTCGGCCTTTAAGGTCCAAGGCGGAGGCAAACGCGGCTTGTTCCAAGGCCAAGTACAAGCCTCAGCGCCTGACCTCCAGCATTTTTTACAAAAGCAATTAGGTGAGATCTTTATCTACCAAACTGAGGGGAACGACTAAAATAGGAGCTATCTGAATCCCAACTTTGAGTAGTGACTAGGTCCTTGCTCAGAGGACCGAAAAATCAGGGGACCGATAAAAGATGAAAAAGAAACGCAGTCTCATTAGTGAAATTTTTAATCAAGTAGCTGTCCTGCTTGTACTGGCGGCAGCCTTGATCTATTTATGGGGCCAAAGGGCAGCCTTGCAGCGCCTGGGCCCCCTGAGCTTCCTGCGTTATGGCCTTTACCTGGCCCTGGTGCTCTACCTCCTACTCGCGATAGATGCCATCCGCAGCTTGTCTTCCGCCTATCTTTTTAAGCGCTACGATCCCGCGGACCCTGAGAGCTTAAAGGACCTGGCTAAACTTACCCGCTACCAGGCCTTTCCCCCCAATGGAAACTTAGAAGGGGTCAAGGTCCTGGTCTCCCTGCTCCACGACCTGAAGGCGGCGGGCTTTCGAGAAGTCAGCCGGCAGTCCTTCGGCATTGTCATGGAGAACACAGGGGTCGGCCAGCAGGAGCGCTTTATCCTGATTTACAAGCCCATGCTTAATGTCCTGATCGCGGACCGCCATCTCAAAGAGGCCGCGGCCTATGTTCTGCAAGCCAAAACCCGGATCCGCCGCAACGCCATCCTCCTGATTTCAGATATGGAATCTGATACAGAGATGCTGTCTTCCGCGGTTTCTGCGGTTAACTACCTGCCTAAACTTTCCAGCCGCTGCGTGCTGGTCCCCTATATTCTGGATATCCGCCACGGCCGGCTCTTTTATCCCCAGGACAAGAGCGAACAAAACCTGCAAGACCGCCACTATTACCGCCAGCAAAGGCAGCGCATCCTGCAGCACAGCCTCCATCCCAATGTTTCGACAGGTTCTGGAGCTGGGTCAGGAGCCGGATTTGCTCCAAGCTCTAGCCCTAGTCAGGCGCGGCCTCAAGCTCCTAGTTCAGGACCTAGCCCAGCTCGGCCGCAAGCTGCTAAACCTGGCCCCGCTGCCAGCCCAACCCGGCCTCAGACGCCTTCTCCTAACGCTAGCCCGGCCCGGTCTCAGATGCCTTCTCCTAATGCTAGTCCGGCCCGGTCTCAGATGCCTTCGTCTAACGGTGGCCCGGCCCGGTCTCAGACGT